>JANWIY010000055.1 GCA_025449645.1 Chitinophagaceae bacterium | reverse complement strand
TGGTCTACATGAGCTATTATCGCAATATTCCTTATCTCCATATGATCCTTACTTTAAGCTGGCCGGCCGATTTTTTCGACGTGCAAAGGTATGGTTTTTTTTCCGGTTATGGAAGAGAATGAAAGGTGAATGGTAGATGGTGGATGGTAGATGGATCTGAGGTAGGAATTCAAAATAAAAGTCCATCCACCATCCACCATTTACCATCCACCTTTCAGACCCTGATATAAATTTTCTTCTTATCCAAATAAAATCCGACCAGCCAGCAGAAAAGCATCCAGGAAACGGCAAATAATAAGGATCCGAAATAAAGACCGGCATGCCGGTAGATATTGTTGTATAACCAGGAAACCAGATCCTGATCAGGTTGAGGTTGTATCATATTCAGCACGGAAGAGCCTACTTCAGAAACGAGGTAAATGAACAGCGCATTCTTCCCGAAAACAGTAAAGAATTTTGTCCATCGCGTCTTTCCCAGGAAATCCACCACATAAATAATAGCAGATATGATCACACAATCCAGGCCAACAGTATAAACGACGAATGAACTGGTCCATAGTTTCTTGTTTATGGGGAATCCCAGGTCCCAGAAATAAGCGATCACGATAAAAGCAAAACCCAGCAATAATAATTTAGCAAGTCCCTCAAATGTTTTTCCTTTCTCCTGAAGGAATTTGCCTACCATATATCCAAAAGTTACGTTAACAATGGCAGGCAGGGTACTCAACCAGCCTTCCGGCTCGAAAGCTATCCCTTCACCGTGATACATGTGGTCTTTGCCCATCAGCCACACATCAATTTTGTAACCCAGGTTGCCCGTCATCGAAAAGGGATCGGGCATGTCTCCGCCAATGAGCAAAAAAGCCCAGTACAATAGAAGAATGGAAATGGAAACAGCGATCACCGTACCGGGTTTGAAATAATAAATGAGCAGGGAGGCTAAACAATAAGCCACAGCGATCCTTTGCAGAACGCCCATGATGCGGGTATGGGAAAAAGGAGAAAGCACGAGATGATTGGCATCATTAAATTCAAAAAAAGGAAACCAATACAATAAAAAACCGCACAGGAAAATAATCAGGGTCCGTTTAAAAATCTTAGACAGTACCTGGGTTTGGCTTAATGTATCCCATCCGCGCATCACAAAACTCATGGCATTACCTACGGCAAAGAGAAAGGAAGGAAATACCAGGTCGGTCGGCGTGAATCCATTCCATCGCGCATGTTCGAGCGGAGCATAGCTGAACTGGCTTCCGGAAGTATTTACAATGATCATGAAGCAGATGGTCATTCCCCGGAATACATCCAGGGCGAGAAATCGTTGTTTTGGAGGAGTCATCGTATTGATTTTGGCAGCTGCCCGTTAAGAAGAAAGCCAAGTTCGGAAACTTAGGCCATTATTCCATCGGGAAGAGTAATTACCATAAAATACTTTTTGGCAGTTACAAATCAATTGAATGTTCTGATCCTGCAGCTCAGCCCGGCCAGCAAGGAGTCAATTCAGGCATCTTAACTTTTTGAGCTGCTATCTGAAGCCAAAATGTGATTTACAGGCGGATCCGGATTTCCGCCTTCAATAATTATTCATAAAAAAAAGGGTGATTTAGCTGAACTTGCATTGATGGACAGAAAAATCATTTATCTCATCAATCCAATTTCGGGAACAAAAAAAAAGGCACATGTGAAGGCGTTGATCTCCAGGAAAACAAAGGAAGCGGGGATCGACTTTGAAATGCTGAGCACGAAGGCGGATGGAGATTATGATTTCCTGAGAAGGCGTGTAAAAGATGAGCATATTTCCGATGTTGTTATTTGCGGTGGTGACGGAACGGTGAATGCGGTGGTCAAAGCCCTGAGGGGAGTCAGGGTGCGCGTGGGGATTCTTCCTATGGGTTCGGGGAACGGGCTTGCTTTTGCTGCCAGGATCCCGAAACAAACCGGAAGGGCGCTCGATGTCATTTTCAAGGGAATGGCTTACGGTACCGATGCATTCTACATAAATGATGACTTTTCCTGCATGCTTTGCGGAATTGGATTTGATGCACTGGTAGCGCACGAATTTGCCAGAAAGAAAAAGCGGGGACTTCAAACCTATATCAAGGTATCGACCATTCATTTTTTTAAGGCCAAACCCTACCCATTTGAAATCAAACTAAATGACGGGGTATTAAAAACGGAGGCTTTTTTTATCAGTGTTGCCAACAGCAACCAGTTTGGAAATCATTTTACCATTGCTCCCAAAGCCAGCCTGAACGACGGTCTGCTGGATATTGTGATCGTGAAAAAAATGAATAAGCTCTTATTGCCTTTTTCGGTCCTGCATCAGCTCTCGGGTATCAATGCGCTCCAATCTGCTTCGGCCTACGCGAAAAATAAAAATATTCTTTATTTGCAAACGGACCGGTTCAGCATTCGCAATCCTGAAAATGCCCCGCTTCATATTGATGGCGATCCGAAAGAAACCAGTGCAGAATTTGATATCAGGGTAATAAAGAATTGTTTTCAGTTATTGCGGCCGGGGAATGGGGTTGACAGTTGACGGTTGTCGGTTATTACTGTCAACCGTCAACTACTTTTCAGGGGTTGACTAACGAATCCACCTTCTTAAACATTTCCTGATTGACAGGCAAATCCAATGCATTGGCAACATCCAGTTTTTCCTGGCGGGTGAGATGAAAATTGAGGGCGACGCCTTCATTAGCCTTCTTCGGTTCATACTGAAAAGTCATTTTATAAAAATGATCACCCATCAATCCTTCAAAAACACTCAGTAAATCATCCTGGTTATATTCCTGCATTTTATACCAGTTGTACTGAAGCAATAACACCGGCTTGGTGATGATTTCGGTGATGTCCTTCGATTCAAAAGGACTTTCCCATCCACCGATCTTTCGGTCGCGGATCTGGATCAGAACGACGCCCCTGGTATTTTGCAGGATCCAATCCCGGAATACGCGCAAAAACCGGATTGCCAGCTGCTCGCCGAAATTGTCACGGAATCCTGCGTCCATCACGTCTATTACGGGATTTGTAGGCAGCCATACATTGGGCAGCACATAAGGGAAAGTAGCGTTCATGCGCAGCGCAGTCAGCAAGCGGATATTCATCGGATCCTGCCTGTAAAGAAAGCTGCTGAAATCCACCGCGTCCGGATCCATGGCCATGATCCTGGTGCTGTCGTATACCGGACGCATGAGAAAACTGATTGGCTGGCTGCTGATGAGCATCGTGCGACTGTCCCGCGTGATCACAGAACTCAAAAGCATCAGCGGGATGCGCGCTTCTTTTTCGTCCGGGCCAATATCACGTAATTGCCGGTCCAGGACACCTTTGGTATTGATATTCAGTTTTTGCTCGAACGCGTAGCCCCTGTCTTTTATGTATTCATATTTACCCACCCTGAATTTTTGGGCAGGCGAAGCAAGGTCACGGGCGACAAAGGAAGAAAAGAGCGGGTTTAGCAGATCCTCCGAAATGGCATCGGTGTATTTATGATCCTGAAGATTGATGCCCCGATCACTCTCTTTCATCCGGGTCAATGCGCGGAAATAAGCTGCACCAAACATGCCCCCGGACGCACCAGTGATCAGAAAGGTTTTTTCCATTAGCTTTCCTCCCATCTGCGCATCCAGCTTCTGCAGCACATTCATGGTAAATGCTGCGCTCCGGTTGCCCCCTCCGCTGGTGTTAATGATGAGCATCAATGGTTTTTGTTCGGTTTGCTTTTTCTTCCACTTCTCCAGGATTTCAAGCATCTGCAATTCATCCCGGTGAACCTTATCGGGCGAACAAAGCGCAAGCAGATGATCACGGTCATAAATGGGACGATCTGCACGATTCGTGTAATTCAAACCATAGGCTTTGTTGGTGGGATCGATCACGTCATATCGATAAAGAAGATTCAGGACCAGGAAAAGGGCAACCAGGAAAGGGATGCTCCAGCTTTGCAGGAAATACGAGAAGGCGCCGGATAAAGAAATCAGGATGGAAAAGAAAAGAAAAATACTGGCTGCTGCCGGCAGCTGGAAAAACGGTTCATCCATAAAAAATCCCACCACAACCAACACCAGGAATGCCAGAAATATGGAAAGAATTGCAGCGAAATGGTGTCTGCTGAAAATCCTTTCAATAAATTCCTTACTGTAATGCGATACATCCCGTACCGGTCTTACGGATAAAGGGCTGTTGAGATACCATTCCACTCTTATGAGGCGGCTGGCATTCAGCTGCATATCCTTCGACCTGAACTGCGATTTGAATAATTTCGGATTTGTGATCAGGGGCGTCATCTTCCGGATGATGGAACGGTCGGCTTCAAAAAAATATAGCATGGAAAGTCCGATCACCAAAAAAAATCCCGTGAGAAACCCTGCAATCATCCATGCAATTTCTCCATTGGTCATTAACTCTTTTGTTCTATCGAATTCAACAGCCTGAATAAAATAATCGATCAGCAGGCAAGCCGGAAGAATAAAATTATTAGTACAATATTTTAGAAATGGCCGGCTTGTCGTTGCAAGGAATCGAAAATGCCGGCTGAAAAGTATGAACGTGGTCACGTTCCAGCTTATAATAAAAGCCCCGAGGCCGGCACCGACAATTCCTGCGCTGAGTGCATTTACATTGTTCAGGTATTCAGGCGCCATAAATAAAGCGTCAGCCCCGAAAGAATGCATGAATCCGCCATGAAATGTGGAGAAAAGTACATACCAGAAAATCAGCAATACCTGAAATTTCTTGAAGTAGAGAATGACCAGTTGAACCGGAAAAGAATAATAAACAGATTTCAGGTAATTGATCATGAACTTCCTGGATTTTTATGAATTTAGGTCAAAACCGGCGATAGCCCCTTTCCGAATGCATTTATTAACGGAAAGCCAGATGGAAAATTATTTCAGGCGGCCCGGTCTCAACATATAAACCGCATAGATCAGGCTCAGCAATAAAAGCATGCCCGTAAGCTGGTGAAGCAGGGCGATCCAATCGAAAAAACCCCAGTGGTTTGCGATGATGCCGGGACTCAATAATACTGCAAGGATACCGAGTAGAACCTGAAGGCATACCAGTCCCAATGGCGCAAGCAGTTTCGTTCGTTCATAACGAAGGAGCCCCGAAGAAAAAAGTCTGAAAGTCCAGATCAGGATGCCCAGGGAGATCAGGTAAGCAAGTCCGCGATGGATGAACTGGATAAAAATATTATTACCAACCAGGTTGAGCCACCAGTGAGAATTCCTGAATAAACTTCCAGGGACCCAATCCCCGTTAATCGTTGGCCAGGTAGGCGCGGCAGCCGCCGCCTTATTACCCGCCATCAGGCCTCCATAAATCATTTGAATAAAGATCATGACTACCAGCACCACTGAGAACCTGCGTAAACCACGGGCATTACGGATGCGCGTTACCGGAAACAAAAGGTGTAAGGAAAACCAAAATGCGTATGAGATCAGGCCCATAGCAAAAACAAAATGAAGTGCAAGTTTCGCAGGTTCCACATAAAGAGCATCGCCAGTCAACCCGCTAATCACCATAATCCAGCCTATCAGCCCCTGAAGGGCGCCAAGCAAAAAAAGGATCAGGAGTGGACGGATCATGTCCGTTTTCATTTTTCTCTTAAGCAGGAGGAAAGTAAACCCTACGATAAATACCAGGCCGACCAGTCTGCCCCATAAACGATGAAACCATTCCCAGAAAAAAATAAATTTGAAATCAGAAAGGCTAAAACCGGCATTCAGCAAATGATACTGTGGTGTTTGCCTGTATTTCGCGAATTCCAATAACCATTGCTGGTGATTCATCGGAGGAACCACTCCGGTAAACAGCTCCCACTCAGTAATGGAAAGGCCTGAACCAGTCAGCCGGGTTATGCCGCCCAGCATGACCTGAATCACTAACATGCAGGTTCCTCCTAGAACCCAAAGGCCAATAGCCCGGTTGGCAGAGCCGGTCTTCCATATGCGCATTGGGCAAAAATAATTCATTCATACCCGCATGTAGATAACTATTTGGTTGATTAAGCCGCCAAAACGCTTCATTCCTTTATTTTTGGTCAAAGATTTTTTTTGCTCAAGGCCTTCCATCATCCTTCTTTGCGCGAAGCCGGCTGCGACGAAGCGGGCCGCGGTTGTTATGCGGGGCCTGTATTTGCAGCAGCGGTGGTACTTCCGGGTGATTTCTATCATCCGTTATTGAATGATTCAAAACAGGTCCCTCCTGAAATAAGAATAGAATTGAGAGCCTTTATAGAGATCCACGCACTTGATTTCTCCGTTGCACATGTGAGCAATCAGGAAATTGACCGCATCAATATCCTTCGTGCTTCTTTTAAGGCTATGCATCTGGCACTGAAAAAACTAAAAGACCCTCCTGAATTCCTGCTGATCGATGGGCCTATCTTCACGGCCTATAAGAAAATCCCGCATCTCTGTGTGATCAGAGGAGACGGCAAATATGCTTCCATTGCTGCCGCGAGCATACTGGCAAAAACCTACCGCGATGAATTCATGCAGCGCCTGCACAAAGAATTTCCGCACTATAACTGGTACGATAACAAGGGATATGGTACGCCGGAACATCGCAGAAGTATTGAAGAGCACGGATTGTGTGCTCACCACCGCCATAGCTTTCATATTTTGCCTGGACAATTGACGGTTGATAGTGGAGAATTATCAATTAACCATGGTGACCCCTAGGCATCTACCCATTCCCCCGCGCCTTTTCGCAGCATGACGGCTTCCCCCGATGTGTAATCAATGATAGTGGAAGGAATGGTATGGCCCGGACCGCCATCAATGACAATGTCAACCTGTGTCTTAAAATGCTCATAAATAATTTGGGGATCGGTATATTCTTCCACATTCGCTCCCGGCAGCGAGGTACTGAGAACAGGATGACCAAGTTCCTTTACAATGGTGCGCGCAATCAGGTTATCTGGCACACGGAGGCCAATGGTGTTTTTGCGGCTCTTAAGTATTTTAGGCACTTCCCTGCTGGCAGGCAGTATAAAAGTGTAGGCTCCGGGTAAATGATTTTTCAAAACGCGGTACAATGGCGTGGATATGCTCTTTGTGTAGTTGCTCAGGTCACTGAGATCGTAACACACAAATGAAAGTTGCGCTTTCTCAGGATTGATCTGTTTTATCTGACAGATCCGGTCAATGGCTCTATGTTGAAAGATGTCACAGCCCAGCCCATAGATCGTGTCTGTAGGATAAATAATCACGCCCCCGGATAAAAGGCAATCCACAATGATTTTAACATTCCTTTGTTGGGGATTATGCGGATGTAAGGTCAGAAGCATAAAGCAATTTATGAAAAAGCCATGCCGGGCACTCCAACCGAGTTAAACCTTTACATTATTTTTACAGGAAACCGGAGATATGCTGTTACAGGCAGTAGACAGGGTAGAAAGGATTTCAGCAGAGGATTTCAAACAAAATTATTACAAGCCTTTTAAACCGCTGGTGATAACCGGCCTCTCGCGAAAATGGCCTGCATATAATAAGTGGAACTGGGATTTCTTTAAAGCTGTAGTGGGTGAGGTGAAGGTGGGCGTGTTTAATAATGTCAAGAGCGACGCGTATACGCCTGTGAACAAAGCAGATGACTATATGAAGTTTGGAGAATACATTGATATGATCCGGAAGGGCCCGGCGGAATGGCGTATTTTTTTATTTAACCTGTTCGACCATGCGCCCCAGATTATCAGTGATTTTACCTGGCCAGAGCAATACAGTAAAGGGTTTGTCAAAAAATATCCGATGCTATTCACCGGTGGTCAGGGGTCTGTCACCCACATGCATTTCGATATTGATCTGTCACATATATTTCATACTCAATTCCTCGGCAAGAAGCGGGTGCTGCTCTTTCCTTTTGAAGAACAGGAAAAACTATACAGGAAGCCCTGGGAAGTTCTCAGCCTGGTGAACTTCGAGCGATATTATGATAGTATCAACAATAAGCTCGATCCCGAAAATTACCCTGCTCTCCGCCTGGCAAAGGGTTACGACCTGATCCTCGACCATGGCGACACCCTGTTTATGCCTGCGGGCTACTGGCACCATATGGAATATATAGAAAGTGGCTTCGCCATGAGCCTGCGCGCAATGCAATCCGGGCTTCCGGGTAAATTAAAAGGGGCCTGGAACCTGTTCGGCATGCGCTGGCTGGATACCTTCTTCAAGAAAACATGCCCCAAATGGTGGTACAATTACAAAAGAAATAAAACATTCGAAAAAGCGGACAAAGTGATGGAAACCTATGCTGCTGACGGCGTCGCGGGTTTTTCCTGAATTTAAAAAAAACGCTTTGCTAATAGAAAACTTGTAGTTACTTTTAGTCCGCCATTTTTCTTTCCCGGCATTTTAACCGAACCGTCCCCGTCCAATTTCCGGTTTTCAAGTTTTTCCCGATACCCTCTCTGTTCATCAATGAATTTGGTTTTTCCATACCCTGTAGATTCTGTGATCCGGCACTCCTGCGGATAAATCTCCAATCTCCCCTGGCTTTATTTTCGAATAACAACATGCTAACCCGGCCTCGTCCTCATAATATAGCATAACGATGGGCATTAACGATTTCTTTTTGTGGTTTCAGAGGTAAGCTCAGGCCGGCGATGTTTATCGCCGGCATTTTTATACAAGTCATTTCTCCGTGAAACAACCAAAAAAGGCCCCGGTTCGTTGGGGCTTTTATATTTATCGGAAGCGGGCTTGAATCGTGTTCTTTGGAAACCATGAGATGGCTTCGCAGCGCTTTTAAACCTTAGGAGGGAATGGTCCAGGTTTCGTATCCCCTGAGCAGTTTGTTCAGGTCGCCCTTACCCTTGGACGCGATCACTTCTTCGATCTGCAGTTTCATCAGATCCTCATAGCAGGGTCTTTGCCTTTCAAAAAATACGCCGAAAGGCCTGGGCAAATGCGCGTCCATTGCCGGATCATCAAACATTCTGACCAGTATCTGAGCTTTATAAAAATCCGTTTCATCATGGATCCACAGCTCTTCCTCCCGCACGCCATTACCCAGCTCAACCACAACAGGCCGAAGTCCATTGAGCTTTATGCCCTTGTTTCGTGCGGCTCCGAATATCAAAGGCTTTCCCTGTTCAAGGAAAATTGTTTCTGCGGGTCTTGATCCTTTCTCCGTAAATATTTCAAAAGCACCGTCGTTGAATATATTGCAGTTTTGATAGATCTCCAGGAACGAAGAACCCTTATGCTGGTGGCTGCGCAACATCATTTGCTGCAGGTGTTTCGGATCCCGGTCCATGCTGCGGGCCACGAAGCTGGCATCCGCACCCATTGCCAGGGCCAATGGATTAAAGGGATGGTCAATACTGCCATATGGGGTTGACTTGGTCAGCTTGTCTGTTTCTGAAGTGGGGGAATACTGACCCTTGGTGAGACCGTAAATCTGATTATTGAATAAAAGAACATTAACATCAAAATTGCGCCGGAGCAAATGTATGGTGTGGTTACCTCCAATACTAAGCGAATCGCCGTCTCCTGTTACGATCCACACGCTCAGCTCGGGGCGGGTTGCCTTAAGGCCCGAAGCAATGGCAGTGGCCCTTCCGTGTATGGAATGCATGCCATATACATTCATATAATAAGGAAACCGGCTGCTGCATCCAATGCCGGAAATGATCACGATATCTTCTCGTGGAACACCTATCTGGGGCATCACTTTCTGAAACTGTGCAAGGATGGAATAATCGCCGCATCCGGGGCACCAGCGCACTTCCTGGTCGGTAACAAAATCCTTGGCCGTTAACAGGGGGGCTGGCCCGGCTTCACTGATCATTCATTAAAATTATTACAAATTAAGGATATCACGGATGGTTTGCGTCCAATTTTGGCAAATCGTGTGGGGAAAGGCATACGCAAAATGAGAGTTAATTGAAAATTAAAAATTAGAAATTAAAAATTGGGGTTTGATAAATATTCAGCTAATTGAATGATTACCAACTTTTTAATTTTTAATTTTTACTTTTAAATTTGAAAAGAGAACAGATTTTGCTTATGACAATCTGGACAATAAAATAAAAGCAAAATGAAAAAATGGTTAATGGCCGCATGCGCAGGCGTGATATTCGCCCTGGCCGGCTGCAGTGCAGAAGTAGTAGGAACCAGACCAGCAGACGTTGTGTATACAAGGCCCATTGCACCGGGGCCAGATTACGTATGGATCGGAGGTGATTGGATATGGCTTGGAGGGAGCTATCAATGGCGGGCTGGCCATTGGGAACGCCCGAGGGTCGGGAGAGCATGGCATGAAGGTCATTGGGAAGGTCACGGAAACGGCTGGAGATGGAGGAGAGGTCATTGGTAAACAGATGACGACCAGCGACGTTTAAACAAAATAGCCATTGACAATAGAGGATATCCACATCAATGGCTATTTTTTCTTAAAAGCGATTAATATCTGCTATTGCTGTAGTTATTTCTTTTCTGGAAATTACCACCGCCGCCAGCATTTCTGTTACCGCCGCCGCCGCCTGTGCGTTCTTCGCGGGGTTTGGCGACAGACACATTAATTGTTCTGCCATCTACAGAAGCGCCGTCCAGTTCCTGGATTGCTTTTTTTGCAGCTTCTTCATCTGACATTTCAACAAATGCAAATCCACGTGATTTCTGCGTGAATTTGTCAAGAATAACTTTAGCAGATGAGACCTCACCGTACTCTGCAAAATACTCGTTTAAGTCTTCATCGGTTACGTTGAAGCTTAAATTTGAAACATAAATGTTCATACTTAAAATAAAAGATTAAATGATAAAAATACAAGCTGACAAAAAGCAGGAGTAAAGAAGACTAACTAACCGTACTGAAGATTGCGTAGCAGAATGTTGTTCACTTACTAAATGCCTATCAACTTAACGCTGCAAAGATACGCAGAAAATCCGGATTATCAATTCTGTTTTAAACTATAATATGCAACAAAGCTGCTGGATAACATCAACAAACCCCCCAAAAGAAATGGTGCACCGGGAAATAACAGTGGCGCCTGTACGCTGGTGAAATAAGCAAACAGATTGGTCATGAGCAAAGGACCTGCAATAGCGGTCAGGCTCATCACACTGGTAAGTGCACCTTGTAATTCACCCTGCGCATTCGGAGGAACGTTTCCCGACATGATGGCCTGCATGGCCGGCCCTGAAATACCACCCAGGCAATAAGGAATCAGGAACACAAACATCATCCAGCTTTGGTTGGCAAAGGCAAAAAGAAACATTCCGGCAGCGTAAAGCAATAATCCGAGGTAAATACTTTTTATATTCCCGATTCTCGGTGTGATCACACGGATCAGGCCAGCCTGCACAGAACCGACCAAAACGCCGACCACAGCCAGGGAAATGCCCACCGTTTTGGCTGTCCATTTAAATCGGTACATCGTAAAATAACTCCAGTTGCTTTGGACAGCATGGGAACCAAGGTATACGAGGGCAAGGGCAAGGATCAGTCCCCCGAGCGCAGGATATTTTTTCAGATGCATCAGGGATCCGAGCGGATTGGCCCTTTTCCAACTGAACGGGCGCCGGTGTTCGATACTCAGGGATTCAGGCAGTACAAAGTATCCGTATAACCAGTTAATCAGTGATAGGATCGCTGCCGCATAAAAAGGTGCCCTCACGCCCCATCCGCTCAATAATCCGCCAATGGCGGGCCCGATAATAAAACCCAATCCAAAAGCAGCACCGATCAAACCAAAATTTTTTGCCCGCGTTTTTTCATCGCTGATATCCGCGATGTAGGCCGTGGCCGTAGTCCAGCTGGCTCCGGTAATTCCCGAAATACTTCTTCCCAGAAACAACCAGCCGAAAGTTGGTGCAAAGCCCATAAAAATATAATCTACCCCGAACCCGAATAAAGAAAAAAGAAGCACCGGACGCCTGCCATACTGATCACTCAGGTTACCGAGGATCGGAGCGCAGACGAACTGCATAAGCGCATACACAAAAAGCAGCCACCCTCCTTCCCTGCTCGCCTGATTCACCGGGATATGCTTCAGACCGGAAATAAGCTGGGGCATAACGGGTATGATCAGCCCCCAACCGATAACATCTATAAGGAGGGTGATGAAAATAAATCCTATTGCAGCCTGTTTTTTCAGCATAAAAGGGGTGTAATGTAAGGGAAATAATCAATCTGAGGGTTGCCTTACAGGATAGTTTTAAAAGTCTTCTGAATTCTTAAACCGGGGCTGATTACAGGCTTTGAAAAATTTTAATTAGTTTGGGCTCAAACCATTGGGATTTTAATGAAAATACGTAGCCGGATCATGATCCGGCCAATTTTTGACAAACATGCTTAAAAAGCTATACAGAGGATATTCTAAAGATATCACCCAGATTCCCGAACTGCTAAAGTCCTCTCATTTGCCTTCGCTGGATGGTTTGCGTGGTGTTTCAATATTATTGGTTGTTATCGGGCACACCTGCGCCCGGATAGATTCCAGTTTGCTCCAGTTTTTTTTTAACGGCAGCCTGGGCGTTTATATTTTTTTTGTGATCAGCGGATTCCTGATAACCACTCTGCTGCTAAAGGAAAGAATAAAGACCGGAACCATTTCGATGAAGAATTTTTACATCCGCCGGTTCCTGCGCATCTTCCCTGTAGCTTATTTGTATATTCTTGTCGTTCTTATACTAAACTATGCCTTGCATTTGCAGATTCCTGTGCTGGGTTTCATAGGCGCTATTTTTTATGTGATGGATTTTTCTTATTTCAGGATCAACTGGTACACCGAGCACTACTGGTCTCTCTCCATCGAAGAACAATTCTACCTGATCTTTCCCTCCATATTAAAAAAGAACCTGAAATTCTATTGCTGGTTAATTCCGGTCCTCCTTGTTACCGTGCCCATCGCCATTTTTATCTGCAAACACAATATTTACCTTCTCCAAACCCATCTTTATGATTTCCTGGCATTTCTGCTCAAATTTGACGGAATTCTGACGGGGTCCTTTTTCGCCATATTATATTTCAAGAACATGCTCCCCATGGCCTTTTTCAGGAAATATAAAATCTTCTTAAACATTTCCCTATTGCTCATTACGATGTTCATACACAATCATTACAATATTGAAGGATTCAACCACCTGAGCCCGTTTTTTATTGCGATAATTATTGTGAGCAACCTGGAAAAATCGAATGATTTTATTTTCCGGTTTCTGAACAATAAAATCCTGGCTAAAGTCGGAATTCTCTCCTACAGCATTTATATCTGGCAGCAATTATTTACAATGACCACCCATGAGCCAACCTATAAAAATATTCCCTGGTATGGCTTTCCAATCAACATGGTTTTGTTGTTCGTCGTCAGTTATCTGTCTTACAATTATTACGAAAAAAGCTTTTTGAAATTAAAGAATCGGTTCAAATAATCTAGGCGCCCCCGCCAGGACGAAGGCCGGGAAAAAGCCTTACGGCAATGAATAATCTTTTTAGCAAATCAGAAATAATTCTTAGCTTAGGATCAAAATCAGGCAAAATGATGTTTAACAGAAAAACCGGCGTTGCCGTTATTTTAACCCTTGCAATTATAGGAGGCATTGCAGCCACCAAACCACCGGAAGAGCATAAGTTTCAGAACCTGAAAGTGCTTCCGAAAAAAATCAGCATGCAGGACCTGGGCAAAGTGATGGATAATTTTAAAGAAGCGCTCGGTGTAAAATGCAATTTTTGTCATGCTGCTTCCAAAGACAGCAGCAATCATCACCTGGATTTTGCAAGTGATGAAAAACCTGAAAAGAACATTGCCCGGAAAATGTATAAAATGACTGCCAAGATCAATAAAAAATTCTTTAGTTATAACAAGGGCGAAACAGGCGAAATGATGCCCAGCGTTGAATGCATGACCTGCCATCACGGTCACGAGCATCCGACGAAATGATGACGAAATGATGACGAAATGATG
>JANWIY010000054.1 GCA_025449645.1 Chitinophagaceae bacterium | reverse complement strand
TCATTGCAACATCCGCATCTGCACATACGATCACCCTTGCGGTTTTTTCGCCGGACTTCAGGAAGGGTTGCCTGTAATTATTTTCCAGGCTGTCTTCCATTGCGGGAGATACCCTGTTGGCATATAAAGAACTGAATTTTCCCTGCAGCAATACGGCCACCGGAATATTTGCCCGGTTGAAATCCTTCGGATCAGTAGCAGTTTTGATGCTTTCCAGCGTTATCAGTGCCGGTGTTGAAACGGTCCTTGCATTCGGCGAACTCTGCAAAAGAATAGATTTCATAATGCCGGGCGCTTTTATCGTATCTATAGAATTGGCAAACCGCGAAAACACCGGATCCAGATTATCTGAAATGGGATCGGATGGATTCCCGTCCAGTAAAGGATAGTAAGGCCAGGGTAACAATTGCATCTGGGGCTTTCCACCCCGGGTACCAACCACAAGATTGATGCTCGCATTTTGCATATCCTCCACGAGATCCTGGTTTATTCGAACGCCATAATGAAAAAACAGATCGTCGAGATTAAGTCCCCGGTCATAAGCAACAACTTCGTTGCCTGCTTTCAGGCTATCCGTTTCAGCATATAAATTATCAATCATGCAAATCAGGCTTCCGCCGCGCATCACGAACTGGTCGAGTTTTAGTTTTTCATCATCCGTAAATTTCAGAGAGGGCTTAACCATGACTAGCGCATCAACCCCGGCCGGAATGACCGGAAGGCTGTCCAAACGCACAATGCCAAACCGGTAATTTCCGCGCAAATATTGAATCAGGCCGTACACACTGAAGTCAAGCGGTTCCCCATTACCCAGGAGATAGCCAATAGCAGGGAGCGAATCCCTGGCCAGCTTTTCCATGGCGTTGGCAAATTTATATTCCAGGAGAGTTTCTGCATTTACATAAAGTTGTTCCGGAGACTGACCTTCCCGGCTGCGCTGGACACCTTTGAGCAGGTCGACCGGAAAAACCCTCCCCCTGTATTTTACCATGGCCGCCGGTATCACCAGGCGCTGACTTTGTTCTTCTCCTTTTTTCGCCTGGGCAACCTGCGTCATGGGCTGAATGCCCATCCTGGCCAGGGAATCCAGGATCATCGCCCGGGTGGAATCATTCCCACCTGAAATAGGATCCACAAAACGATATTGAATATTGCCGTCTGCATAATCATTAAAATCCTGCAACAATGCTTCCGTGCTGTTCCGGAGTTTTCGCAACCCCGATTTCAGATTCCCCTGCAGGTAAATATCAACATCCACCTCATCATGGATATGATGCAGCATTTTCTTTACCGGCCCACTCAGCGTGTATCTTTTTTCACTCGTCAAGTCGAATCGCAATGGCCAAAAAGAGGCCATGATATTGATGAGTACCAGCAGGATCAGCAAATAGAACCAGCCTGATTTGGAGGAGAAGGTCTTTTGCATGTTTCAGGCTATCTTTTAAGCAGGTTATTCCTGGTAATGGTTAAGAAAAACAGGATCACACTCATGAAATAAATCAGATCCCGCATTGTGAGCAGTCCGCGGCTCATATTACGGTAATGAAAATCAATACCCAGCATGTCAATATAATAATCCGCTCCGGCCGGGAATGAAGAAATGCTGCTGATGGCATGAAAGCCTGCATAAATCAGGAAACAGGCGAAACCCGAGATTATGAAAGCAGCAATGGCATTATTCGTAAAACTGCTGCAGCAAAGCGCGATGGCTGCAAATACAGCAGTCAGCAGGAATAGGCCAATATATGCGCCCAGCGTGGCTCCCATATCCATGCCCGATTGTGCGGCCAGATGCTGAACAGAAAAAAAATAAATCCAGGTAGGTATCAGGGCGATGCCTATCACCAGCAGCGCTGCGAGGTACTTACCATTAACCATCTGCCAGGAGGTAAGCGGTTTGGATTGCAGAATCTCAAAAGTTCCACTCCTGAATTCCTCAGAAAAACTGCGCATGCTGATCGCAGGAATCAATAAAAGGAGCACCCAAGGAGCGAGGTCAAAGAATTTCTCCAGGCTGGCATACCCGAAATCCAGGATGCTCGTATCGGGAAATACAAAAAGGAGGAGGCCGGTGATGAGCAGGAAGACTATGATGGCGATGTAGCCGGTTAAACTGCTGAAAAACTGTCTGAATTCTTTTTTGCAAACGGCCCACATACCGCGAAAATAACAGATATAATGGTTTATCCTGTATCTGCCTTAAAAATCGTTGGAACAGCAACTGAAATGACGAATAATTTTTTTAACAAATCATTTTCTTATATATTCGTCCGGCTTTTATGACCTAACCATTTCTACTTGCTTAATAGTTCTGGTTGATGGTTGATAATTGATGGTGGATGGATATCAGGGGCGAGTTCACAATGAAAATCCATCAACCATCCACCATCAACCATCAACCTTTTTTATTCCGGCATTTTAACCAATTGTCTGGTAATCATTTGCCCGTTGTATATTACCTGGAGCACGTACATTCCACTCTGAAGGCTTCCCAAATGATTAAGATCTATATGATTCAAACCTTTGTATGTTGTCTGAAATTCCCTCGTAAGCAATCTGCCGTAGGCATCATAAAAGCTCAGGACGATATCATGATCTTCCGGAACAGTCATGTTGAATGAAACAGAACTGTAGAAAGGGTTCATGAGTCCGCTTATTTGCAGCGGGATATCCTGGCTGCTCAACAAAATGACCTTACTGTAAGTCTGGTATTGCAGGTCATTTATACGGATGCGGTAAAAGACTTGTCCGGCCACCGGCTGCGGATCCTGGAACTGATAACTTGCTCCGCCACCGCTGGGTGCAGTGCCAGGAACGGTACCCACGGATCTGAATTGCGTGCCGCCATTATCACTTCGCTCAACTGTATACTGGATAGATCCCGTTTCCTCCGTGCTGATCCATTGCAATTGTGCATATCCGTTATTCAGGCTGCCTTTGAGCACGATACCTGTGGGGAGTACAACCAAACAATTTACAGTGCGCACGATCATCGGGGAAGAAGAAATAAAATTACAATTGACGTTAGTCAGGTTACCCACAGTAGAGGCAACGGTAAGACGATAAATAATTGTCGTGTCTACATTATTTAAACGATAATAACGGGTCACAGTGTATTCATATAATGAGGTTGCCGGATTATAAACCGGAGTAGAAGAGCCCGTGGGAGCCATCCCAAGCGTATCAATACCGGGAGAAATCCAGGTAAGGCCGCCATCAATGCTCTTCACTAATTTCCATTCGGTATAATTAGGAAAGAAAGCACTGACCTTAAACCGTACCGTGTCGTCTGATCCCCTGCAAAGGGTATCGGGCTTATTTGGATTAAGCGCAATATTGGGTGTACATGTGGCAACTCCGATATCGTCCAGGGCCCAGTCGTTACCCCCCCCGCCGGGTGCATTATTCCGAATATAAATAATCATGCTGGTTTGCGCCGGGCCGGTTAAGTAGGTAAAGCCTTTATTGATCCATTGTCCGGTATATAACAAATTTCCCGTACTGTAATAGTCAAATCCGTTTACATTAAAAGTAAGGTTTGGGTGTACCCCGGATGAGTCCCCGGCACCCGTAGGAATATAGCCTGCCGTGCCTGGAGGATGCCCGTTGGAGTCGCAGGCACACCGGGAACAAATATTTCTGAACCATGCATCGTATTGATAATAGGTATTCGGACAAAGATTATTCAGCGTATCAAGAAATGTTATGCCAGGCTTATATGAAGAGTTGATGACCGCCATGTAGCCTCCCGTGCTGTTCACTGTATCAGCCGCCGGATTACCAAGCAAAGGATTGAGTGCTCCCGTGTGGTCACCGATAATATCCCATATCCCAAATACACGGTGTGTTTGGGCAGTAGGCGGAATGGCCGCATCCGGAATCGGCCAGGTGTTCAGCGTTGTGTATCCAATGCCTCCGGTACTTGTGTTGTTGGAAATATTATAGAAATAGTCATTCGGCGTATTGGCACCGAACACATCATATGTGTAATTATTTGAAATTTTTGAGGAAGGCCCCCTGTTCTTTGCCTTACCGGAGCCAAAGGTTCCGCCGAACTCTGAAAGGATGGCGTTAGTGTTCGAAGTATTCGTACAGATACCGAGATTCTGGGATATCATCACCGAATCCTTCGGAAAGAGGATGGAGGTCAGCGTTCCGCCTGCCTGGTGGGGTAAATATGAAATGGATCCACCGCCCAGACTAATCATAGTTCCATATGTGCCTGTTACTTTCACCTGGTAACTGGCTACAAGGATACAGGTGCTTCCATAAAACGATGGCTTGTCGTTATATTTGATACGTCCCCGGCGAAAAGCGGTGGCCGTAGGGGCATTGTTGAACCCCATGTTAATGGTAACCAAACTGCCGAATACCCAGCCCGCGTCGTCTCCGGCTGCATCAGTAAAATTTTTATAAACCTTTCCTTCATTGGTGAGAATGGACAGCGACCCTGCAACATATGTGGTGTTGACCGGAATCATATCAAAAAAAGCGCAACTATCCGCGTAGTCATTTACCCCGCTGCCGCCTAAAACAAACGTGGCCCTAATTTCCAGGATATCACCGGGTTCAATAGTACCTCCGTTCAATCCTTTGGTGATATTGACGAAGCTTTTTCCGTAGTCTATTTTAAGCTGGGCCTTTGCGGAATAGGCACATGAAGCAAAAAACAACAGGATGCATGTGATTCGCGTGAAGGTAATTCGCCGTTTATTGGTTTTCATGGTCGGACTTTTCTAGGTGTTAGGGCCACCAGAATAGGTTTAGGCACCTTAAAAGTAATATCTAAACCCTCGATTTCAAATCGTAAAACTACCCTCCGTTGACCAAAAAAGGGGAAAAACGGCCGGATATCGACGATTTAAGATCATCCGTCTTTATTTAGGCATGTGCTAATTGTAGCTGAAAATCAGCGCTTTAATAATTCAGGAATGGCCTGCCTGGGCCTTCGCAGTTGCTCATGGCGGAAGCTAATAATGCAAAAGTTTGAATATTAATCTTTTAGATAAACCCCTGTAAAATAGTCAAGTCATTTCCTTGTTTGAAAAAGGACTATCTCCTGCATTCTCTTTTTATGAAAAGGAACTTGCCCGGAGGTGGCTGATTTACCGGTCCATCCAGGAGAAATGTATCCGGATACCTTCAAAATCCGCGGAGTCTGAAATGCAGATTATAAAAGCTGGCTTGACAAAACAACAAACGAAGGATACCGTGAATAGCACTCTGCTAAACCGCGAAGCTCTCTCCGCAGGCGCAGGATCTGCTCGCATTGGGGTTGTTGAAGAAAAATCCTTTTCCATTCAGGCCTTCAGAGAAATCTAGCGTTGTATTCACGAGATATAGAAAGCTCTTCAGGTCCGTGACCACTTTCACACCCTTATCCTCGAACTCCTGGTCCATCGGTTTTTTTACATTATCAAAATCCATTTTATAGCTTAATCCGGAACAGCCGCCACTCACAACGGATACCCTTAAAAAATAATCAGGCTTACCGGCAATAGCCGCATCCTGCATGAGGCGCTCCACCTTTTCCTTTGCTTTTTCAGAAACGAATATCATGGGGCTTGTATTTTTAAATAAAGTAATTCTAATGTGGAAATGTGCAAATGAAAGTCAAATAAAATTTATAGATATTGCATACATAAGAACATTTTCACATTTTCATATTTGTCTCAAATTCCTCCCTCACTTTCCTTACCACCGCGCCTACCCTATCAACGGTAAAGTCGATTTCTTCCGCAGTGCTGTATTTTCCCAATCCGAACCGGAGTGAAGGCTTTGCGAGTTCATCTTCCAATCCCATAGCCTTCAGCACATAGCTGGGCTCCGGATTGGCAGAGGTGCATGCCGAGCCGGATGATAAAGCAATTTCTTTACTCAGGGAAATCATCAGTGCGTTTTCATCTGCGTTCCTGAATGAGATATTGCTGACCTGTGGCAGACGGTGTAATTTATTTCCGTTCAAAACCGCTCCTTCCACATTCAGCAATGCATTCTCCAGTTTATCACGTAATGTCTTTATCCTCCTGTTATCACTTTCCATTTCATTCAAACAAATTTCACAGGCTTTCCCTAATCCCACGATGCCGGGAACATTCAGGGTGCCGCTGCGCATTCCGCGCTCATGGCCCCCTCCGTCCATCTGGGCAGTGATCCGAACACGCGGATTTTTCCGGCGAACATACAGAGCGCCAACACCTTTAGGCCCGTAAATTTTGTGTGCAGAAAACGCCATGATATCTATACCGTCACTGATAACATCTAAAGGAATTTTCCCCACAGCTTGGGCTGCATCCGTAAAAAAAAGAACTCCGCGCCGCTTTGCAATCTCGCTGATCGCATGCACTGGTTGTATAACGCCGGTTTCGTTATTCGCGTACATGACGGCGATCAGTATGGTTTGCGGCCTGATCGCTTTTTCCATTTCATTCAGATCAATAAGGCCATCGGGTTTAACGGAAAGCCAGGAAATATCAGTTCCCGTTTTTTCCAAATGCCTGCAAGTATCCAATACAGCCTTATGTTCTGTGGCCACCGTAATGATATGGTTTCCTCTGGCAGCGTACGCATCAGCTACGCCCTTTAAAGCAAGATTATCGGATTCCGTGGCCCCTGAAGTAAATATAATCTCGGCAGGATCGGCATGGACCAAGGCAGCTACCTGTTCCCGCGCAAATTTCACGGCCTCTGCAGCCTGCCAGCCATACGGATGGTTGCGGCTGGCGGCATTACCGAAGAAGTTTGCAAAATAAGGGATCATCTCTTCCAATACGCGCGGATCGCATGGCGTAGTGGCATTATGATCCAGGTAAATTGGGAATTTGAGCATAACATGCAAAATTACTGAAATATAAGTTGGGATTGAAAGGGGTTGACGGTTGACAGTTGACGGTTGATGGCCTTTAAGTGCGAACTCACACCTGATATCGGTCAACCGTAACTGTCAACCGTCAACCCTTTCCAACCATCAACCCAATTGAGCGTTTTTATTGATATTTGTAAATGCAAAAGATCGAACACATCGGCATTGCGGTCAAAAAACTATCCGATTCGATTCCCTTGTTTGAAGCACTGCTTCACCGCTCCTGTTATAAAGTGGAAACAGTAGAGTCAGAGGCAGTAAAAACAGCATTTTTCGGCCTCGGCAACAATAAGCTGGAGCTGCTGGAAAGCACGGATCCCTCAGGTATTATCGCCAGATATATCGAGCGGTTTGGAGAAGGTTTGCATCATATCGCCTTTTCAGTTGACGATATTGAAGCGGAAATGCAAAGGCTTTCTGCGGCAGGATTTCATTTGTTGCAGGAAAAGCCGGTTAAAGGTGCAGATAATAAACTGGTTTGTTTTCTCCATCCGAAATCATCGAATGGAGTATTGATTGAGTTGTGCATGGAAAGAGTTGATAAAAAGGTCGATGGTTGATAGTTGATTGACTTTTGTTGGGAACCCGCACCTGATATCCGTCAACCATAACTCATAATCCATAACTCATAATCCTCCCTCATCAATCCCCTCAACCTTATTCAGCCCCAGCTTTTCCATAGCTTGCTGGGCTGCTATCTGGCTGGCATCTTTTTTATTATAAGCGCGGCCCTGCGAGATAAGTTCACCATTTACAACGGCGCCGACGGTAAATAAGCGGCGACCGCCTTCCATATGTTCATCCAGTGTTTCAAATTCCAGATTTTTCCCATTCTTATTCGCCCAGCCATAAAGTTTATTCTTATGGTTGATCTCGAGGTTTTCAAGGTCTTCCATAAAAAGATAAGGCTGGATGATACGCTCCATGATCCATTGACGTGTTTTGTCATATCCCTTATCGAGATAAATGGCACCAACCACAGCCTCCAGCGTATTGCCAAAAATCTGGCTCATTTTTAAAGAGCCGTCAAATTTGTTGAAGTAGCTTATTTTGCGGAGACCCATTTTTACCGCGATATCATTCAACTGTACGCGGTTCACCATTTTACTCCGCATTTCAGTAAGGAACCCTTCTTCTTTATATGGATATTTTTTGAACAGGAAATCGGCAATAACTGCACTTAGAATAGCGTCTCCGAGATATTCAAGTCTTTCATTATTCTGGTCGGAGCTTTCTTTTACGGAGCGGTGGGTAAGGGCCGTTTTATACAATACTGCATTACCAGGTACAAAACCCAGAATGTTCCGCAGTTGTTTTCGGAATGAAACAATAGACGAGTCTCCCTTGAAAATTCTATCTAAGAATCCCACGCTGTCAAAAATAGGAATATATAATGTGAAAATGTGAATGTGCTCATGTGAAAATGTGGTCATGTGAAAATGGTAGACAATTGTGCAAATACCAGACAAGTAATTTTATTCTTTTTACCGAATAATTCGAGTCCTTAACGTCTTACATTTTCACATGAGCGGTTTTTCACATGAGCACATTTGCCTCAAATTTTTTTACGATCACACATGCATTATGCCCGCCGAAACCGAAGGTATTACTCAGGGCTGCATGGACTTTTCTTTTCTGGGGCTTGAAAAAGGTAAAATTCAGGCGGGGATCCAGCTCGGGATCGTCGGTGAAATGATTGATGGTGGGCGGCACGATATCATGCATAACGCTCATGATGCAGGCAATGGCTTCCACGACACCGGCGGCGCCAAGACAATGCCCCGTCATTGATTTTGTTGAACTTATATTCGCCTTAAATGCATGCTCGCCAAATACATCCATAATAGCTTTTATTTCGGAAATATCCCCGAGCGGTGTCGATGTACCGTGTGTATTGATATAGTCAATATCGCCGGCGGTCATTTGTGCATCGCGCAATGCTGCATTCATTACGTTTTTGGCTCCAAGTCCTTCCGGATGCGGAGCTGTGATATGATGTGCATCTGCGGTTGCACCGCATCCTGCAATCTCGGCATATATCCTGGCCCCCCTGGCTTTTGCGTGTTCCAGCTCTTCGAGGATCAAAACGCCGGCTCCTTCTCCCATAACAAAGCCATCCCTGTCCTTATCGTAAGGCCGGCTGGCCGTTTTGGGACTGTCATTCCGCTCGCTTAATGCCTTCATAGCATTGAATCCGCCCACACCTGCTTCACTGATCACACTTTCCGATCCGCCGGCGAGAATAATATCAGCCATACCCAGGCGGATCAGGTTGTACGATTCCATGATGGCATTAGTAGAAGAAGCGCAGGCGCTGACGACAGCAAAATTTGGTCCGCGGAAACCATGCTTTATTGAAATATGACCCGCAGCAATATCCAGGATCATTTTAGGAATGAAGAAAGGATTGTATCTCGGCGTACCATCGCCAAGCGCAAAATGCATCACTTCCTCCTGGAATGTGATGAGTCCGCCGATGCCGCTCGCAAAGACGACGCCCACCCGGTCGGAGTTCACATTTTCCTTGGTGATCCCTGCATCCGCAACAGCCTGGTCACTTGCGCCGACGGCTGTTTGTGCAAAGCGGTCAAGACGACGCGATTCCTTTTTCTCCAGAAAATTAAGCGGATCAAAGTTTTTCAATTCGCAGGCAAAACGCGTTTTGAATTTAGTTGCATCGAACAGGGTGATATAATCTGCGCCTGAAACACCGTTCAGCAAACCATTCCAGTAATCATTCAGATTATTGCCCAATGGAGTAATCGCTCCGATTCCTGTAACAACAACTCTTTTCAATTCCATAAAGCGAATTGCGAGGAAAACAATTAATGTGATAAATCCGCTTTCCCGGACTTTATGCCCTCGAAAAGCGGATCAACTGGTCATGCGCAGCACAAGATTAACCAACCTATTTGGCGTGTTCCTCCAGGTATGCAATGGCTTGTCCGACTGTAGTAATGGTTTCTGCCTGTTCATCGGGAATCGAAATATTAAATTCCTTCTCGAATTCCATAATTAATTCCACCGTGTCAAGCGAATCGGCGCCCAGATCGTTGGTAAAAGAGGCCTCATTGGTCACTTCGGCTTCCTCTACACCTAACTTATCCACTATAATTTTTTTGACTCGTGTTGCGATGTCTGACATTTTTGTAAAGTTTAGTTTCGGGTGCAAAAATATAATTTTTGAACTAAACAGCACCAACAAGACATTTCAATTTTATTTTTTGATTTGGAATATATACCGGAATTTGCAATTTCCACCGTAAGATAGCATAAATCAACCCATTACCGCATGGCGCTCAGGCTTATTGATTATGGATCCCCCGAGTATGAACAAATGTTGCGTTTGCGTTATGAAATGCTAAGAAAGCCGCTGGGCTTGAGCTTCGACCCTGAAGAATTGGCAAAAGAAAAGAATGATGTGCTTATGGGTGCTTTCGAAGATGACCGTATCCTGGGCTGTTGCCTCCTGACGCCCATGGATTCCCATACCCTGCGGCTCCGTCAGATGGCCGTACCCAATAGTCTGCAGGGGAAAGGTATCGGGCGTGCCCTTATGATCTTTGCCGAAAATATTGCGCGGGACATGGGATACAGCAGCCTCATGATGCATGCCCGGGTCACTGCTACCGGATTCTACGAAAAGCTCGGATATGTGAAAATAGATGGAGAATTTACGGAAGTGACCATCAAACACGTGGTCATGGAGAAAAAATTGTAATCATTTCTTATCTATTTCCATTATTTTTTGCTCATCCTCTTTTCTAACCGACCGGTGCATGCGCTGCATGATTTCAAGCAATTTTTTCATGGATCCGACCTCGCTCAGGATAAGCATAAACATTTTTCCGTTTTGTTTCAGCCTCGCCTGGCGCATTTGTTTTTGAATGAATTCGAGCAGGTTTCTGAAAATCTCCGATTCGAAATATTTTGAGTCAGGCCGGTTGATAAAGTATAACCTGACTGCCTTATCCTTAAAAATCAATTTCTCGAAACCCAGCTCCACAGCAAGCTTGCGGATGCGCACGGTGTCAAACAGGTCTTCAACTTCCCCGGGAACCGGCCCGAACCGATCCATCAGTTCCTGATGAAATTCCAACAGTTCCTCTTCAGTTTCGCAATTATCCAGCCGGGTATAAAGAGACAATCTTTCCGTAATGCTTTCCACATAATCGTCCGGAATAAGTATTTCCAGATCCGTATCTATCGTACAATCCTGCGCCTCTTCTTCCTGAATGGCAATTTCTTCCCTGAATAAATCCCTGAAAGACGTCCGCTTCAGTTCCCGGATCGCTTCGTTCAATATTTTCTGATACATTTCAAACCCCATTTCCACCATGAAACCACTTTGTTCCCCTCCCAGCATATTTCCGGC
>JANWIY010000053.1 GCA_025449645.1 Chitinophagaceae bacterium | reverse complement strand
TATCTCCTGGCTCGAAAGCAAGGTGCAGGAAAAGACGATGAGCGAGATTATTTATGCTAAGTATGTGAAGAGAAAGAAGCGCAGTTGATGGTATATGGTGGACGGAGGCAGAATGAATTAGTTAGAGAATTCGCTTTGAGGTCCATCCACCATCTACCATCTGCCATCCACCTTAAAAACGCACAGCACATGTACCAAAACCGTACATTTTCCCAGCTGGTATTTTCATAAATAATTGCCTTTTAAACTCTTAGGTGCTGGCATTTTTATTGACCTCTTTGAGCCAATCAGTCCGTCAACCCACCTTCGCTCCGGCGGGCAAGGCGGTCAACTGTCAACTGTCAACCAAATACTAAAACCGACTCAAATGCTTAGAAACTACTTCGTCACTGCGTGGAGGAATTTCCGGCGTAATAAGATTTTTTCTTTTATTAATGTGCTGGGATTGGCGATTGGCATCAGCGCAGCGCTGGTTATTTTTCTGATCGTTCATTACGATTTCAGTTTTGATAAATTTGAAAATGGTGGGGACAGGATTTACCGGGTGGTGACTGAAATGAAGTTCGCGGGATCACCCTATTTTAATCCGGGCGTTCCATCCCCTCTTCAGACGGCCGTAAGAAATGATTTAACGGGGATAGAAGAAGCTGCTGCATTCCATCTCGACTATGAACAAAAGGTAACAGTTCCCAAAACTAACGGAGTAGGGCAAACTATATTTAAGGATCAATCTGATATCATTTTTGCAAGTAATGCGTATTTCAAATTAATCCCATACCAATGGCTGGCGGGTTCTGCATCAACTGCCCTGGCCGGTCCATTCAAGGTGGTGCTGTCTGAAGAAAGAGCAAAAACTTATTTTCCCGACAAAAATGCAGAAGCTATTATCGGAAAACAGATTATTTACAATGACTCGATTAAATTAACAGTATCCGGGGTTGTGAGTAAGCTAAAAGAAAATACCGATTTTAACTTCAAGGAATTTGCATCCCTGGCAACTATTTCCGACGCCGGTTTGGAAGGGTTAAAAGGCAATTATTCATGGGACCATTGGAGGAGTATTAATGGCGGATCTCAATTGTTCATCAAATTATCCCCCGGAAGCTCCGTTGCCAGGACCGAATCCCAGCTGAAAACAATACTCAAAAAATATAATAGAGAAGCTAATAAAGACGATAAAAATATAACTGTATTTCGCCTTCAGCCATTGAATGATCTGCACTTCAATAGCGAATATGGAAATTTCGATCAGCGGGTTGCACACAAGCCAACCCTCTATGGATTGTTGATTGTTGCCACATTTCTACTATTACTGGGCTGCATTAATTTCATTAATTTGACTACGGCGCAGGCCTCTCATCGCGCCAGGGAAATTGGAATCCGTAAAACACTGGGTAGTTCCAGGACACAACTTGTGCTGCAGTTTCTAAATGAAACTTTTTTCATTACCATTATTGCAACCATATTATCCATCCTTATTACTCCATTGCTCCTGAACGCATTTGCCGAATTTATTCCTCCGGGCCTTCACTTGGATTTATTGCATCAGCCTTACCTGGTGGTTTTTCTTTTATTGCTGATCCTGGCTGTAAGTCTGCTTTCCGGTTTTTACCCCGCGCTCTTCCTATCAGGATATCGGCCCGTCCTGGTATTAAAAAACCAGGCCTATTCCGGAACTTCTACCACCCGTACGGCATTTCTCAGAATGGGTTTGACTGTTTTTCAATTCTTCATTGCACAGGTTTTTGTTATTGCAACCCTGGTTACTGTAAAGCAAATTCATTTTATACTGAACAGGGATCTCGGATTCAAAAAAGATGCGATCATCACCTTCTCGGGAGCATTTGATTTTGAGCCCCCATCTCCCCCCGGACATAAACGTTATGAGCTGCTCAATGAATTGAAAACAATTCCCGGGATCCAAATGGTTAGCCTGGGAAATAGTCCACCTTCCAGTGCCGGCTGGTCAAGCGAACTCATGAGCTTCAGGGATGGGAAAAAGGAAATTCACACAGACGTCCAGAAAAAAAATGGGGATACCAATTATTTGAATCTATACCATATTAAATTACTGGCAGGCAGGAATGTTCAACCAAGTGACACGGCAAAAGAATATATCGTGAATGAGACATATATGAAAGCCCTGGGTTTTCAAAATCCACATGATATATTAAATAAAGAAATTAACGGGAAACCCATCGTTGGCGTAATGGAGGACTTTAACCAGGAATCTTTGCACACACCCGTAAAACCATTGGTATACTATTCCAGTTCAGACGGCTTTACTTTCCATATTGCTTTAGAGCCCGGGGATGCCGAAGGAAATTCCTGGAAATCAACCATAGCCCAAATCGGGATCGCCTACAAAAATGTCTATCCCAAAGATGATTTCAGTTATGAATTCCTCGACGAAAGCATAGCAAAATTCTATAAGAGTGAAGAAGATATCTCACGCCTTTTAAAGTGGGCAACGGGTCTGGCTATTTTTATCAGCTGCATGGGCCTGCTGGGTTTGGTTATATATACAACGAATCAGCGAACCAAGGAAATCGGCATAAGAAAAGTATTAGGCGCATCTGTATCCCAGATTGTTTCGATCCTATCCAGGGACTTTGTTGCCCTGGTTATGATCGCATTTCTTATTGCCATGCCGCTCTCCTGGTGGACCATGCATAAATGGTTGGAGAATTTTGCTTACCGTACAACCATCAACTGGTGGGTATTTGTATTAAGCGGAGCCATTATGCTGCTCATCGCCCTGATTACTTTAAGTATTCAAACCATACGCGCAGCGAATGCGAATCCTGTGAATAGTCTCAGGAATGAATAGCGTTCTGGGATTCGCGGTTGATGGTATATGGTTGAAGGTTGATGGACTTTAATGGATCATTCATTATTAATGTGAGCAATTTAAAAGCGAATTACTGATTGTGAATAATAGGGAAGGCCAGCTATGAGTCCATCCACCATCCCGCATATACTATCCACGATTTATATTTGATGACCTACACTTTCACCAATTTCGTCACAGCAGCCTCCAACGTTTCTTTTTTCTTCGCAAAACAAAACCGCAATACTTTATCGTCTTTGCCGGATTGATAGAAGGCGGAGACGGGGATGGCGGCAACACCGTGAATGGCCACGAGCTGTTTGGCAAATTCAAAGTCGGGGTCCTGGTTGATTTCTTTGTAGGAGTAGATCTGGAAATAGCTGCCGTGGGTCTCTAATGGTTGAAAGCGCGTTTGGGACATCAGCTCCTGGAAGTAGTCGCGCTTTTTCTGCATGAAATCAGGTAATGAAAGATACTGGCTTTTTTCTCTGAGAAAGGATGCCATGGCCACCTGAACCGGGGTATTGCAACTGAATGCGTTAAACTGATGGATCTTGCGGTATTCTTTCATCATCCATTCCGGCGCAACGCAATATCCCATTTTCCATCCCGTGCAATTGTAAACCTTGCCAAGAGAAAAACAGACAAAACTGCGTTCGAATAAATCCGGATAACGAAGCATGGACAAATGCGGCAGGGAATCCAGGATAATGTGCTCATACACTTCATCCGAAACGATAAAAATATTTGTGTCACGCACGAGATTGCGCAGCTCAGCTATATCATCGTGAGAAAGCACGGCGCCGCTGGGATTGTGTGGCGTATTCAGCATGATGAGTTTGGTCTTTTCTGTAATCGCGGCCCGCACTTTTTTCCAGTCGATCCGGTAAGACGGATATTCGAGCGGAATAACAACGGGCACGCCGCCATTCACTTTTATTCCCGGAATATAACTATCGTAGGCAGGCTCAAAAACAATTGCTTCATCACCTGCATGAAGCAAAGTGCTTAGTGCTGTATAAATGGCATAGGTACCGCCCGGTGTAACCGTTATTTCGGTTTTGGGATGAACGGCCCGCTGATACAGATCTTCGATTTTTTCGGCGATCGCTTCGCGCAAAGGAACCCAGCCTTCCATGGGAGGATATTGATTATACCCATCCTGCATGGCTTTGTTTACCAGCTCGATCAGTGATTCATTCATTGGAAAATCCGGGAAACCCTGCCCAAGATTAATCGCTTTGGTCTTTGTAGCTAATGCACTCATCACGGTGAAAACCGTGGTACCGATAGAGGGGAGTTTGGATTGGAATTGCATGTAGGAATCGTTGATGGTATATGGTGGATGGTGGATGGACTTTAAGGAAAAATACCCGGATAGTGGATATAAGAAGGAGTGATACCCACAAAGTCCATCAACCATCCACCATATACCATCCACCGAACATCGGCCTCAACAACCCCCACTAAAGATATTCATCGCCGATGTTCCTCCTCACTTCCGCCACATAATCCTTTATCTCCTGCTCTTTGTTTCTTTTGCAGATGAGGAGGACGTCGTTGGTGTCTACGATGATGAAGTCCTGCATGCCCTGGAGGACGAGTAATTTCCTGGTGCCGCCGGAATGGACAATGCAATCGCGGGCGTCGATGATCATGACGTTCTCGCCGGCAATGGCATTGCCGAGATAATCTTTTTCGAGGTTGTCGTAGGCGCTGTTCCAGGTGCCGAGGTCGCTCCATCCGAAAGAGGCAGGGATCACGTAGACATTGTTCGCCTTCTCCATGATTCCAAAATCAACGGAGATGGTTGTGCAGAGCGGATAGATATGTTCGAGTGCTTTTTTCTCATCGGGCGTATTGAATGCATCCTTTTCTGCGACGAAAACATCGTACATTTCAGGGAGGAAATTTTCAAATGCCTTGATTACGTTCTTTACCTGCCAGACGAAAATGCCCGCGTTCCAGAGAAAATCGCCGCTGGCGAGAAAGGTTCTTGCGAGTTCCAGGTTGGGTTTTTCAGTAAAGGTTTTTACTTTATAAACATTGTCCGTTACTGATTGGGGTTCGCGCTGGATATAACCGTAACCGGTATTCGGATGTAAAGGTGTAATGCCCAGCGTGACCAGCGCATTATGCTTGTTGACAAAACTCAGGGCCTCCAGGCAGACTTTTTTAAAAGCGATCCGGTCGAGGATCATATGATCTGCAGGCGCCACGATCATCGAAGCCTTCGGATCTTTTTGCAACAGCTTGAAAGAAATATAAGCAATGCAGGGAGCGGTATTTTTGCGGGAAGGTTCTCCCAGAATATTTTCTGAAGGGATCTTAGGCAACTGGTGCCTGCATATCTTGAGGTATTCATTGGAGGTGACTACATAAATATTTTCGGGCGGAATGAAATCGGTGAGGCGTTCAAAAGTGCTCTGGACCAGGGTATGACCGGTATGTAAAATATCCAGGAATTGTTTGGGAAAATTCTGCCGGCTCATGGGCCAAAACCTGCTGCCAATACCCCCGGCCATGATCACCGCATAATGATGTTCATTCATAAAATAAGTTCGTTTAGATAATTCCTTCCCTTACCAGGTCGTGGATGTGAATAAAGCCTGAATAATGATCTTCGTCCATCACCAGCAGCTGGCTGATATCTTTTGCCCTTAACAATTCGAGGGCTTCCACAGCGAGTGCATTTTTCGAAACGGTCGTCGGTTTAGACGTCATGATTTCTTTTGCTGTCACAATGGATGTGTTCGCGTTTTTCTCCAGCATCCTTCTCAGATCACCATCGGTGATAATACCTAAGAGTTTTTCTTTAGCATCCGTGACAGCTGTAGCTCCCAATCGTTTTGAAGTCATTTCCATGATCACTTCTTTCAGCAAGGCGTCGGGACCCACCTTCGGCTTTGCATTGTGAACATAGAGATCGCTGACCCTCAGGTATAATTTCTTGCCGAGTGTGCCGCCGGGATGAACGCGCGCAAAATCATCCGGGCTGAATCCCTTCAGTTCCATCAGCGTGATAGCCAGGGCATCCCCCATCACCATCTGGGCCGTGGTGCTGCTGGTGGGAGCGAGGTTATGGGTGCAGGCTTCTTCAGGAACCGAAGTATTTAAAAAGATGTCTGCCTTTTTTGCAAGCAGGGATTGATCATTTCCCACCATGCCGATCAGCTTATTGCCTCCATGTGATAGCAGGGGAAGCAGCAGTTTTATTTCCGGGCTCTCGCCGCTTTTACTGATCAGCATCAGCATATCAAATTCGGCCACCATACCAAGGTCGCCGTGAAGCGCATCACCGGCATGCATGAATGCTGCGGGCGTGCCTGTGGAATTCAGGGTAGCCGTGATCTTCTGCGCAATGATGGCGCTTTTACCGACGCCGCTGATAACCAACCTCCCTTTGCAGGCAGCGATGGCTTCAACGGCCCGGACAAACTGGTCATTGATAAACACTTCCAGTCCTGCGATTGCAGCTGCTTCTTTCCTTATGATCCGCAGGGCGGAGGTCTTAATGGATCCTGTTGTCATGCGTCTGCGCAAAATTATGTCTTTCCGAAGGCTAAGCAGGTATCGCGAAAGGGAATTTTTAACAAATCCGGCCTTTTTATTGGCCCTCAAAATTTGTACCTTCGCCGACCCGATTCATCAGATAGTGACCAATTCGTCATAACTACTGCTTCCCATATAGTTTTTTTTGATTATCTTATGGATTCCCACAAAACCGACTGTGTGAAGGAAAACCAATGAGCATGGCAACAACGACAAAGAAAAAAGAAACTAAAAAAGTTACCCTGACCTTGGGAAAAACATCCAAGGGCATCGTGGATGTACAATTATTGTCCCACCTCCAGGAGCATTTTGGCTTTGACGGGTTCAAGCAGGACCAGGACGCGATCATTCAAAACGTATTAAAAGGAAAAGATACATTCGTGATCATGCCCACAGGTGGCGGCAAAAGTCTTTGCTACCAGCTGCCCGCCATGATGAGTGAAGGCGTGGCGATTATTGTCAGTCCGCTGATCGCGCTCATGAAAAACCAGGTCGACCTGGTGCGCGGTTACAGCTCAAGAGATAACGTGGCACATTTCCTGAATTCCACTTTAAATAAAAAACAAATCAAGGCTGTACATAATGACCTGCTCGGCGGACATACCAAGATGCTTTATGTGGCGCCCGAAACCTTAACCAAGCAGGAGAACCTGGATTTTTTCAGCGATCTGAAGATTTCATTTTTCGCCGTTGACGAAGCGCATTGCATTTCGGAATGGGGACATGATTTCAGACCTGAATACAGAAGACTGCGTGAGATCATGGACCTGGTGAATCCCAATGTTCCCGTGATCGCACTAACGGCCACGGCTACTCCAAAAGTGCAGAGCGATATTATTAAGAACCTGGCTTTGCGGGATCCGGCAATATTTATATCCTCGTTTAACAGGCCCAATTTATATTACGAAGTTCAGCCGAAAGAAAAAAAGGATACGACGATCCGCAACATTGTGAAATTCATTTTAGGGCATAAAGGAAAGAGCGGCATTATTTATACACTCAACCGGAAAACGACCGAAGAGTTGTCTGACATGCTCGTCGCCAACGGAATTAAATCGGTGGCATATCATGCGGGGCTCGACAGCAAGCTGCGCGCCGAGAGGCAGGACCAGTTCATGAACGAGGACATGCAGGTGATCGTGGCGACGATAGCATTCGGGATGGGGATTGACAAGCCCGATATTCGGTTTGTAATTCATTATAATATTCCCAAGTCGATCGAAAACTATTACCAGGAAACAGGTCGAGCCGGCCGCGACGGACTTGAAGGCATTTGCGTATTGTATTATTCCCATAAAGACGTGCAGAAGCTCGAACACTTCATGAAGGACAAGCCGCTTTCAGAACGCGAAGTGGGCGCGCAGTTGATCAACGAAACTGTGGGCTATGCCGAAACCGGTGTTTGCCGCCGCAAAGTATTGATGAGTTATTTCGGCGAAGAATATACGGCGGAGAACTGTGGTGAATGTGATAACTGCCGGCATCCGAAAGAAAGAGTGGAAGCAAAGGACGATGTGGTGAAAGCGCTGAAAGCTATTAAGGGCCTGGACGAAAGATTTGCGACAGATTATACCGTGAATGTGATCGTGGGCAAACTCACGCCGCAGCTGATGATGTACCGCCATGAGGGGCTGGCGGAATTCGGGATCGGGAATGACGAAACGGAATACTACTGGAATTCCCTGATCCGGCAAATGCTGCTGGAAGATTTATTAAGAAAAGACATTGAAGAATATGGCGTGCTGAAATTCACGAAGAAAGGTCAGGACTTTTTAAAGAAGCCCAGGTCCTTTCCCATCGCGCTCAACAACGCCTTTGAAGAAGCCAATGCGGAAGACGACGAAGAACCGCAGGAGATGGTTCCTGGCACCGCAGCCAGCGACGAGCGGCTCTTTGAAAGGCTCATGGACCTCAGGAAGAAAGAGGCAAAGAAAAAAAACCTGCCTCCTTTTGTTTTGTTCCTGGAGAATTCGATACAGGATATGGCAACGTTTTATCCCACTACAGTTGTCGAACTCGAAAGATGCCAGGGTGTGAGCAAAGGCAAGGCCATCCGCTACGGCAAACCCTTTATTGAGCTCATCGCCAAATATGTGGAAGAAAACGATATTGAAAGGCCTGATGACTTCGTGATGAAAACGGTGGCAAATAAAAGCATCAACAAGGTTTATATTATCCAGCAGATGGATAAAAAGATCCCGCTTGAAACAATTGCGAAGAATAAGGATATGCGGCTGGATGCGCTTCTGGAAAATATGGAAACCATTGCCGCCAGCGGCACCCGTCTGCACCTTGACTACGTAATAGATGAAATGCTTGATGAAGCCGAGCAGGATGAGATCATTGATTATTTTAAAGGCTGCGAGACGAGCAGCCTGCAATTGGCGCAGCAGGAGTTGGCCGATGGAAACTTCACATGGGAGCAGTTAAAGTTAATGCGGATTAAGTTTTTGAATGAGTATGGGATGTAGGAATAATTTTGAATTCGCAATCTCTCTTGAGCGCTCAGGCCCAATGTTCGTAAAATCATTCATTATCAACTGCTTTTGAGTATAGAAAGGCCCGATCCTTTGGGCAAATTCACAAAAATCCCTATTTTTGCTGCCCTTACTGATTACCAAGATCTTCAGGATACGGTAATTAATTTGGAATGGCGTTCCGCCTTCGCGAAAGCTTAGGCGGACACCGGATGGTGCGGTAGCTCAGTTGGTAGAGCAAAGGACTGAAAATCCTTGTGTCGGCGGTTCAATCCCGCCCCACACCACAAGCATTAAAAAGCATTTTAATTCAATGAATTAAAATGCTTTTTTTATTTTAATGCGACTACTTTTTATTCAAAAAAAGTCATTCCGTTCTCAAACTTTTTACCGGGTTTGCTATTGCTGCTTTGATAGTTTGAAAACTTAGCGTGATGAAAGCAACAGCCATCATGAACAAACCGGCTGCGCCAAAAATCCACGACGTAACAGTAGTTCTGTATGCAAAATTTTGAAGCCACTGATTAATACCTATCCACGCAAGCGGTGTGGCAATGATAAAGGCAATCAATACCAGCCGTAAAAAGTCTTTTGATATCAGGGCGATAATTTGTGAAACTGACGCTCCCAACACTTTTCTTACCCCAATTTCTTTGGTGCGTTGTGTGATGGTATACATGACCAAACCCAATAACCCAAGGCAACTGATAAAAATTGCCAGTGCGGTTGCCCAGGTAAGCAGGTTTGATAGATTTTGTTCCTGGGTGTAAGACTTCGCAATATCCTGATCAAAAAACCCGGAATAAAAATCATCGTTTGGATAAATTTGTTTAAATGCATTTTCAGTTTTTGCGAGTGCAGTTTTCCAAGTGGTGCCGTTTTCATTTTGTGGCTGAAGCAATAAACTAATGAGCATTTCATTCCTGATATCACTGGTGATCAGTAAAGGCTTTATTGGTTCGTGCAGGGATTTTTGGTTGAAGTCTCCAACAACACCCACAACAGGCACTAGTTTGCCATTCCAGTCTATATATTTTCCAATGATACTCTGCGGATTTTGAAAACCAAGAACGTGCATATAGGTTTCATTGATCAGTATTTCCTTTGATGTATCAGACTGGGACAAATTGCGACCTGCCAATAATTTTATGCCGTATAATTTTATATAGTTGGTATCACCGAATTTCTCCTCTACGTCCGTTTCAATTTCTTTTTTCCCGTCTTTGTATTTCATCGATTCGAGGGATGTATTACCGGAATTAGGCGGATTGCTACTTAGGCTTACCATCATTATCTCAGGAATAGCGCGAAGCATATTCAGCAAAGTGGTTTTGTGGCTCTTGGCTACATCATTATAGCTTGTAATTATATAAACGATGGCATCTTTTCTAAAACCTAAGTCTTTATTTAATGTATAACTGATTTGTTTGCTCACCAGAATAGTTGCCATAATCAGGAACTGTGCGATTACAAATTGAGATATCGTCAAAGCTTTGCGCAAGGACACTTTGCTTGTTCCTGAAGCGGCTGTACCTGTTTGATTTTTTAGAACAGCAATCGGTTTATAGGATGATAAAATAACAGCCGGATAAAAACCAGATAACAGCGTAACTATTATTATCAACATGGATAAAAACATAAGGATTCCCGGTTGTTGCAGTATATTAAATTTTACAGCTTCCGGTACAAACCCGGAAAAGGCTTTTAATATGAATGGTGTCAGAATAATGGAAAGAATGGTCGCTATACAGGTAAGCAGGAAGGCTTCGGTAAGAAACTGGAATACGAGTTGCTTTTTTGAGCCGCCAATGGTTTTGCGAATACCGATTTCCTTTGCTCTTTGTGCAGACTGCGCTGTGGAAAGATTAATAAAATTGATGCACCCAAGTAATAGTAAAAATAAAGCTACCGCCAGCAACCCAAGTAACACAGTAGTACTTGCCTGTGGTATTGAATACGTATTGTACCTGGCATTAAAATGAATATCATGTAATGGTTGTAATAAATAATTGACCACGTAGTTATCTCCCGGTTGTTTTAGTGCATTACGATTATAAAGGGCAGTGATAGCTTTTTGAATTTTATCCGGAGACGCACCTTCAGCAAGCTTTACATACAACTGTGATGCGCCATTTGCACTTCCCCAATTATTAAAATATTGAGGCCGAAGCCTGGCAGTTTCAAGCGTAAGTTTTGAAACAAACACTTTAAATGTAAAATCAGTATTGGCTGTTATATCTTTTACAACACCGGTAACTTTTACCGCAATACTATCATTCATGTAGAAATTCCTGCCGATGATTTGCTCTGGCTGCAGGTTTGGAAAATATAATGATGCTGCAGATTCTGTTAACACCGTTTTATAGGGTTGTTGCAGAGAAGTATTTTCTGAGCCCGCGAGCCAATGATAGGTAATGAGCTTAAAATAATTTTCATCAGCATATACAAAACCACTCTGATTTTTAAAAACAACCGGTTCCCGATTATTTGCAGCTGGTATAGAAATTTTTGGATTACTATTAAATATGCTGAAAGGGGCAACTGCATCCAGTCCCGTAATTTCTTTTTCTATTGCCGGGGGCATGGCATAGGTAATGCCGGTAAAATCATATTTCTCGCCGGCATCAGCAATTGTCCACACCACCCTGTAAATACGGTCTTTGTCCTTTTCAAACTTATCAAAGCTCAATTCGTAGCTAACAATTAAATAAATCACCAACGAAGCGCTTATGCCGATGGATAACCCCAGAACTTTAATAAGCGACAGGATTTTATGCTTCACTAAAATGCGCCATGCTGATTTTAAATAATTCTTCATCATAACCAACGGTTTGCTTGCTTCCCAACAACAAAAAGGCCAAAATTATTTTTGATTGTTGCACAGTGGATTAGTGAAAAATGTATAAAATAAAGTGAACGATTTTGATACAGAAGTTGTACGTTAGTGGACTCAGTCAGAGAAATGAAACTTTGAAATCAAAAATTAATAATTAGCAATTGCCACGAACTTTAAAGAAAGTCTGACTTCTGGCTTCAGACCTTCGACTTCTCATCCAACCACTATCCCATAACAGTGATCTGGCAGT
>JANWIY010000052.1 GCA_025449645.1 Chitinophagaceae bacterium | reverse complement strand
ATTCCAGGACAGTGAAGTGAGGAAAGGGTTGGAGGAGCTGGTTAGGTTTACGACGGACAGGAAGTTCTGAAAGGGTTGATAGAAAGGGTTGATGGTGGATAGTTGAAGGTTGATGGACATTATGTGGAAATTCGGATCTATAGATCTTCACCTTGTAAAAGATGATGAAAACAGCTGCGGATTGGAACCTGAAGTCCATCAACCATCCACCATCCACCATCAACCCTTTCCGTCAACCGTCAACAAATAAATTCTTCATGCTAAAAAGATGGAACCTCATAAAGGCCGATGAACAAAAAACCATCATGCTCGCGCAGGAGCTGAAAATTAGTCCCGTGCTTTGCAGGATCTTAGTTTCCCGCGGAATAGAAAATTTTAATCAGGCTAAAAATTATTTCCGTCCGCAGTTAGTGGCTCTTCACAATCCATGGCTGATGAAAGACATGGACAAAGCGGTTAACAGAATAAGAGCAGCAGTGATCCGGGGAGAAAAAATATTGGTGTTTGGAGACTACGACGTGGATGGCACAACTGCTGTTGCATGCATGTACCTGATGCTTTGTAAGATCAGCAATCCTGATCTTGTAAATTTTTATATTCCCCATCGCCACAGAGAGGGCTATGGGATCTCAAAAGCCGGAATTGAATACGCAAAGGAAAACGGGTATGCCCTGATTATTTCGGTGGACTGCGGAATAAAATCCGTGGACCTTGTTCAATATGCCGCTGAAGCCGGAATTGATTTCATTATATGTGACCATCACCTGCCCGACGCGAGGTTGCCCGCAGCTACCGCCATACTCAATCCAAAACAACCGGATTGCCCTTATCCATGCAAAGATCTTTGCGGCTGCGGGATTGCATTCAAACTTATAACGGCTTTATCCCTCAGCTTTGGATTTTCCGAGGCAGAATATTTTTGTTTCCTTGACCTGGTGGCCATCGCCATTGCGGCAGACATCGTTCCGATGACGGGCGAAAACCGGATACTTGCATTTCACGGTTTAAAAAAAGTGAATGAGGATCCCAACTTCGGTATCCTCGCGCTGATGCAACTCAGCGGATTAAAGTCGCCATTATCCATCAGCACACTCGTATTTATGATTGCTCCCCGCGTAAATGCTGCCGGAAGAATGGATGATGCGCGCAAGGCAGTTCAAATGTTTGTGGCTGGCAGCTTTGAAGAAGCCCTCGGGTTTGCAAAGCTGCTCCATGCAGATAATACCAACCGTAAGGAAGCAGATCTGAATATTACCGAAGAAGCCCTTGCGATCATTGAAGGAGATGAAGTGATGCGGAAGAGGAACTCTACTGTTGTCTTTCGTTCCCATTGGCATAAGGGGGTTGTCGGTATTGTGGCTTCCCGTCTCATAGAAAAATATTACCGGCCGACAATAGTGCTGACTCAAACCGGTGAACTCGTTTCCGGAAGCGCCCGCAGCGTACAGGGATTTAATTTGTATGAAGCCATTCATGGCTGCAGGGAATATCTTCTTGGATATGGTGGTCATTTTGCAGCTGCAGGAATGACGCTTGAACCGGGTCAGGTGGAGTTATTCAGTAATAAATTTGAAGAAATAGTTTCGGCAACCATCGAGCCAAGATTTCTGATTCCTGAACTAAACCTGGATGCGGAAATTCAATTCAGGAATATTTATTTTTCCTTTTATCAAATCCTGCACCAAATGGAACCCTTCGGACCCGAAAATACAAAACCCCTTTTTGTGAGCAGGGGTGTTACAAACACCGGTTATTCCAGACTGCTCAAAGAAAAACATATCAGGTTTTCCCTTCGGCAAAATGAAACGGTAATTTCAGGGATCGGTTTCAATATGGCCGAAAAATTTGATCTCCTCCAGAAACCCATGGATATCGTTTACACCCTGGATGAAAATGAATGGAACGGCGAGAAAAGTTTGCAGATGAAGGTTGTTGATGTGAAAGCATCGGAAAGGTTGATGATTGATAATTGATGGTTGATGGAACTTATGTGCGAATTTACACATGGGAGCCATCAACCATCAACTATCTACCATCCGCGAAAATAATCTACGATTGCAAAATAATCCTACTCCTCTCTCCGCCTCCGATCAATTCCACACTGCGCTGGATGAAGTTTGTAAGTTCGTTGCCTTTCAATAATCCCTGGCTCAGCAGGGCCAGGTCGGCCAGGTTGTGCACCAGCTTCTGTTGCTTATCACCGTCGTTTTCACCCAGGACCGTTTTATAAATCGGATGATTTCCGTTTACTGTAAGGGTGACTTCATCCGGCATGCCGGCGTAGAATGATCCCATGCCTCCATTGAGTGCAGCCATATCTTTCATGCGACGCATAAATTCGGGCCTTGTAGCTACTACCGGCAGAGCGTCCGGACTCAATCCACGAATTTCTATTGTTACATGCAATGCGGGAACATCCATTTTAAATAATCCTTTCAGTTTCTCTTCTTCCGCCTTACTCAGTACCATCTCTGCAGCATCCTGCTTGTCGACCAGGTTATCTACAATGTCGCTGTCCACTCTGGTGAAATGAACTGAATCCCATTTTACTTCCATTTGATTTATAAAACCGGCGTCGACTATAGTCTCCAGTTTTACTACTTTAAATCCTTTTCCCTGGGCAGCACGAATATAGCTGTCCTGCTGAACGGGGTTGCTTGTATAAATGATTACCTGTTTGCCTTCCTTATTTTTTTGCAAGGTCTCCGTAGCGATCCTGTATTCATCCAGCGTGTAAAAACGGGAACCATCTGTGTCTTCCATAATGTGGAAGCGGTTGGCTTTATCCAGGAACTTATCATCGGTCATCATGCCGTATTTCACAAAAAGGCCCAGGCTCTCCCATTTTTCTTCAAATTCCTTTCTGTCTGTAGTAAATATTTCTTCCAGTTTGTCCGCCACTTTTTTTGTGATATGGCTGTTGATCTTTTTTACATTCGGATCGCCCTGCAAATAGCTCCTGCTAACATTCAGGGGAATATCCGGACTGTCAAGAACACCCTGCAAAAGCATGAGGAATTCCGGAACAATGTCTTTAACCTCATCGGTCACAAATACCTGGTTACTGTAAAGCTGAATTTTGTCTTTCTGGATTTCATAAGTCTGCCTGATTTTGGGAAAATACAGGATGCCGGTCAGGTGAAACGGATAGTCTACATTAAGATGTATCCAGAAAAGGGGTGGTTCGTTGAACGGGTATAATTCCTTATAAAAATTCTGGTAGTCCTGGCTCGTCAGTTCGCTGGGCTTACGGGTCCAGGCCGGGTGGATATTATTGATTTGTTTGTTTTCGAATACCAGGGGTATGGGCAAAAAACGACAGAATTTTTCCAGGATGCCCCGAAGCCGGTCGGCATCCAGGAACTCGCGGCTGTCCTCATTGATATGCAGTATGATATCCGTTCCCCTGCCGGCCTTATCGGTTTCCTCAAGGCTGAATTCCGGGCTGCCATCGCATTCCCATTTCACCCCAGGGGCATCTTCCCTGTAACTTTTGGTGATCAGTTCTACCTTGCTGCTGACCATAAAGGCGGAATAGAATCCCAGTCCGAATTTCCCGATTATAGCATTTTCGTTCTGGTTCTTATATTTGTTTACAAATTCTTCAGCCCCGGAAAGAGCCACCTGGTTAATGTATTTATCCACTTCTTCGGCCGTCATGCCGATACCCTGGTCGGTAATAGTAATGGTCTGGGCCTCCTTATCCAGCTTAACCTGAATGGTCAGGTCGCCTAATTCCCCTTTGGCCTCACCGAGGGAGGATAGGGTTTTAAGCTTTTGCGAGGCGTCTACGGCATTGCTGATCAATTCTCTGAGAAAGATCTCATGGTCGCTGTAAAGGAATTTCTTGATGATGGGGAAGATATTCTCTGTTTGAACCCGGATACTTCCTTTTTGCATAAACGGTATTTTTAGCCTTGCCGCTCAAACGGAGTGCCATTGGTGGGGGGGCTGACAGGATGACGGAAAAGGTTGAAGGTTGATAGTTGACGGTTAACGGAAAGGGTTGATGGTTGATGGACTTTGGTTCGGGATCCGCGCCTGAAATCCATCAACCATCAACCATCAACCGTCAACTTTTCTATTTCCTTTTTCCCCCAAAAACATTACCTTCGCAGCCCAATTAATTTTTTTATTTAAAATCAGGGAAATGAACAATTATGAATTGATGGTGATTTTTACCCCTGTGCTGTCTGAGGAAGACTACAAAGTTGCCCAGACCAAATACACGGCCTTCGTTAAGGAAAACGGCGGCAGAGTGTTGCACGAGAAACCCTGGGGCCTTAAATCACTGGCGTATCCCATCCAGAAAAAGACGACCGGTTTATACTGGGTTCTGGAGTACAGTGCGCCATCCGACTTCAATGAGAAGCTGAAAATTCAGATTCTCCGCGATGAAACCGTGTTACGTTTCATGGCGACAAGACTCGATAAATACGCCGTCGAGTACAATGCCAGAAAGAAAAGTGGTGTACCAACAGGAACCGAAAAAGCGGAAGCATAGAAAATGGCAAAAACAAACGAGATCAAGTATCTCACTGCAATCAAGACCCAGCAAAGAGCCAAAAAATTCTGCCGTTTCAAGAAATATCACATCCGCTATGTGGATTATAAGGATGGCGAATTCCTGAAGAAGTTTCTGAATGAACAGGGAAAAATGCTGCCCCGCCGTATCACCGGTAATTCCCTGAAATACCAGCGAAAAGTGGCTGAAGCCATCAAGAAAGCAAGACAAATGGCCATTTTGCCTTACGTGACCGATTTATTCAAGTAACTCGTCCGGACCTTGCCGGGCTAAATAAATAAAAATGGAAATCATTTTGATCCAGGATGTGGACAACCTTGGCGCCGCTCATGAAAAGCTGAGCGTTAAAAACGGTTATGCCCGCAACTTCCTGATTCCCAAAAAAATGGCAATAGAAGCCAGTCCTTCCAATCTGAAGCAGCTGGAAGAAAAGATAAAACAACAAAAAAAGAAAGAAGAAAAGTTATTGGCAGAAGTAAATAAGGTGATCGAGGTACTGAAAGCCTCCCCATTGAAAATCGGAGCAAAAACAGGAACCAGCGGAAAAATTTTCGGAAGCGTAACCTCCGTTCAACTGGCCCGGGCCATACGTGACCAGAAAGGATACGAAATTGACCGCCGGCGGATCCATATTCTTTCTGAGGTAAAAGAACTTGGAAGCTACAAAGCCAGAGTTGACTTCGGTCATGGTAATGAAACGGAAGTTGATTTTGAAGTCTCTGCCGAATAACCCTTTTACCATTTTATTTGAACCCTGTTCGGACCAGCCGGGCGGGGTTTTTTAGTGTTCAGGAACGTCCTTATTATCAGTCTGGTTTCCGGCCCCAAAATTTTCGAAAGTAATAAAAATCCCTATCTTTACATCGCTCTGTTATTCTAGTTATTAGCGTGTGCTGGTGCGATTCCTCATCAGATAGTACCATCGTTCATCGTAGCTACGAAGTTTCAGCGTTTGTTTTTTTCATTTATTAATTTTAGCACAATGAACATTTATGTAGGCAACCTCTCCTGGCAAATGACCGATGAGGATCTCAGAAACCTTTTTGAACAACACGGCACTGTTGGTTCCGCAAAAATCGTTTAGGACAAAGTTTCAGGCCGCAGCAAAGGCTTTGGCTTTGTTGAAATGGAAAACGATACGGAAGCGCAGGCTGCCATTACCAGTCTCTACGATTCAGAGGTAATGGGTCGTAAAATCATCGTCAATGAGTCCCAGCCCAAGCAGCAGGGCGGAGGCGGCGGAGGTTTCAAGAAGAGAAGCTTCGGCAACGGTGGCGGAGGCGGTGGTTACAAGAAGGGCGGCTATAACCGTGGTAACGGCGGTGGCGGCGGATTCGACAGAGATTATTAATCTACCCACATATAAAGTATTTCAAAAATCCTTCCTTCGGAGGGATTTTTTATTGGGGTT
>JANWIY010000051.1 GCA_025449645.1 Chitinophagaceae bacterium | reverse complement strand
GTCCCGTAAACATTTCCATTGGTGGAATTAATAAAATATTGATTTGTTTTCGGCGTTCCCAAATCCGCTTGAATAATATGTTCCCTGGCGCCGGGAATCACTTTCTCCAGGTTATTTAAAAATTTACCGATGATCTTTTTCTTTCTCAGTTCGTATGCCTCAGAATGATAATTATTTTTGATATCAAATTCTTTAAAGCTCTCGTAATCTATAAACGTGACGAGTTCAAAATTATGGTACCTGCCATTAAAGGAAATCGGGTCCTTAAGCGTCGTGCAACTGATAAAAACAACAGGAAATTCGCTTCCCTCTGCCGGATCCTTATCGTTTAGCTCATTGTATAAGGCATCCATATCTTCATTCCTGAATGACCAGATATTCCCTGAGTCAAAGCCAGCTTTCTTCACATCCATATCGAGTGTTAAAAACAGGATCAATGAAGTGACAGAGTATTTAGTCTTTGAAATTTTCTTAATTAATTTCGGACTTAGGTTTTCCTTTCCGACCAGGTCCAGATATGTAGTAGTCGGATCAGCATTTGATATTATTTTTTTTGAGAAAATTTGTCTTCCATCGGCAAGTTCTACTCCAAAAGCCTGCTTATTTTCTATCAGGATTCTTTTTACCTGCTGCTTTACCCTCAATTCCCCGCCATTTCTCTTCAGGGCATTGGTCATGCCTTTAACAATACCTGCACCTCCTCCCATGGGGTAGAATGCGCCCTGAAAATAATGGTTCATAACCAGGCAATGTATCGGAAAACTGGCTTTGTATGGTGGCAACCCGTGATCACCGCATTGAGTATTGAGGACAGCCTTGAGGATGGGATCTTTGATATGCCAGTTGATTACTCTTTTCAGATTGAATAAGGCATACTTGCCCATATGCCGGGTCCGGAACGGAATCGTAAGGTGATCCCAAAAGCCATGCATCTCAGGAATCAGCAAAACCTCGTCACAAACTTTTTTTACGAGTCCGAGGTATTTTTTTATATTTTTTTGCTCTTTTGGGAATTCTTTTGCGAGGTTTTCATAAAGATTATTGAACCCCGCCGGCATATCAATCATTTTATCTCCAAGACGACAGTGTTCGTAGCAATTTTTATTCATTCTAAAAAAAACAAGGTCGTTTGCAATCCCAAGACCTTTGTAGAGATTGTTTGTTGATTCTCCTTCATCCATGAGGCCTATATAATGAACTCCGGGACTGAAACGCTGGCCGTTCAAATGAAAACTGTGACACCAGCCACCTGGAACGTAGTGCCTCTCCAGCACCAGGACCTTTTGCCCGGCTTTTGCAAGCAGGATTGCTACGGCAAGACCGCCCGCGCCTGATCCGATTATTATGGCGTCAAATTCTTCCATCATGGAAACGATTCTAAGGAAGATTTAAAAAATAATTTCTGAACATCATGATCGCAGGAACAGGATTTGCTCACACGAAAGGTACGCCCAATTGTTCATGAACTATCGGATGCTCTCATAACTTATACTTCATACAAAATAAATGCATCCGGATTAAGCGCACAAGACTCCTCAAAAACAAACAGTTATGCGCACATTGGATTTCCCTCCTAAAGCCCGTTTTATTTGCCTGTTTTTATATTCATCATATACACAGGACGCAACTCTTCCACGGATTGAGTTATTGGAAGAAAGCCTTGCATTAGCTTTAAAGAATTCATATCATGAACATGCGGCCCGGGCTTACGCAAACCTGGGGACTTCTGCAGCGGAAATAAAACATGTTGAATTTGCAAAAAAATACCTGGATGCGGGAATCCGGTATTGTGAAGAAAGAGACCTGGATTCGTGGGCGCCCTATATGATAATCATGAAAGCCAGGCTCAACCTTGAAACGGGAAATTGGGTAGAGGCGTATCGTACCGCAGAAAAGCTGATCAGTAATGAAAACCAATTACCCGTAGCCAGGATTGGAGCGTTGATTGTATTGTCGACAATCAGGATGAGAAAAGGAGATACGGATGTTCTGGACATGCTTACCCAGGCAAAAAAAATTGCTTTTGAAACGATGGAACTTCAAAGAATTATTCCTGCCATGGTTGCGCTTTTGGAATTTGAATGGATAACCGGAAAGATCTTCATCGAGAGGGCTACCCTTGATCGCACCATAAGTATGGTTGAAGAGAAGGGCGATTTTCACAAATACAGCGAATTCGCTTTCTGGCTTTGGAAGGCAAGGAATCAGCAGTTAATGGTTCGGGAAAAGTACAGCGGATATGTTACGGACAACCTCAGCCTGGCCAGGAAAGCTGCGGGCTTATGGGAAGAACTTGGATATCCATACCATCAGGCGCTTGCCTTGTTTGATGGAGGGGAAACGGATAAATGAAAAGCCATCAGCATCGTTCATAGACTTGGTGCCCAGGCTATATTTCAAAAAATGAAAATGGAAATGAGGGCCTCAGGAATCAAAAGTATTCCGCGTGGCATAAGGAAAACAACACAATCCAATCCGGCGCTCTTAACCGAACGGGAAATGGACGTTTTATTGTTGTTGAAAGAAGGAATGCAAAACAAGGAAATTGCGGCGAGACTTTTTATCTCCGTCAAAACTGTTGACCATCATATCTCAGCGATCATGTTTAAACTCGATAGCAACTCGCGCATGAAAGCTGTGCATGAAGCCATTCACCTGGAAATTCTTAAGTAGGCAATGACAGCCTTACCCATTCAGCCCTATTCCTTAAAATTCATCACACATTTAGCCTTTCTTCATATGGAACACTTTCCCCGCACCGGATATTATGTTTAAGTATTCTGAGATGAATGGCCCAGCAATAACAGGAAATCCGGTATCCTCCAGTTATCAAGGCCTTCAGCACTTGTAATACCCTCAAACACTTTCTCTGCCTGAGCAAAGATGTTGAAGCAGTGATAAATTTCCCGGGTTTTACTGATGCATTTTGTCTATGAATATCGCACTAAGGTTAATACTCATAAGAATAATACCCGCAAAGAACAGGACGAGGGACCATTTGCGGGCGCTGGAAATTTTTCCGGCTCTGAACAACAGGTATCCGATAAGGAGATTAAGCAGGCCCCATAGGGTATTTATCATTGGTGAGGAGAGTCCTTTCCCGGGAGGATTCGAGAATGGTGAGGGGAAGTAGTCGCCGGAAACGCCATGGATAAAATGAGGAACTGTGTTCGCGATAAACAATCCCGCAAAAAAGCAGGCCACATAATTATACCATTTCATATTACAAAAATTAGATTACTGTTTTACCGGCTGCAAAACTCCGAATATATTGCCTTCCGGGTCTTTGCGGTAAGCGAGAATCCCAACGCCGGGTACATCCATTTTGTCTAGTGCCACTGTGCCGCCTGCCTCATGTATTTTATCAAGGGTTTTGTCTATATCTTCCACCTCGATTGTACACACAAAAGCGTTAACAGGTTCACCGCCTTTTGGACCCTCACCGCGGCGGGGAGTTATGCCCCCGTTGATACCGGTCCATAAGGCGCCGGATTCATCCTTACCTGTATCAATTGTCCGGTAATCACCCATTTGCGGGCCCAGATCAATGATATTCCAGCCAAAGACTGACTTATAAAATTTTTGCATTTTATCGAGGTCCCGGGCATGTATCTCAAAATGTACTACTCTGTTCATTGGTTTTAGAAATTACCCTTAAATTTCGTGTAAAATATCCTGATTATGGCAAAAAAAACAATTGTAAATTCGATTTGCAACTTAAAATAATATAATAAGGTATGCCTATCTACATGGATATTCATCATGTTCCCGGAGCAGAGGCCCTGGATCTGGCTGAAGCCCATCGGAAGGACATGCTGATCCAGGGAAAATATAGCTGTAAGTGTATGACCTATTGGATGGATGAATCCCGGGGGGTTGCTTTTTGTCTGATAGAAGCACCAAATAAACGCGGGGTGGAAGAAATGCACAGAAAGTCCCATGGGTTTATGCCATCCAAAATCATTGAGGTAGAAAACGATTTGGTACAGTCTTTTCTTGGAAGGATCCATGACCCTGAAGAGACCATTATCTCTGATAAAGGCCTGAAGGTTTTTAGCGATACCGCTTTCCGCACTCTTTTGATCACTGAAATAGCTGATCCCGTCTTGCTGCGCCATAAGCTGGGTCCGGAAAAAGCAAATGGGCTGCTGAATAATCTGAATATTATCATAAGAAAGGAATTGTCGGTTCACGGGGGGCGAGAGGTTGAGTGGACCGGAAATGGATTTATCATTTCATTTTCTTCTGCAGTCAAGGCCATTTCCTGTGCTTTGAAAATTCAAAAAAATCTGTCAGCCGCGCACAGGAAGTTAACGGGTCTTAAAATAAGTATCAATGCCGGTGACCCTGTTGCAAAAAGTGACAAACTCTTCGGAGATGCGATACATCTGGCCAGATGCCTGTGTACAATTGCAAATAACCAGCAGATAGTCGTTGCTTCGGTGGTTAAAGAACTTTTAGCCCGCGACTTTTTAAAAATGGAACAAAAGAATTTTATTACGCTATTGCCGCAGGATGAAACCCTGGTGGAATCGCTGTTCAATAAACTTGAAAAAAACTGGCAGGACGCGGATTTTGCGATTACTGACTTATGCCGGGCCATGTCCATGAGCAAATCCCAGTTATACCGGAAAACAATTGCCCTATGGGGTTTGGCTCCAAATCTTCTTCTGAAGGAATTCAGGTTGGATAAGGCCAGGGACCTCCTCAAAAGGCAGAGCTTGAATATTTCTCAGACTGTATTTGACTCCGGATTCAACAGTCCTTCCTATTTTACCAAATGCTTTAAGAAAAAGTTTGGTCTTCTCCCGGCATACTATCTTAACGCGGTGCAATAACGCCTGATGATCCCTGGTTCAGGTTTACCACTATTTGAACGATTTGTTATAGTTGGGCACAGCAGCTCAAACTATATTTACTTATTCATCAAACCTAAATTATTTGTTATGAAAAAGATTACTAATCATCTCCATTTTCTCTTTGTATGCACGCTTTTTTGTGGTTTGGTATTCATGGCTCAGACCGCCGCTGCCCAGGACAATTCAAAAAATCAAAATGAGGCGCAAACTACCATGAAGACCTATGTAATTGAAAGGAATATACCCGGGGCGGGTCAGTTCTCTCCGGAAAAATTAAAGGACATTTCCAAAACCTCCTGTACGGTTCTGAAGGAGATGGGGCCACAGATTCAATGGATTCACAGCTACGTGGTGGCGGATAAAATCTTCTGCGTTTATAAAGCGGAAAATATGGACCTGTTAAGAGAACATGCTAAAAGGGGTGGATTTCCGGTCACTGCCATTTACGAAGTATCTTCTGTGATTAGTCCCGCTACCGCAGGGGAATAAGATTTAATAAGCACATTCCTGTTTGCGGAAATTAAGGTTAATCATTTGCAGCCATTCATTTTGTTGCATGATTAAATCTTAATTTCTGCATTTTAATTAACCGGCACTCCATTCACGTCCGTAGTAAGCACCTCACTCATAAAATTAAGGAATGGCCGCATTTTCTTATATACTCCGCTAACTTTTTTTACAAAGCCAGGACTGCAGACTTCTTTGTCAGTAAAAGAGTATTTAAAAATGAATTGCTTATAACGAAGCAAATCGATAGCGGGATGATCTTTGGGATAGCCGCGGGGGGCGGAGCCCACAATATCTCCTGTCATTTTGCCAAATGTACTTAAAAGCGTTTTATCAGAAAGCAGCTTTTTCCATGATTTAAAATTTAGATCAATATCCTGCCTTATTCTTTTCATGTCTTTTGGTTCCGGGCCCCAAAAACCGCCAGCCAGAAATGTGGCCCCGGGCTGGATGTTAAAATAATATCCTCCGCGCAATTTGTTTGTTGCCCTTTTGAAAGAACCATGCCAGCGGGTGTTATACGGCGTTTTGTCTTTCGAAAAGCGTACGTCTTTATAAATCCTGAACAAGCTTTCCTTTCCCGATGAATTCTCAATTTTATCATGCTTGTTTATTTCAAAAAGCAACGCATCAGCAAAAGCAATGATATTGTTGTGCGCCTCGATGTATTTGTCTTTATGTTGATTGAACCATTCCCGGTTATTGTTTTTTGAAAGCGCTTTCAGAAAATCAATGGATTCTTTTCTTATGGTACTTGATGCCATGATTAGTTTAATGATTGTAACACCACAACCTGGCCGCCGCCCGCCGGGAGTTTTATAGTCAGGCTGTCAGATTCATTGAGATCCCGGCTTTGCTTTGTCAGGTGATTGGGATTATCCCCAACGTCCGGGGCATCAGAATAAATTTCGGCGTGATATTTACCCGGTGGCAGAAAATGCAAGGGTATGCTCACCGTTCTCGCCTTACTGTTATTAATAGTTCCAATATACCAATTCCCAGCTTTTCGCCTGGCTATAGTCACCCATTCACCCACCTCAGCACCAGGCACTACGGTTTGATCCCATACTGTCGGCACCTTTCTTAAAAAGTCAAATCCGTCCTGGC
>JANWIY010000050.1 GCA_025449645.1 Chitinophagaceae bacterium | reverse complement strand
GACAATTATTTCTGGGGACGCCCATCCGCGGTGGATTACAATGCTGCTGGATCAGGCGGCAGCAACAAGGGGCCTTCCAACCCGGATTATCTAAAACAAGTAAGTGATCGTATTGATTCTTTCCTTGTTCATAATCCAGGGATTAAGAAAGAACAAATACCTTCGGAAATGGTAACAGCGTCTGGCAGCGGGCTGGATCCGGATATTAGCCCCGAGGGTGCACTCATACAGGTAGCCCGTGTAGCCAATGCAAGGCATATGGATGAAGAAAAAGCTAAAGCCCTCGTTGATCAGCATATAGAAAAAAATGGGTTAGGGCCTTCTACTGTAAATGTGCTGAGACTGAACGTTGCGCTGGATGAACTAAAATAAATGGAAAGTAAATCCTACAGCCCCGATGAATGGATGCAGATTTTACAGCGCCCGGAAAAAGGGAAGCTGAAGATTTACATCGGCATGAGTGCCGGTGTGGGCAAGACTTTCCGCATGCTGGAGGAAGCCCAGCAACTATTAAAATCAGGTGTGAATGTCCAGATCGGATTCGTGGAAACGCATGGCAGAAAAGATACGGCAGAATTGATGAATGGCCTCCCGCTGATTCCCAGAAGAACAGCTTTTTACAAAGGAAAGTCACTTGATGAACTGGACGTACAAGCGATCCTGCTTCTTCATCCTGAGGTCGTGGTGGTTGATGAACTGGCGCACAGCAATATTCCCGGAAGTAAGAATCGCAAACGGTGGCAGGACGTAATGGATATCCTGGATGGAGGAATTGATGTGATCAGTGCGGTGAATATTCAGCACCTGGAGAGTATTAATGAAGACGTCAAGGCGATTACAGGCATAGTGGTGAACGAAAGAGTTCCGGACAAGATCCTTCAGATTGCGGATGAGGTGGTTAATATCGATTTAACTGCAGACGAGCTCATTAAGAGGTTAAAAGCAGGAAAGATCTATGATCACAGTAAAATTCAGCAGGCGCTCACGAATTTCTTTCAGCCGGAAAAAATCCTCCAGCTTCGTGAACTGGCTCTGAAGGAGGTTGCCGGGCAGGTTGAGCGTAAAGTAGACTATCAAATTACGAGCAAGCTAACAAGTTTCCGTCACGAGCACCTGCTCGCCTGCATTTCCTCCAATGCAGATATCGCTCAGCGAATTATCCGTAAAACTGCCAGACTGGCCTCATACTACAATAGTCAATGGGTTGTTCTTTATGTACAGACACCCAGGGAATCTAACGATAAAATCTCTTTGGCGGCACAGCGGCACCTAATCAATAACTTTAAGAATGCAACGGAGCTCGGGGCCAGGGTGGTTCAGAAAAAAGCTGTTCATATTGCAAAAGCTATTATGGAAACGGTTAATGAAGAGGGGATAACAACCGTATGTATTGGCAAGCCTCATTTGAATCTGTTTCAGATCATTCTGAAAACAAATGTTTTTAATGGGCTCCTGACAACATTCTCCGAACACGACATTGATTTGGTTATATTATCCTGATGCCGCTGAATGTAAAAAATAAAATCTGGCTCGGAACATTGTTTCTCTTCATCCTTATTTTAATTGTAGGAGGGGCGGGTATTTATTATATTATCCGGCTGAAAGATGATTCGAGTGCTATCATTAAGGCTAATTATGAATCGATCGATTATTGTCATACGATACAAAAGGCATTGGATAGTATATCCATCGATCGTAACGGTTCCCTGAAAAAAATTGATCTTGCGCTGGGGGCACAGGAGAACAACGTTACGGAACCCGGAGAATTGTTGGCCACTTTTCATGCAAGGAGAGATTTCAATAAGATGCAAAACGGGGATTCATCTGTCGAAACTGCTAAAGATCTGGAGGTACTGTTACAGAAAATCCTCTCGCTGAATATGGAAGCTATTCAGCTAAAAAATAATACGGCGCAACAAACAGCCGCCAAGGCACTTTCCATCATCACGGTATTATGTGGTATCGTTTTTATTGTAGCATTTACCTTCTCCTATAATTTCCCTTCCGTAATGGTCGCCCCTATCCGTGAACTGACCCTGGGCATGCAGCAGATAAGCAATAAGGATTATGGTCACCGGATTCATATTAAAAACAAAGATGAATTCGGACAACTTGCCAAATCATTCAACGACATGTCTGAGCGGCTGGAGTATTTTCAAAACAGCAACCTGAACCAGATCCTGTTCGAAAAAGCCAGGGCAGAAGCAGTGATAAATAGCCTGAAAGATGCAAGTATAGGAATAGATAAGAATGATGTTGTTCTTTTTGCAAATGGACAGGCATTAGCCCTGCTCGGCGTTCATGCTGACCAGGTTGTTGGTAAAAAAGCTGAAGTATTGAAAAAATCAAATGACCTGTTTCGTTTTCTTATGGAGGGCGATAATTCAGCACCATTTAAAATAATCGTTGCCGATAAGGAAAATTATTTTATCCGGGAAGTGGTGGACGTTAGTCAGGATGATACGCAAAGCCGGGTGATCGTGTTAAAAAACATTACTCCTTTCAAGGAGCTGGACGTGGCGAAAACGAATTTCATCGCGACTATTTCTCATGAAATGAAAACGCCCATTTCCTCTGTTAAAATGAGCCTGCAATTATTGGAAAATACAACTACCGGGATATTGAATGAAGAGCAGCGTCAGTTATTGCATGGAATAAAAGAAGATTGTGATCGGCTGTTAAGGATTATTGCTGAGTTGCTTAACCTGTCCCAAGTGGAAACAGGTAATATTCAATTGAACATAAAAAAGAGCAATCCTTACGAAATGCTTGATTACGCCCTGGAGTCGGTAAGGATACAGGTTGATCAGAAGAAATTAAACCTGATCATTCAAAAGGATGAAAATATTCCCGATATTAAAGCCGATGGGGATAAAACGGCCTGGGTGCTGATTAATTTTCTTACGAACGCCATTCGCTATGCCCCGGAAAGGAGCGATCTGGCCATTGCTTTAAGGAGAAAGGGAACCATGGTTGAATTCTCCGTAAGGGACCAGGGACAGGGGATAGATCCACAGTACCAGGAAAAAATTTTCGATCGCTACTTTCAGGTTCCCGGCTCTGGCAAATATGGCACTGGCCTTGGTCTTGCAATAAGCAAGGAATTTATCGAGGCGCAGGGTGGCCATATTCACCTGGATAGTAAACCCGGCGAAGGAAGCAGGTTTAGTTTTACGCTCTATCTTGCCGATCTATGATGGGGTACTGTATTCGTGGAAAGGGCAGGATGTACATCCTGCCCCTCGGGAAACCGGTATAGGTGTTAATACTTGTGGTTATGAATTCCTTCTATTGAATCTTAATTGTCCGGGATATTTTTTGAGCTTTTTCATTTTTCGGCAGGCTTAAATGAAGAACTCCGTCTTCGTACCTGGCAGTTATTTTGCTGGCATCCACCGAATCATCCAAATGGAAACTCCTCGAGAATGACCGCAAATCATACTCCTTCCTCAGCCACCCGCGTTTCTTGTCTTCCTGACTTTTTTCTTCCTTATGCTCAAAGGAAACGACCAAACTGTCATTTGAGATATTCAGCTGGAAATCTTCCTTTTTCAGACCGGGAGCTGCTAATTCCATTTCAAAACTCTTATCGGTTTCCCTGATATTAGCGGGAACCTGGTAAGCGCCCTGCATCCCTCTGGAATCCCAGAAGCTGTCATCAAAGAAACGATCGATGTTATTCTGAAAGATTTGATCAACCACCGTTCCCAACGTTACCGGCATATTGCCATCTTCTTTCCTGATGATGTTTGACATTATAACCTCCTTTTTTATAAGTTAATAATACAAGCATCGCCTCAATCCAAATGCCAGAATCGATGGTCTCATGGAATTCCTGGCTTTCACCCCTGAATCATAAGCATTGCAGTAGAATATCATCCTGAATTTTAGCGATCAGTTCACATTTTTTATTTTTTAACCCAGGTTGTTTTTCGATTGGGGCGGGAATTCCGTGTAAAACTTTTCCGGGGAACCTGTCAAAGATCCTTATCAATTTCCCTAACCCATATCAGATGAGCGGCTTCGACGAGTTTTTGCAGTAGTTCATTGATTTTCAAGAATTCAAAATCAACGCAGTCTTCAGCACAGCTATGGGGTGAAAGGGCGTAAAAGACGATTTCCCTGAGGTCCTTTTGCCATTCTTTCAGGGTCCGGTATTGAAAAAAATGTTCAAATGCCAGGAAAGGATCAAGAAATTCCTTTTTGGATAAGCTGCGGGGAAATGCTTCCCATTGAAGCTGCCCACGATGCTTGTTCAAATAGTAGCCGGGGTCAATTTGCTCCTCGTCGGTAACCGGACGGTCAATGACAGCTTTCGATTTTTTGCTTTTCCTGCCCTTATCCTTGCTGACAAGAATATGAACTGTGTTTATGAGGTCCTCCATCTTTTTTTGAAAATAAAGGAGGCTGGCAGGCTCTTCCTTTTTCCATAATTTGACGCTGTTTGCGGCCTGAAGGACGGACAAAATATATTTTCTATACTGCGAAACAGATAAGGCGGAAAAAAAATCTTCAATGACGGCATATGATTCTGACATAACATCTTTTTAATCGGGAATGAAGGGATCCTGGTTTTCAAAATACATGTTCAGTTTCTCCAGGAAAATACCTGATGCCATTTCCTGAAGAGAAATTACACGGTCAGTTAATATCTCAAGGTTATCACGGCTTACCTGAAAGTTATTCTTATACCGGCCGTAGATATATGCTTTTTGCAAAATCCTGAATAACTCAACCTCCAGGCCGGTATCTCTCGGGAAAACTTCATAATATAACGCTTTGGATAATCTTCGCGTATACAATAATAGCTTTTGCAAATTGTGGGTTTGTATCCGAATGCCCATCAAAGGACAAAGAAATGCATTGAGCGTCTGTTCAACAGCCTGATGAAGCATAAAAGCGCACAGTTGATACTCGAGGGCTGCTTTATAGATTGCAGACCCCAGCAAAAAGCCTTTTGCCTTTTCCAGTATCTGGCTGAATTCTGCCATTAAGTGAGCACTCTTTATTGCCTGGTTAAATAAGATCGGCTCAGGGAATCTCTTTTCTCCTGAATCATAAATCAGTTTTTCTGGTTTACAAAGCTGAGCAAAGAACATATTTCCGTTTGCCAACAGGGACTGGACCATATCCCATCTATGAACTGAAACGGTAACCGGCGCTAAATCATGGCAGCGATTGTATATCAGACTTTCAAATTCATGCATGGGCCGCTTTTCGTTCTCGGAAGCAAGTACCAGGAGATCGTATTCTTTACCCATCGCCTCCGGATTAGCCTGATAAATGCCCAAGAGGAAGATCATTTCTGTATGAAAGGCATGGGTAATTGTATAAATTATTAGCTCAATTTCCTCTGAAAAAGGGCTAAAATCCTTAATAATTGGCTCAATACTACCGGAAAAGGACGAATTTTCCATTTTCGATGGGGTTTAAGTAAATCGTGAACTTAAATTACCCGGTTCGTAGTATTGCTTCAGAATTTCTAAAGAAAGAACTTCACTCCTAAAAACCTGGAGTGAAAAAGGCACTTTCTTTCAGGTGAGTTGTAAAAAATTGGTATAATAACCAAAGATTTGTATATTTATCTCAATTATTTAGCTAAGATAACAAAACAATTGTGGTTTTCCAAATTATTTTGATAAATATTTTAGCAATTTCCTTCATGAGCGTATTTGCGAGAAATCTCCGCTTTTTGAGAAAGCAGCGTGGCCAGAACCAGGATGAGATTTCTTTGCTTTTTAACAAGCGAGCGAATACTGTTGGAAATTGGGAGAATTCAAAGAGTGAACCCAGCCTGGCCGAATTGGTTAAACTGGCAGATTATTTTAAAGTGGGTTTACACGAACTCTTACACACAGATCTTCAGAAGCAAACCTTGAGTGCGATTGATGCTGTTTCTGGCAACACAGCTCCGTCGGGCCAGCCGCTAAAATCCTATTCGCTGAACGATTCGTCTTCAAGTCTGGCTCAGGATGCCAACAGCAATTCATTCTGGCTGATCCTGCGAGAACTGGGATCCGTTAATGAAAAGCTGGATTCAATAAGGTCATTGCTGGAATCGGGAGCGCGTAAATCCGGATCTGATAAAAGCAACCATTAATTTTTATTCCAGATCCTGGAAAAATTTTCCAAATGGTGGAAGAAAAAGAGCCTTTCATTTCTTGCAGGGCAATTGT
>JANWIY010000049.1 GCA_025449645.1 Chitinophagaceae bacterium | reverse complement strand
GTAAGGCAGATGCTCTGAACCAGCTGAGCTATGCTCCCATTAAGGGACGGCAAAGATAGCCCCTAATAATTTCCCGCAAAATAAAATCCCTGTATATTTGCGGCTCGATTTTATTTCAGACTCCGTAGCTCAGTTGGTAGAGCAAAAGACTCTTAATCTTTGGGTCCTCGGTTCGAGCCCGAGCGGGGTCACTTAACGAAACAACCTAATGTCGGATGTTTCGTTTTTTTATGCCAATAGAAGATGACCTCCTCCCTAAAAACCGTAGCGATATAAACCTTAAAGTTCAGGGTAATTATTCATAACTTAAGTAAGAAACAGCCATTCTAAATGCGAAAAATAATTTTAGTAATATTGGCGAGATTCCCGATCCCTCAATAACTGAATTGTTCAGAATGCAGATCTCAATTCTCTTGGCTTTAACACGATCCACAACCGCGAATACTTTAAAATGGAATCACATATATCTTTTCAGCAGTTCGGCCTTCCCGTTAATAATTCTGAATGAAATATTTAAGAAAGTAATTCATAAAAGTATAAGGGCTATCAATGCTGAATTTTCTTTACTGACGTTTCAGAATCATTCCGTGCGCAGATTATTAATGGGATTTACCCGGGCAGCTTTGATTGCCTGAAATGATATCGTTATCATAGCGACTGCAAGCGCGGAACTTCCAGCCAGGGCAAAGATCACCCAGCTGACGGGAACCCGGTATGCAAAATCCTGCAACCACCGGTTCATGGCCCACCATGCAAGGGGAATGGAGATTACCCAGGCGAGGAAAATCAGTTTTAAAAAATCGATGGATAGCATGCCCACAATTTGAATGACCGAAGCTCCCAATACTTTACGGATACCGATTTCTTTGAGACGCTGCTGCGCGGCATACGCGACGAGTCCGAACAAGCCAAGGCAGGCGATGAAAATAGCCAGGGATGCAAAACCTACAAAAATTTCGCCAGTCCGCTGTTCTGCGGAATAGACTTTGTCGAAGTCATCGTCCATGAACGAATAGCTGAAGGGCTGGCCGGGCGCAAATAATTGCCATTTATTTTTGATCTGTTCCAGTGTTTGGGAGATATCAGATTCTCTGACACGGAGGGCCATGCTCCCGTTTTCATTACCTTCAAAAAGCGCGAGCGGAGTGACGGACTCCCGGAGTGAATTAAAATTGAAATTCCGGATGATGCCGATGATATGAAATTCCATCACAGCGTTCGTATTAATACCCGACAACATATAGATTTTTTTATTCAGCCCGCCGGATGAACCGAGGAACCTTGCAGCCGCTTCATTGAGGATCACTCCGCTGGAATCCGTTAGAAAGGATTGCGAAAAATTTCTTCCCTGAAGGATTTGAATACCGAGCGTGGGAATATAATCGGGGTCCACATACCATGACTGCATCGATATGGCGTTTTTCGCATCGGGTACCGGTGACGTGAAGAATCCATTATTGTTACGGTAGCCGTTAACCGGCAGGTATCCGGTCATTGTTCCTTTGACCACGCCCTTTAACTGCATCAGTTCCTGTTTAAAAGAAACAGCCTGATTTTTTAATGCGTCCGTATTGTGAATGATCAGTACCTGCTGCCTGTCAAATCCAATATCCCGCGTCCGGATATACCGGAGCTGGCTGTAAATAATGCCCGTACCCGCTATGAGCATCACGGAAATGGAAAACTGTAAAACAACCAGTGAATTCCTCAGCCAGGACCCTTTAAAACCACGGGCAATCCTGCCTTTCAGCACTTCGATGGGCCTAAAGCCGGAGAGTATAAAGGCCGGATAACTTCCTGCGAGCAATCCGACAAAGATTACAATAACTGAAAAAATCAGCATCGGCAGCGGGTCCATCAATGTCTCTGCGTGCATATTTTTTCCGGTTACCTGGTTGAACCAGGGGAGCATCAGCAAGGCCATAAGTACAGCCAGGGCGGAACCCATGAAACTGACCAGCATGGATTCGGTTAAAAATTGTTGCACCAGATTTTTTCGAAGGGAGCCGAGCACTTTTCTTACGCCGACTTCCCTGGCCCGGTTGGAAGACTGGGCCGTGAACAGATTCGTAAAATTCACGCAGGCGATGATTAAAATAAAAAAAGCGATCAGAGAAAAAATATATACCCATTGAATGTTGCCATTTGCATCCAGCTCGCCATCGGTATTGGAATAAAGATGGATGGCCTTCAGCGGGACCAGGCTGGTACGAACAAAATTTCCCTGACGGGTAAATTCGCTGAGGCTGATACCCAGCACATTTTTCAATTCGGGCCCGAGCAGATGAATTAACATGGCATTCAACTGCCGGTTAAGTGCAGAAATATCGGATCCCTTTTTCACCAGCAGATAAGTATTATAGTTTCCGCTGAACCAGTCCTGGCTGCGGCTGTCGGGGTGTTCTGTCAGTGGGAGGAAAATATTAAAATGAAAATGGGAGTTCTTTGGAATATCTTTTATGACGCCGGTGATCCGGTAACTGGAAATATCGTTGATCACAAGGTAACGGCCTGCCACATCGGTCCGGTCAAAATATTTTTTGGCTGTGGACTCGGTGATGACCATGGAATGCGGCTCCGCCAGCGCGGTTTTCGGATTGCCTGAGATCATCGGCAGTGAAAAAACCTCAAAGAGTGTGGAATCCGCATAAGCAATGCGTTCTTCGCGAATATTTGTTTTCCCCTTTTTTATCAGCAGACTGGCGGTCCAGCGCAGCCGGGTATATTGTTCCACCCCCGGAATTTCTTTCACGGCTTCGGCACCGAGCAGGGGAGGCGTCTGCGCTGTCTCCGCATGATTGCCTCCGAACCGGATTTCCTGGTTAATGCGGTAGATCCGGTCGGCGTTTTTATTGTAACGGTCATAACTGAGCTCATCCCCGACGTAAAGGAGGATCAGCAGGCAGGCCGAAAGACCGGTTGCCAGACCAAGAACATTCAGCGATGTATAAAACCGGTTCTTCCGGAAATTCCGGAATGCGGTTTTGATATAGTTTTTAATCATAAGCGATTGATCTGTTATGACGAAGGAAACTGAAGGGAGGTTACAGGGTTCTTTAAAAATCCGTATACTTATTTACTTTTTTACGATTTCGTATGTCACCGGATTGGAGGCAAGCCATTAATAAGAAATCAGGCAGAAAGAGATGCTAAAAGTCTTAAATCACTTAAAAAATAGTTCGACATCAGCCCAAGGAAGGTCACACGATCGAAAGCCGGCAGGGTTTTGCCGGCTTTCTGATTTTGTTTTTTGCTGAAACCCACGTTAGGTATATGTATCATAATAACAGCTTTGTTGATTCGACAGGTTCGGGATTCTTTTTCATAGGTAAATCCCTGGACTGTTTATGATCAGCCGAAACTGTATGTTGCAATAATAAACCATTTAAATAAACTTGGGTGTAACAGTTAAATTTTGTTTAGAAATAATACGAAGTAATTCAGTAGCTTAACAAGCTATAACCATATTAGTGGATAAGCATTGATATTGTTGTAATATTAATTTCTGTTCTATGTATAAAATGAACACTCAGTCACAAAACATATATGAAGTTAAGCCTGCTGCGATTTGCTTTTTTCTTATTGCAGTAGTTTCGTTACTGTCCTGCAATGCCCCAAAAGTAAAACGATACGGATTTCTTACAATGCTTGGGCGTGATACCATTTCAATTGAGAGTATAAGCCGCCAGGGCAACAGGTTAACAAGCGATGAAGTCGATCGCTTTCCAGGAGTAGAGAGACGACACACCGTGGTCGATCTTAACGACGACGGAAGCATACGACATCTTGTGATGATCATTCATACACCCAGTGAACCATCTGGTCAGCGTGATCGAAAAGTAGTTGCCGATGTCGTAGGTAATAAAGTGCAGCTTTCTAAAGCTGATAGCACCGGCACAGTGAATCGTGATTTTCCAACAGGTGGCAGTATTGTAGTAGCACATGTACCACAAATGTATAGTCTTTATGAGCTTTACTTTGCCGCGGCGATGAAGCAGGCAGCAGCATCAAAGCTTGCGGCTGGCAGTCCTGTGCAGATGCGGCAGTTTTATATTGACCGGGAATTCGACCGGTTTCCTTTGGGCCACGCCACCGTAAACCGGTTTGACAGCGGCAGGATGGAGATAACACATGACTGGCTTGCCGGGACCGGCGAGGCTATGATGGACTCTGCAGGTAACATGCTCAGTTATTCAGGCGCCCGAACTACATATGATGTGCAGGTAAAAAGACTTGTCACGCCACCAGACATAAAAGACATCGCCGACCGATTTGAAGCAAGGGAGACACAAGGCGGTCGCGTGAGATCCTTAAGCGTACGGGATACGACCCGGGCACAAATTGGTAATACGGTCTTCACCGTTGACTATGGCAGGCCGCTGTTGCGTGGACGAACACTTCTGGGTGATGTGATACCTTACGACTATGTATGGAGAACAGGCGCAAATGCGGCTACTCAGTTTACGACGTCAACGCCGATAAGGCTTGCCGGGATGCAGGTCCCTGCAGGTTCATACACGCTTTTTACCGCGCCACATACAAACGGAGTTGATCTGATTGTGAACAAGCAGACCGGACAGTGGGGTACAGAATACAATGGTTCACTTAACCTGGGTAAAGCAAGGATCACCAGCGAGGTTGCCACCCCAACGGTGGAAGAATTCACTATATCTATCATACCCGGAGATAATCGGCACGGTACACTAGTACTCGAATGGGGTTCGTTCAGGTGGACTGCACCAATCGAGGTGAAGTGAGGTAAAAGCCGGCAGGCCGTCATCTGAACGTCAGGCGGGCTTCTCTGTCCGTTTTAGCCGTCACTTTTGTACCACCGCCATTTGTTGAGCCCTGCACCAAATCTTTCGATTTCGTACCGTTAAAATTCTGCATCCCATCCACCGAAACGTCCCTGCCGTGCAAATCAAGGTCAAGGCCTTTTCCTTGCGGTAGCTCAAGAGAGATGTTGCCATCGGCATTATTCATCACTATTTCGCCAGTGATATTAACTATCGACGATGATATATTGCCATGGTCGGTAGATGCATTCACACTGCAGGACATGGCATCCAGATTCACATTTCCATGGGAAGTAGACGCCGTCAGTTCGCCTCCGATATTATTGGCTGATACGTCTCCGTGTTGGGTACCGGCATGCACTTTACCTTTTAGATCTTTTAAATCGAGATTTCCATGGGAAGTGATGAGCTTTATCGTGCCTTCGCAGCTCTTGGCTAAAATATCCCCATGGTCGGTACTGACATCAATATCATTTTTGCAATCAGTAACGGAAACATTACCGTGAGAAGTTTGTCCCACCAGTTTTCCCGTTATATTGGAAATAGTTATATCTCCATGGCTGGTTTCGGCATCCTGGCTGCCTTCCAGTCCCGAAAGGTTAATATCTCCATGGCTGGTCTTTAGAATGCTAGATGCAGTCTTTGGCACATATATCTTAAAAGAGATACTTAGTCCGGATTCATTGAATAGAATATCTTTTTTCTGGCGCGCAGAAGCGTTGAGCACATCACCGGAAAGCGAAATCTCCAAAGTATAGTATTCATCCAATCTTTTTTGAATCTCCTGTTTGCTCAATTTCTGGTCACTATTGCTGTTACGCACATAAACTTCCACCCTCGTTTGTGAAGAAGGCATATCGGAAACGGAGATATTCCCGTGACTTGTTCCCGCAATTATCTTTTTAGGCGACGCATCCCTGAACGATTTTGTGGTATACAGGTAGTCTGATTCAGAATTCTGGGCCCGCAGGGCTAAGCAGGACGCAGCAAGAATAAATGCAAAGGCAATCTTTTTCATGTATAAAAATTGTGTGATGTAAAAATACAACAGTACCAAATGCGTGCCGGTTCGATGGTGATTTGAGAATCAGGGACATAACAATAAAAGCAAAGGACACATTTGTCCGCTTGTGATACAGCATGCGACCGATCCGGATAGGTACAGGGTTTGCAAGAGCCGTTTTTATTGCCTGGAATCTTAAGGTGATTAAAAGGCAAAACTGCGCATTATGTGTCCATTCTAACTACTAAATAAATATATATCTGTCGGATTCATGTAGATGATTAAAGATTTTTTCCTTCTGCCACATACTTGAAATGCAGGATTTGCGTTCCTCCCGACAGTCCAAATGGCTAAACGATTAACATATAATATAATAACCGGCAACGAGCCCCGCCTGGGGATGTGTTTTTATTATTCTCCCCATTTTGGTCAGAATATATGGCGTCGCGCATCTTCACTTACCGGCGAGCGAACAAAAAAAGACCCTGCCTTTAAAGGGTTTCGCCAAAGCAGCAGCCGTTTGAAGCAAGCCTCCCCAATCGCGGCTTCGCTATATAAACTAGTCCCCCAACAGCTAAAACAGTATGCCCTCTACAGAACATTAACGGGTGAAGCGATCAAAATGCTGAAAGAAGGTATGGAAGGGGTCGTTATTACAGAAATCCTGAAGAAAAAGTATATAGACCCGCTCTATGATGCACCAAAAAAGAAGTCCAAAAACAGAACAATAGAGGCCCTCGGGAAAAGAAACCATGTAAAAGGAATGACTGATTTCTCTGCATATCCTCAAATGCTTTCAGCAGTCAGAAAAATTACAAGAACACGCCGCTCCATTTTATTTCAAAAAATCACTGCAGGTCAGTCAGCCATTGAATATTTTTCATCCACCGGTTCAGATCCCTTGCCACAAACCAGCAGGAATGTTTCAAATTTTCCTTTCAGTGAGTTGGAACCACAGGAGGAACCGAAGCCGCGAACTAAAACCACCAGTGGCCTGATATATCTTGGCCGACTTCCCGAATGTAAAAAACTCAAAATCTGGGTGCGACCAGTCGATTATTGAGTCATTGGTTAAATAATCCAGTGAGTCTGCTTTGATGCATTATAGTATCATCAAAAAATCGGAATATAGAAAAGCGGTAGCTATATTACTTTTCTCATATTATATGAATGCGGGGCCATTATGGAACTTTCACATAATGAAATTTATGTTGCGTCGTATCTCCATAAGGTAATATGGATTCAATCTGGAACCTCAGATTTCCCTGCTTATAAATGCCGGGGTATAATCCGTAGATCTTATGCGGTGAGTTTCCTATCCAATAATCCGGCGGCATGTCGCTTGTCATGGTCGCATCCGGATTTCCATTCGTCAGGCTTACATCGTTTGCCGTCGCCAGTGCAGGGGCAGACATGGTTATTGTTCCGGCTTTCGGATCATAGCTAACCACATATGCCCCTTTAGGAAAAAGATTTGTAGTAAACCGCGTCCCGGCGCTGTAATCTGCCCTGTTAAGAGATATCGCCTGCACGGAAGTCATCATATTACTTCCTTTGACGCAATTGAAAATAAAACCATCCTGGGTATAATAGACGATATCGAGGAAAGCCGCATATATTCCGGTATATGCATTAAGTCCTACATCATCAAGATACACGCTGTCGTTATGGATCATAGTAATGCGGCCTATTTGAACGGTGGGACAGTCACCCGAATTTATTCCCGGATCAAAATAAGTGCGGTTTGTTGAAGCTATAAGATAATCCCCGGGATGGATCAATCTCGTTACTGCCGGTGTGGTCACAAAACTGGCTGTCCAGTTGCTCCGGTCAATTTTAATATTGATATTACCTGGCAGGGCGGCTACTTCTTCATAATCTTCTGTTTCCTGAATATGATAACTGATCCCGGTTCCCGAACTGAATGCGTACCGGGAACTATGATAAAGCGGATCAATTCCGTTCAGGAAATAGTAAGGGTCGTCAAAGACCCTGTTTATTCCCAGAGTGCCGCCATAACCATGACCATAATAAAGGTGTACGTTATCAAATGAAGCTGAGGGATAACTACTCAATCCTTTTCCATATAAATTGGTGATGATCGGCGCTGTACTCAGGGTCATGTCCCGGAACGCTGCATGCATCATGCTAAAATTCATGCGGTGCGTACTGCTATTATCATAATAGCGAAGCATTCCACCTGTGAACGTAGCCGGTCCGCCGGAGAATATATAATCCGGTGCAGGCATTCCTTTGCCGGTAAGAAAGTCAATCTGGAAGTTAATAAAGCTTGATCCGGCCCCTCCGCCAACAGATCCTATCCTGAACAGGCTTTCAGAATAAATATCCTTGGCGCTGAGGGGGAACCTGTCTGTCGACAATTCAAAAAGCTGGTTGACATTCCCCGCTATATTCATTCCATTGATCATCACGCTTCCACCACCTATTCCTTTGCCATAGTGCAGGCCATCCAAAACAGTATGTGCGCTTCCCCAGCATTTGAACCGGTCTATATGGATTTCTTTACTTTGATCCTGGCCTATGGCAATGGCAACCTTTACCAGGTCCACATCACAATCAATGATATTGATCATTTCGTCGTTTGCGGTAATGGGGTTTGGCGTCAAAACAATACCTACCGCAAATTGATGTATTGCACATTGCCTGATCTCTGCGCCGCTTGTTCCGCCCTGACCCGTACGGGGCAAATATTGTTTCCGTAAAAAAGTATATCCATCTGCCGGTTTAATGTCGTTTGAATCACAAAACGGATCAATGGCAATGCCCGAATAGGGGGCGTAGCGTGTATCATGAACAGATCCGTTATTCCACGCGGAATAAAGAGTCGTTCCTATATTCTTATTTGTGATCGAAACCGGGAAAGTATATCTGCCAATCAAATTAAGATTTTCGATCTGAACGCCGCGCCCAAGTTGAATGCCTATTGCAAATCCGTCTGTAAAATCACAGATGATGGATGATAAATAATCATTGGAAGCCGACTTTGCGGGGGCATCACCAAAAAGCCTTATCGTGAAAAACTGCCAACGGCCATTCAGCACATATTGCAAAAGCAGCGGACGCGTTATTCTATATTGTCCAACAGGAAAGTATACTGCTGTGCCTAATGAAGGATGATGAATTGCGCTGTCAATCGCTTTTTGAACGGGCATGTAATCGTCATTCCGTCCGTCTCCCTTAGCTCCAAAATCCTTAACGTTGAAAAAATGTTGTGCGGATGCCGGTGAAATAAGGCCGATGCATATGACCATTAAAATGTGCTTCATAAAAGCCAGTCTACAATCCTGTTCACCCAATCCGCACGGTATGATGCCAGTACCTTTATGTAGTTGTCAGTAAATCCTTCCATCATATCCCTGCTGCGGCTTCTTTCAAACAATACTTTCCGGGTTTGACCTGCCTGTTGTGCTGTGAAGTATTGTAATTTCTGAAAAGAAAGCTTACGTAATATCCTGTTACGTTCATGGCGGACTGAAACAGGTACGGCGGGTTTGATTTCCAGCGCAGCTGTATTATCTCGTTCGGAATAAGTAAACACGTGGAGGTAGGAAACATCAATTGAATGCAGGAAATCAACTGTTTCCTGAAAATTTGATGCTGATTCGCCCGGAAAGCCGACGATCACGTCGGCCCCAACGGCCGCATGGGGCATCAGCATTTTAATGCGCGCAACACGGTCGGCATAAAGTTCACGTTGATATCTCCGGCGCATCATGCCGAGTATCCTATTGCTTCCGCTCTGCAATGGAATATGAAAATGCGGCATGAACCGTTCACTGTTTGCTACAAGGTCAATGATATCATTGGTAAGCAGGTTGGGCTCAACGGAAGAGATGCGAAACCTTGGCATTTCGGTCATCCGGTCAAGGGCCTGTACGAGTTCGAAGAAGTTCGCTGATTTTTTTTTGACCGGGACAGAAGGAGCGTCAATTGCGGAATCCTGGTTCTCCGAAATATGGCCGGACGAATGTATATTTCCTGAACCAGATTCCATGGCTGAATTAAATCCGAAATCGCCGAGGTTTACGCCCGTCAACACCGTTTCCTGAATTCCCCGCGCTGAGAGTGTACGTACATTCTGCAATGTGTGGGAGATGCTGTCGCTCCGGCTTTTCCCCCGCGCCAATGGAATAGTGCAGAACGAACAATTATAATCGCAACCGTCCTGCACTTTCAGAAACGCCCTTGTACGGTCATCACAAGAATATGCGTCATGGAATTGTTGCACATCTTCAATATCGCAACTGCAGATCCTGGATGGATCGCCTTTTACAAGTTGGGCGATATGAGCGGCGATATTAAATTTTTCTGAGGCCCCCAACACAAGGTCCACTCCGGGAATGGCCGCGATTTCCTTTGGTTTAAGCTGGGCATAGCATCCCGCGATCACCACAAAACTTTGAGGCGATGTGCGTTGAATCTGCCTTACCAGGTAGCGGCATTCCTTGTCAGCGTTTTCCGTTACGGAGCAGGTGTTGATCACATATACATCAGCGGCGGAATCAAATGATTTTTTCTCAAAACCCGCCTTTTCCATGAGTCGCGAAAGGGACGATGTCTCTGAGAAATTCAGCTTGCATCCCAGGGTATGAAAAGCCACGGTTCTTGCCTCGGTCATAAGAGGGCAAAGATACAGTCCTGCAAAGAAATAATTGCGCTGTATCTTTATGAACCATGCGGTTAAGCGGCAATTTATTTTATCCGGCCTTCATGTTTTTTTTGCAGATCGCATGTCACCTTCCGGCCAACGTGCCCTTCAACCGCCATGGTCATTTGATTCTGACCAGACATGCGCGATGTCGAATGGACTGCCGTCATATTTCCATGCATGAGATCCGCGAAGTGCTCGATTCAGGCACTATCAATTATGCAAAGAGTGAGCCTGATGCAAAGCCCGATCCCAAATATGCAATGGAATCTTATACTGAGGAGCACCAGCATCTCCGGATCATCATCGCTCCCTCAGGCGATGAGCTCATTTTGGTCACCTGCATTGAACTCGGTGTGGAATGGACCTGCAACTGCAATTAAAACCTCATTTGGGTCTTATTGGCTATTTTCGTTTTCACAGAACCTGATTTAATGAATGCATGGTCAAGTTTTATCCGGATAATCTACACTGTTTACGCACTTGTCTGGTTCGTCTTTTTTACACTGATTGCTTTTCCGGTTGTGATCCTTTCTTCCTTTTTTGGAAAAATTGCGGGCGGCAATTTCATCTGCAGCCTGTGTAAAATATGGGCCGATGCCTGGTATTTTTTGCTGGGTATCCGCCATCAGAATATTATTGAATCGCCTTATGATCCGGGGAAGACCTATGTATTCATCAGCAATCATATTTCTTACCTTGACATCCCCTGCATGTTCAAAGCCATCCGCAAACAGCCCTTCCGTGTGCTGGCAAAAGCGGATCTGAAAAAAATTCCAGTTTTCGGCTATATCTACAGCAGGGGAGCTGTTATGGTGGATCGCGGCAGCACAACACAAAGGGCACAAAGTGTACGGGCCCTGAAAAAACTGCTTGGCCGTCATGTTTCAGTGTTTATTTTTCCGGAGGGCACATTTAATGAAACGGAAGGACCGCTGAAGTCTTTTTATGAAGGCGCTTTCCGGATTTCAATCCAGACTCAGACACCCATCAAGCCGTTGCTATTTCTGGATAATTACAACCTGATGAATTACCGGTCTATTTTCAGTTTAAAACCCGGAAAATCCAGGGTTATTTTCCTGGATGAAATCAGTCCGGAACCATATACCTTAAAGCTGATAAATGTTTATAAAGAAAAAGTTTTTCAGGAAATGGAACAAAAACTAAGGGATTATCAGGCTTCCTGGATCAAATCCCGCTAAAGATGAACTTCCAACAGGTTCCTTTGTTTATATCAAAAATCATCAGCTGATTGTACGCAGAAATTATCATACCGCTTGCCCTTCCCAGGAACTATACCTGGTTTATTCCGGAAGATTTGCTTTCAGGCTTGCAGCCTGGCTGCCGGGTAGAGGTCACGCTGCGGAATAAGAAGTATGCAGGAATCATCAAACGATTCTCAGATCAAAAACCGGAAGCTTTCGATCCGAAACCCATTGGGGCCGCACTGGACTCCGAGCCCCTGCTGCATGCACAACAACTTGCCCTCTGGGAATGGATTGCCTCCTATTATCTCTGTTCGGAAGGTGAAGTGATGGCAGCATCCCTTCCGGCTCATTTCAAGTTGAGCAGTGAAAGTGTACTGGTTTTTCAGGAGAGTTATGGTGATGATTTTACTTCACTGGATAATGAAGAATACCTGGTGGCCGAGGCTCTCCTGATCAAAAAGGAATTGAAACTTTCTGCTGTGCAGGAGATCCTGCATGGTCACTCTGTTTATCCGGTTGTAAAAAGGCTGATTGATAAATCGGTTTGTTTTGTTTGGGAGGCACTGAAGGAATCCTACAAGCCTAAAAAGGAGACTTATCTGCTGCTCCATAGCGATTATGCCAGCGGGGGAAAACTGGAAACCTTACTAAATGAAGATAAAAAATTGCAGCGTGCGGAAAAGCAGATGGAACTCTTGCTGAGTTATCTTCATCTTCACAAAACGGAGCCCGAAGTTACGCGGCAGGCCCTGTTGAAAAAATCGGGCGCTTCTGATGCGCAACTCAAGGGACTGATTGCAAAGAATATCCTGATACCGGAAGAGCGTGTTGTTGGCCGCCTCCCGCCGCTACCGAAAAACATACAAATTGATTTCAATTTATCTCCTGAGCAGGAAAGGGTAATGTCGGCCACCATCGGGCATTTCGAAACCAAAATGGTCAGCCTCCTCCATGGGATTACCTCCAGTGGCAAGACGCAGGTCTATATCCGGCTGATTGAAAAATTCCTGCTGGAAGGGAAACAGGTTTTGTACCTGGTGCCTGAAATTGCACTGACTTCGCAGATCGTTAGGAAACTGCAGCAGCATTTCGGCGGATATCTGGGTATTTATCACAGCAGGTTCAATCATAATGAACGTTTTGAGACCTGGAACAAGGTGCGCAGCGGAGAGATTAGAATCCTGCTTGGCGCAAGATCCTCCCTGTTCCTGCCTTTTATCAACCTTGGATTTATTATTGTGGATGAGGAACACGATGCCTCCTATAAACAGCAGGACCCGGCGCCCCGCTATCATGCGCGTGATGCGGCCATTTATTATGCATCATTGTTTAATGCAAAAGTGTTGTTGGGAAGTGCGACGCCGGCAGTGGAGAGCTATTTCAATGCAGTTACCGGTAAATACGGGTTGGCAACGCTTGCCGAACGATATGGCCAGGTGGATCTTCCTGTGATCAGCCTGATCGATACAAAAAACTACCTGCAAAAAGACGGATCAAAAATAATTATCACGGCTGCTTTGAAGGAAGCGATTCAGCATTCCCTTGATCACGGGAACCAGATTATCCTTTTCAGAAACCGCCGCGGATATTCGCCATACCAGATCTGCAAAGTATGCGGATGGATCCCACAGTGCAAAAATTGCGATGTTTCGCTAACCTACCATAAGCTCACGAACAAACTGCAATGTCATTATTGCGGCACCAGCTATCCTCCTGTAAACACCTGTGCTGCCTGTGGCAGCCAGCAATTCATCCAGCGCAACTTCGGTACGGAAAAGATTGAGGAAGAACTGGAAACAATATTTCCGGATGCCCGGGTAGCAAGAATGGATATAGACAGTGTTCGCGGCAAATCGGCGCACGACCAGCTTATCAAATCTTTTGAGCAGCAAAAGGTGGACATCCTGGTGGGGACGCAGATGGTGGTAAAGGGGCTTGATTTTGACCGGGTGGATCTGGTGGGAATACTGGACGCTGACAGTTTGCTGAACTTTTCGGAATTTCGTGTGAATGAGCGTGCATTTCAGTTAATGGAGCAGGTAAGCGGAAGGGCGGGAAGAAAAGACGGCAGAGGCAAGGTGCTGATTCAGGTTGCCAATACGAAGCATCCGGTATTGCAATATGTGATAGCGCATGACTATAAATTATTCTATGGGCACGAGATCATGGCAAGGGAAAATTTTTTCTACCCTCCTTTTTCACGCATCATTCAGATTATTTTCAGACATAAGATCAAGGAAATCGTGCATGATGCATCGGCATTGTTTGCCCTTTATCTGAAAAAGGAATTTGAGGGTTTCATTACGGGTCCCGCTGAGCCCGTTGTAAACCGTATCCGCAACCAGTATATCATGGAGCTTATGCTGAAACTTCCAAAGAATGGCAGTACAATTGCATTTGCCAAGCAGGTTATCCAGCAGCAGCGTGCGATCCTGCAAAATGATAGGAAATTCAGGTCCGTCACCATCATTCCCGATATTGATCCGGTATAGGCCATCTAAAACAACCAGCCCATGAGTGTTGAACAGAATAAATCATTGCTTCCATACAACAGCTTTCATATTGAAGCAAAGGCTGAACATTTTGTTTCAATTACTGAAGCTGATCAGTTAAGCAGCATTTTGGCGAAGGATGATAGCAAGAGCCAGCTGGTATTGGGTGGCGGCAGCAATATCTTATTGACCAGGGACGTAAAGGGATGGGTATTGAAAATGGATATTCGCGGCATTGCGATGGTTAAAGAAAACGACTCGCATATTTTTGTCCGGGCCGGTGCAGGGGAGAACTGGCACGCTTTTGTGCGATACGCGATAGGCAGGAATTGGGCCGGACTGGAAAATCTTTCGCTCATTCCTGGTAGTGTGGGAGCCGCACCAATTCAGAATATTGGGGCATACGGTGTTGAATTGAAAGATGTCTTTTATGAATTGGAGGCATATGACAGGAAGAACAAAAAGATTTATACATTCGGACTGAACGATTGCGCATTCGGATACAGGGATAGTTTTTTCAAATCAGGAGAAAAAAACCGGTATATTATTTTGAACGTCACATTCATCCTGAACAAGACAGCCATACTGAACACTTCATATGGAGCCATAAGGGAAGAACTCAGTCAGATGGATATTCGCACACCTTCCATAAGGTCAGTTTCGCAAGCCGTCATCAATATCCGTCAATCAAAGCTCCCCGATCCTGCGGAGATTGGCAATGCCGGGAGTTTTTTTAAAAACCCTGTTGTGGATCATGCGCGGTTTCAGACCCTTTCAAAAGCATTTCCCGATATGCCGGCTTATCCTCATGAAGAAGGATCTGTTAAACTGGCAGCTGGATGGCTTATTGAGCAATGCGGATGGAAAGGATATCGTAAAGGGGATGCCGGCGTGCATCAGCGACAGGCCCTCGTGCTGGTAAATTACGGACACGCGTCCGGAAAAGAGATCCTTGATTTGGGCCAGGCTGTCGCTGCTTCTGTAAAAAAGAAATTTGCGGTGAGTTTGGAGAGGGAAGTGAATGTTTGGTAATGCAAATAATCTGAAGTTGTTGTTGTTGGTGGATGGTGGATGGACTTTGCGGGCAAGTGGTCAAATAACAATTACCAACCTCTTTTGTAAAATCCAAATTCGTTTTCGTTGTCTGTCCTGGACGCTCGTCCATCCACCATCCACCATCCACCATCAACCAAAATCCTCCTCTTCCGCACCATAATTCCCGGGGCTCAGATTCATCATGGAGCCGATCAGATCCTTGAATTCTATTTTGCCTTCCACTACTTTTTTACTGATCATGGAGTAGGCTGAAAGACCGTGCAGTACGAACTCCATGAGCAGGGCCATCTCCCTTTCATTGGCGTGACGGAAATGCTTTTTTACAAAAGCATGCAGCCCATCTACTTTATAAAGTAACTGGATTTTGTCCTGATCCTTCGAATTAAAGAAAATATCCAGGTGATTTCCCTTGTCAAACCAGGCGGTAACAGGCTTGTATGGATTTTCTTCACCCGTTTTTCTTTTCTTGAATAATTCAGGATTGGGAAAATAGTTGACAAATTGTGTGCGGAATGCCTTTTCCAATAAATTAAAAGCCACCTGGTAAGGGCCCTCCTGTTCACCTTCATAAACCAATTCAATTTTTCCGGTAATGGAAGGAATAATGCCCACGAGATCGCTCATCCACACCTGGGTTTCTTTTTCACTGTTGAGCAGGGCTCTTCTCTCTGCAGCGCTAAATGCGTTTTCATAGGCGGCAATGGTAAGGCGGGCTGAGACGCCGCTTTTCTTATCCACGAATTCACTTCCGCGCGCTTCGAATGCAACCTGCTCGATGAGGCGCTTTACAAGATCGCTGATTTTCACGCGCACCTGCTGATCGCCCGTAATATCCGCTTCCTGCTCTGTAATGGCAAGGGCATGCTCGATTGTTTTGGGATAATGTGTAAGGATCTGACTTTCGATCCGGTCCTTTAAAGGTGTAACGATAGAACCACGGTTTGTGTAATCTTCCGGGTTGGCGGTAAATACAAACAATATATCCAACGGCATCCTGAGCTTGAATCCGCGGATCTGGATATCGCCTTCTTCCAGGATATTAAAAAGGGAAACCTGGATGCGGGCCTGGAGGTCCGGCAGTTCATTGATCACAAAAATGCCCCGGTTGCTTTTCGGAATAATGCCGAAGTGGATTACTTCTTCATCGGCGAAATTGAGGCGCATATTCGCTGCCTTGATGGGATCAATATCTCCGATCAGATCTGCCACACTCACATCAGGAGTTGCCAGCTTTTCGCTGTAACGGTCATCGCGTGGTAACCAGGAAATTGGTGTTTCGTCCTTTTTTTCTTTTAGCAACTCGCGGGCAAATTTGGATATGGGCGCGAATGGATCATCGTTGATCTCGCTGCCGGTAACAAAAGGAATGAACTCATCGAGCAGGTTGATCATTTGCCTTGCCATTCTGGTTTTTGCCTGGCCGCGCAATCCGAGAAAGAGAATATTGTGTCTTGAAAGTAATGCCCTTTCGGTATCGGGAATCACTGAATCCTCGTACCCAACGATCCCGGGAAAGCTGTTTTCTTTAAGCACCAGTTTTTTCAGCAGGTTTTCCCGGATCTCTTCTTTCACCTTCCTGCGGGTGTAGCCCGACTTTTTTAATTCACCAAACGTCTTTATTTTCCTGATATCCATGTTTTCTAAATTATATGAAGCGAACACCGCAAGAGCGAGGTTTGTTTAAGGTATGAACAGATCCGGTCCCGGCTGTCAATAAACGGTTTTTCTTTTTCCGTTTTCAAAATCCCGAAAAATGAAAGCGCCCAGGTGATCCAGTGAAGCAAAGAAGGCCTTACCGTTATTCGTTTCAGTGAATTCATTCACGAACCGCTGCAGGTAAGGGTCGCTGGCGATCATAAAGGTGGTGATCGGAATCTTGATCTTTTTACACTGGGCGGCAAGGTTAAGGCATCGGGCCGTGATTCTCCGGTCAAGCCCGAAGCTGTTTTTATAATATCTCTTTCCTGATTTCAGGCAGGTGGGCTTTCCATCCGTGATCATGAATATCTGCTTATTCGGGTTTCTTCTTCTCCGCAATATATCCATGGCCAGCTCGAGGCCCGCAACCGTATTCGTGTGATATGGCCCTACCTGTAAATAGGGAAGGTCTTTGATTTCAACGGGCCATGCGTCATTCCCGAAAACGACAATATCGAGCGTATCCTTCGGGTATTTCGTGGTAATGAGTTCGCTGAGCGCCATCGCTACTTTTTTCGCGGGCGTGATGCGGTCTTCACCGTAAAGGATCATGGAATGGGATATATCAATCATCAATACGGTGGAGGTCTGACTTTTATAATCCGTTTCCCGGATCTTTAAGTCGTCTTCCTGCATGTTGAAGGATTCGATGCCGTGGTTGATCTGGGCGTTGCGGATTGATTCTGTAAAATCAATCTGCTCCAGCTGGTCCCCAAACTGAAAAGGTCTTGTTTCAGGATTTACTTCATCTCCCGTTCCGGGCTTGAATGTATTATGGTCTCCTGTTTTAGTCTTCTTAAGCTTACCGAAGATCTCCTCTAGCGAGCGTTTCCGGATCCCCTGTTCCGTTTTGGAACTAATCTTGAACGATCCGGTTTGTTTATTTTCATCAATATACCCTTTCTCCCTTAACTCCTCAATGAAATCACCCATTCCATATTCTCCTTTGGTGAGTTCATATTCCTTATCCAGCTGATTCATCCATTGCAGGGCTTCGCCAACATCTCCACTGGTATAAGTAAGCAGTTGCATGAAAATATCGAAGAGTTGGTCAAATTTCGATTTTCCCTCCTGCGACGGATCATACTTTGTGAAATGAAAACCAATCATGTTTTCAAGTTAGTGCAATAAAATTAATTAAATAGTTTAAGCTTAAATGCATTTACCAGGCGCAATATGTTCTTGAACCGGGATTTAATTCAGATATAACAAACAATCCGCGAAAAGGATCACGCCTTATCAGATTCCCTGAAATTGCGATGCGGGTTGAAGGTCCGCAATACGGGCAGCTTATTTCAGATTACTATTTTGAACAGCAGGTTTTTTGTTATACTGCTTGTCCATTTCATCAATTTGCATAAGCAGACGGTAAGTGGTGAAGATATCCTGGGCAAAATCCTGCTGCCTGTTGGAAAGGTTACCCCCTTTACCCTGCAAAATCATATATGCATTGGACGCCAGCTGATCATCACTCATTTCGTCGCCCATGGATTTATAATATCGCATCTGCTGCTGAAGGTCTTTTTTCACGGATGCTTCCACTTTCTTAGCCAGGGTAATATCACCAGCCAGGTAACAGGCCTGCAGAAAATCGGTGGAGATTGCATCCTGCTGGTTGCCCCGGTTGGAAGTCATACCATAAGGGAAATTTGATTCTCTTACATGTTTATCAAAATTCTCAAGGATATTCCGTGCAGAATCTTTCTTTCCCGCATCAATCAGGCTAAAAGCAACCTGGGCGTGTGCCATTCGGATACTGTTCAGATGTCGCCGGTTTTCTTCATCATAGTACACACCATCCTTGTCTGCATTGCCGTACCCAAATTTTTCCATGATGGTTTTGTAAGCCACGTCATTGTCGACACCGCCCTTATCCAATGGAACCAGTTGGTAGGAAAGCCCTCTCAGTCTGACATATTTAGAAATGCCCAGATCGTTTAGCTCCTGGGTTGATGTAAAGCATATGGGACGTTTCCAGTGGTTTGCAGCAATCACAGCATAAATGGCGAGGTCGTTCTTCAATAAATAATTACGGTTGGGAATATCAATATGTAATTCGCTCAATAAACTGTCGCCTTCGTGTACAGTCCCGTTGGATTTTACTGTATTCGAGTCTACAGGAACGCTGAATTTCCTGACCGGGAAAAGGTTAAGGACTTCTCCATCCTGTTGATCGGTGTTGGTATATTTTGGATCATCACTGCCGATCACATCCTTTAATATATAATCCAGATCATAATATTTCTTCTGATCGAATCCGGGAAGCGGTGTAAAATAAACTGCGTCGCGTTTATTTCCCTGGATCTGTTCCGGCGTATAGATGATATCAAAAGGTGCGCTCTGGTTTATTTTATACCGCAGTTCGTTCATATACCAGTCAGTTCCGAGCAGGCTGTTCACCACCACACGAACATCGGGGCGGATGCCTTCCACTTCCTGCGCATACCACAAAGGGTAGGTATCATTGTCGCCAAATGAAAACAAAATAGCGTTGGGCGGGCAACTCTCCAGGTAGTCTTTGGCCAGGTCCCGGGCAAGGGTTTTCTTGCTTCTGTCGTGATCATTCCATTCCTGAAATCCCATAATTACGGGCACGCCAAGCAGGCATACTGCCGCCGCGGCATAGTTTGCCATCGGGGCCTTCAGGAAACGATCAAATTTTTCCTTGACCCAGATCACGCCCAGCCCGATCCAGACCGCAAAGGCATAACAGGACCCCACATAGGCGTAATCACGTTCCCTTGGTTGCTGTCCGGCCTGGTTCAGGTAAATCACAACAGCCATTCCGGTAAAGAAAAAGAGCAGGAAATTAATGAGGAAGTCTTTCCTGTTTCTCGTGTATTGAAATGCAAGGCCGATCATTCCAAGGATAAATGGAAGCGCGAATAAGCGATTATAGGATTTATTCTTCGTATGAATGCTATCCGGCATTTTGCTTTGGTCGCCATACAATAAATTATCGATGAAAGGAATTCCTGTGATTGCATTTCCGTCCCGGACATTACCAAAACCCTGCAAATCATTTTGTTTACCGGTGAAACTCCAGAAAAAATACCGCAGATACATCCAGTAGGTCTGGTAAGCAATGAAGTACCTGATATTGTTGGCCATAGTGGGCATGTCATCGTCTGAAACGCCGCCAAACTCCTTATATACCTCAACCTGTGCCCGGTCCGTTTGATTATCCCACATTCTCGGAAAGAAATGTGGCTTCAATTTGTCAACGTCCCAGCCGGGATGCTGCCTCTGCTCATTGGCAATTTCTTCGTCTGTAGGTCCGGAATTAAAATCCTGGCCCCGGGTCTTGCCCGCTATTTCATATTTGGTTTTTCCTTTAACGTAGAGATCGCCGGTTGAAATTGGCGGAGCACGATAGGTGTAATCCGGACCGTAAACAATGGGCCAGTCCCCGTATTGATCGCGACTGAGATAACCGACCAGGCTCACGGGATTATCCACATTGAACATATCCACGGCAGGATCTGCATTGGAGCGGATCATGGTGGTGAAATAGGTGGAATACCCGATCAGCATAAAAGCTATGGACCAGATTGCGATTTTCAGGAGATAATATTTTTTCCTCACCGCCCACCGCAGCACAAACACAAGGATTGCGCTCAGCAGGATAAAGAAAAAGCCGAATCCGGTAAAGAAGGGCAGGTTCAGGTCATTTACAAACCGGATATCGAACCAGGCAGCACCCTTGATCGTGTATTGAATAACAAACTTCTGCACCAGGCCGGTGATCGTACATCCGATGATAAATGCGAAGACCGTGCCCCAGGGAGTTGCCTTATATCTTTTGTAATAGTATACCATGACGATGGCCGGAATGGTAAGGAGGTTCAGCAAATGCACGCCAATGGAAAGCCCCATCATGTAAAAAATAAAGATGATCCAACGGTCGGCCTTCGGCTGATCAGCGACGTCCTCCCATTTAAGGATTGCCCAGAAAACCAGCGCGGTAAAAAAGGAGGAAGAACCATATACTTCGCCTTCCACCGCACTGTACCAAAAAGAATCACAAAAAGTGTAAGCCAGGGCACCGACGGCTCCCGCAGCCACAATGGTAAAGATCTGGCCGGAAGTGAGCGCCGTATTTGCCTTTTGAATGATCTTACGGGCAAAATGGGTTATGGACCAGAAAAGGAAAAGTATTGTAAGACCGCTTAATATAGCGCTCATAAAATTCACGGCCCTTGCGGCGGTCATCGGATTGTCGCCAAAAAGAATGATAAAAAAGCGGCCCATCATTACAAAAAGAGGGGCTCCGGGCGGATGCGGAATTTGTAGCTTGAAAGCGCTGGAAACGAATTCACCGCAGTCCCAGAAACTGCCCGATGCTTCCATAGTTAAAACATACACAGTGCAGGCAAAAAGACAAACAACCCAGCCCGAGATGTCATTCACCTTCTTATAATTCATAGTCCGCTGATTTTTAAGATTGACAAATATAGGGTTAATGTGCAAATGTGCTAATGTGCTCATGTGTTAATGAACTGAGAATGATTGGATTTCACCTCATTTTCAAATTAGCACATTTCCACATTACTCAAAGTATATCCTCACCGTTTGATAAAACAAATAATGTTGAAGCGACTGATCCGTAAAATCCTGGAGGCCGAATAATCCGGCTGCATTTCCTTTATGTATGGCCACTTCAAGATAATTGGCAGAATTGAATATTGCGAGTTTTTCTCCCAGGGGGACATCGGCATAAGTTTCGCTGATCCGCTCTATGCTCTCGTTCCTCTTAAATACGATCCGGAAACCACGACCCTTTCTTTGTTCTTCAAATTCATCCCGGGTAATATTAACGATGACATTTTCAAAATTGTCAATAAAGATGATCTGTCCTTCCATATAACTGTCGGCCAGCACCGGCCTGAGTTCATTTTTCTCAATATAATGCAGCTTCGGATTGCCCATGGTTTCCGGCGACCGTCCCTGTTCCATCTCATGAATGGTTTTACCGATCACCCGGGTCAAATAGAGGGTGTTTTTTATCGCGTGCAGATCCAGCGGAATGCCTATGACCATTTCGGGTTTCGGCGGCACGATCATATTGATCAGCCCGTTATCAGCACAAAAGATGAACTGCCCGTTGAATCTGGCCATAAGCAGGTGTTCCGGTTTTTGTTCAAAGAGGTTCACCAGGATGATATGGTAAGTATTTGCAGGAAACTGCAAAATGGCATTGCGGCAGATATAAGCTGCCTGAGGATAGTTGAATGGGGCGACCTGATGCGAAATATCGTGGATTCGGAAGTCTGGATCTATCTGTAAAAGCTGACCCTTGACCGCGCCTGCTATGTAATCCTGCAGTCCGAAGTCAGTAGTAAGGGTAATGATCGCCATCAGTAATCGGTTCGATTTTAGTGGTCTATTTGATCAGTTCCCCGTTTTTAAAATAATAACGGTGAACCAGCCTGTCACTCAGGGAAGGAAAGAATCTATTCATGAAAACCGTCAGCTTTCCGGTAAAGGTAAGTACCAGCACTCTTTTTCTTTTCTCGATGGCGTTCAATATATAGCGTGCACAGTTTTCAGCACTCATGAGCCTGGATTCGTCGAGCGGACTTTCTCCCTGTCCCACACCATGGCCATTCAGCGCGGCATTTCGGATATTGGAAGTGGTAAAACCCGGGGAAACCCACATAACATGCACACCGTAATCCATGAGCTCGGTACGCAGTGCTTCGAGCCAGCCCTGCAGGGCAAATTTGGACGCGGAATAACCGCTTCTGCCCGGAAGCCCGCGGTATCCCGCAGGAGATGAAACGCCCACCACGGTTCCTTTCTGCTTAATAATATATGGAAGGGCGAATTTGGTGCAATATACGGCACCCATAAAATTCGTATCCATCATTCGGCGGATGACATCGGTATCGGCATCATCAAAAAGGGAGCGCATACTGATACCGGCATTATTGATAAGTATGTCGATCGTACCGAAAGTATCCACTGTGGACCGGATAAAGCGTTTGCATTCTTCTTCGTGGCTGACATCACAAACCATGGTATGCAGCATAACCTGGGAATATTCCAGCTGCAGGGCATATAATTTGTCATATTGCCTTCCGCAGGTGGCTACTTTTGCTCCGGCTCGGATCAACGCATCGATCAGGGCCCGGCCAATGCCATCACTTCCACCAGTTACAATCACTATTTTATCTGTGAAAAAAGACATTGTTGATTTTATGACCGTAAAATTAGGCTAAGATAAATTGATATTGATATTTCATAATGGATGGTGGATGGTTGATGGAGAATGGTGGATGGTTGATGGTGGATGGTAAAAAGCTGCTGCTAAAAGGGAATGGAGTAAATTGATTTCTATTTAACGGCAAAACGCCCATGAAAAAGATTTTCCTGTTGCTGGTTTGCGCTTTGTTTTTAATGACAGATGGCTACTCCCAGTTTGATTCGGGAGCCGGGCCTCTGCCAACTGAAAGACAACTGAAATGGCAGGGTAACAATTTTTATTTATTTGTTCATTTCGGCCCTAATACGTTCACCAATCTGGAATGGGGTAAGGGTTCGGAGCAGGAAGCCGTCTTCAATCCTACTTCACTGGATTGCCGGCAATGGTGCAGGATTGCAAAAGCGGCTGGAGCCAAAGGCATTATTCTCACTGCAAAACACCACGACGGCTTTTGCTTATGGCCAAGTGCATATTCCGCGCATACAGTGGCGCAGAGCAGCTGGCGAAACGGGAAAGGGGATGTATTAAAGGAATTGTCGGAAGCCTGCAAAGTATACGGGCTTTCCTTCGGCGTTTATCTTTCCCCCTGGGACCGCAACCATCCGGCATACGGAACAGCAGCATACAATGATGTTTTCGTAAATATGATGAAAGAAGTGGTGGCCAGGTATGGACCATTCTTTGAATTCTGGTGGGATGGAGCAAACGGGGAAGGTCCGAATGGTAAGAAACAGCAGTATGACTGGCACCGCTTTGAATCCACCATGCGCAGCATTGCGCCAGAAACACCAATATTCAGCGATATCGGACCGGATATCCGTTGGGTGGGAAATGAAAACGGAATTGCCGGAACCACCAATTGGGACCTGCTCGATACTGCCGGATTTAGCCGGGGAAAGGGTGCTCCTCCGGCGGACACGTTAAACCGGGGAAATGTGAATGGAGCAAACTGGATTCCGGCGGAGTGCGATGTAAGCATCCGGCCCGGCTGGTTTTATCACCGGGAGGAAGACAGTCTTGTTAAAACGCCCCGGAAATTATTTGATATTTATTTGAAATCCGTTGGCCGCGGTGCCAATTTATTATTGAATGTACCACCCGACAGAAGAGGACTTATCTCATCATTTGATTCTGCCGCGCTCATGGGATTTGCCCGGCTGCGGGAAGAAAGCTTTCATTCATCCCTTTTAATAAAAGATAAGGCCCGGATCCTGCTGGGAAACAAAAATCTCACGGCAGTGCTAACGGATAATAATGAGAAAACCTGGGCCGACCTGGGAGCTGACTATACCAACGTTTTCCTCGACCTCCGGTTCAATCGCATCCTGCAGATGAATTGCATTCAGCTTAAAGAACCTGTTCAAAACGGCCAGCGCGTAAAGTCTTTTACCGTTGAGATATTCAGCGGAGATCAGTTAATGTACCGTTTAGAACAAACCACTATCGGCCATCAGCGGATTTTGACATTTCCACTTCAGTCAGCCGACCGCATCCGTATAAGAATTACCGATGCCAAAGCAAATCCATTGATCAGCGAGATCGGAGTTTATCACATGGATGAAGATATATCTCAGGACGTATCAATGTCTTTACCATGCAAATAAAAAGGGAGGGCCATTTATTTCAGCTTGCTGATACGGGAATTATCTGGGACCTCATTATTGCAGGCGGGGGAGCTACCGGCCTGGGAGTTGCTGTGGATTCTGCCTCGAGGGGATTCAAAACGCTTTTGCTGGAGCAGTCTGATTTTGCAAAAGGAACTTCAAGTCGTAGCACAAAGCTGGTTCATGGCGGTGTACGATATCTGGCCCAGGGCAATTTCGGATTGGTTAAGCAGGCCTTGCGGGAGCGCGGCCTGTTGCAGCAGAATGCACCGCATCTCGTCAGGAACGAATCTTTCATCATACCCAATTATGACCGGTGGGGAGGACCGTTTTATACCGTAGGAATGAAGATTTATGATTTGCTGGCGGGCAAACTCAGTTTCGGCCATTCCGGCTACCTAAGTAAAAGCGAAGTGATCAGGAGAATTCCGAATATTAAAGAGGATGGATTGTTCAGTGGGGTTCTCTATCATGATGGCCAGTTTGATGATTCGCGACTGGCAGTAAATCTGGCGCAGACCTGCCTGGATCTGGGAGGACTTGCGCTGAATTATGTCAGGATAACCGGCCTGATAAAAGAAAACGGGTGGATCAACGGGGTGTTTGCAAAAGATTTGGAAACGGGAATTTCATACAGGCTCAGAGGCAGATCGGTCATAAATGCAACCGGTGTGTTTGTCGATGAGATGCTTCGTTTGGATCAGCCGGATTCTAAACCCATAGTGAGGCCAAGTCAGGGTATACACCTCGTATTGGATAAGTCTTTTTTGGGAGCAGGAGACGCGCTGATGATTCCTAAAACAGAAGACGGTCGTGTTTTATTTGCCGTTCCATGGCACGACAAAATAGTTGTCGGTACAACGGATACCCCGCTGGATGAGCATACGCTCGAGCCGGTTGCCCTCGAAGAAGAAATTGAATTTATTCTGAGAACCGCGGCAAGGTATTTAAAGAAGCCGCCTGAACGGAAAGACGTCCGCAGCATTTTTGCCGGACTGCGCCCCCTTGCTGCACCGAAAACACAGAACGCAAAAACAAAAGAAATTTCACGCAGCCATAAATTGATCGTTTCTGATTCCGGAATGATTACCATAACCGGAGGCAAGTGGACAACCTACCGGCTGATGGGCGAGGATACTGTGAACCGCGCCATAAGGACCGCCGGTCTTACAAATCGGAATTGCATAACGAAAATCCTGCGGATACATGGATATAAGGAGAAGGCCAACGGGGCTGGTCATTTATCTGTTTACGGAGTGGACGCTGATGCTGTTCGAGCGCTGAATTTAGAAAATGCAAACTGGAATAAGCCCTTGCATTCCCGCCTTCCTTACACGGCCGCCGAAGTGATCTGGGCGGTGCGACAGGAAATGGCGAGAACGGTGGAAGATGTGCTTGCCCGCAGGACTCGG
>JANWIY010000048.1 GCA_025449645.1 Chitinophagaceae bacterium | reverse complement strand
TGAGAAAATTTATTCAAATTTGAGATTTTCTTTGAGCTTTCGTAATCAATTCATAAACCCATAACTCATCACTCATAATCCATAACTCATAACTCAAAACCCCTAGCTCATAACTAAAAAACTTCCCCGAGGTTTACAAAAAACCCTCTTGAACCCTGGCGACCCCATCCGTAATCTATGGCGATATTGGTCCGTGAATATTTGTTTAGTTTGATGCGGAATCCGAGGCCTCCGGCAGGAGCAGCAGATTCGAACCTCCAGGTGTTTATCTCAGAAAAACTTTGTAGGTTGCCGAACAAAACCATACCAAGCAATCCGTTTTTTGTTAGCCGGATGCGGTATTCTGTTTCCGCGTCAACCATATTATTACTTCTGAATCGTCCCTGTATGTATCCCCTGCCTGTATTATATGCTTTATCCCAACCCGTACTTGGCAGCATCAGGTATGGCGGTTTGCCGCTAAGCGTAAACCAGTTATAACTCCAAAGAGCAAGGATATCCGGCGAGTTGGCCGGAAACCGGAAATAGCCCCGCCACTCCGCATGCACGGCATTCCAGTTAGCGTCCGATCCCAAAAATTTAAATCTCGGATTCAGTGCAAGATTCGCATAAGTTCCAGAATATGCATTGATCGGATTATCCCGCGTATCTCTCAGCATGTGCAGGGAGAGGCCGGATGATATGACTTGTTTTGAAAATCCGTATTTTTCAAAATCTGTAACCGGATAGCCATGGGGCAGCAGTTCCCTCACTCCCCAGAAATAGTCCAGGTGATAGCCGCCGCCGGCATAAATATGAGGAGCTACAGGGAACAGGATCGATTCGTGAAACTTAAAATACTGAAAATCGAGTTGGGTTTGGTCCGCAGGGCTCGTATGCATGCCCAGGCCATAAGTGAAAGAAGGATACTTTAAATATCGCCAGTCAGAAATCAGCAGGGCCCGGTTATGTTTAAAATAAAACGCCGATTGTACAGGAATGATGACCTGATTCCTTTGTGTATAAGATATGCCAGCGAGGAAGGTGGACGGAAAGAGGGTATCTTGTTTTTTCCTTTTATAAATGATCATATTGGCACTGACAAGCACAGCGAATTCGGTTTGCAAAGTGTATCCGATCGCGGGTAAAATTCCGATATGGATATGGTGATGAACTGAAATACTATCCGCATGCACAGCGTGACTATGAAAAACATGCTGAAAAATATCGGGAATATCTTTGGCACTGTCTTCCGGGTCCTGATTTGCGGATGATTGTGCGAACAGCATGAATGGAATAAGGAGCAAAAGGGTAGCAGTCAGGATTCTTCGAAGCATACGCAGGGCCGTGGTTAGTCTTTGCTTCTAAGATAATCATTTCAGTATAATGTCAATCCACATTAATATAGTGCCGGCCATTATTTATTCCTGATATGTTTTTTGTAATATTTGCCAATGCCGCGAATCAAAAAAGACGCCGCCCTGATTCTGAAGCTTTTTGCTGAACTGCAATGGTCTTTAGTTTAGATGATAATTTTGCCTTCAGCAGGGCCTGAATGGAACCTTCTTTATTTCTATTTTCCCGGATATTTTGAATATAGAAAATCCATGGCCGCCCGGCCGGGCAATTGCTTCGCAACCGGATGTTCACTCAGGATCATTGTGATGGCGTCCTTTGCTGAAAAAGCAGGCCAGTCGGGCAATTGATCTCCATTAGGATCACCCGATTTTACAAAATTCACCCAGTAACCACTCACGATTTCTTCCAAGTGCCTGTCCACCGGCTCCCATGGTCGCTGAATGCTGTCCAGGTTATGCAATGCATACCCGATTTCTGCCGAGTGATAGGCTCCGAATTTTTTCTTATCGCCAAATGCAGGGGGCTTGCGCGTGAATAAATAAAGAAATGTCTTTGCGTTATTATTTTCATTTTGTTTTAATGCCCAGATATATTGGGGAATGCCAATGGTTTTATCTACACTGAACGCAATTTGCGATGCCAGCGATTGAGAATCGGTGACAGAAGGAAAGTAGGTTGAAAAAAGGGCCGAATCGGGACCGAACACGCTTCCCTCCTTCGTGAATTCCTCCTTTCTTTTTATCCCAAGTAAAAATCCTTCATCAGCGTTCCATCCGGTTAGAAAGGGGACATGGGTCTGCTTTGAGGCTTTGTAAATCTCTGCAATGGATGCAGGCATCACGTATCCATCTGCAACGGGGAAATAAAATCCCGATGCTTTTTCAAGACTGTCAGCGGAAAGATTTCTCAGATCCTGTATATTATTTGCTTTTAGTTTGGCTGCCAAGGCCGATCCGAGTTTTTCTGCAACAGCCAGCTTTTTCATGCTGATCACTGGGTTCTCCAAAACCATGGAACCGCTTTCAGCAATTGCCCCCCGAAACAGCCCCTTTGCAAGCGGTGATGCCAATAAACAATTTACGCTGATGGAGCCGGCTGATTGTCCTGCGATCGTCACTTTTTCCGGATCGCCGCCAAAGGCCTGAATATTTTTCCTGACCCAATTCAGTACAGCAATCTGATCCAGCAAAGCGTAATTACCGGAAATGTGATGTGGGTTTTCGGCGCTGAGTCCCGGGTGGGAAAAAAAACCAAAGATTCCCAGGCGGTAATTAAAAGATACAAAGACGATTCCCTTTTTTGCCAGCGCCTCACCCGAGTATCCTGATGCAGCTGCACCCCCCGAAAAAAAGCCACCACCGTAAATCCAAACGAGTACCGGCCTCCTTTCCGCGGCTGACCTGGCTGCCGTCCAAACGTTGAGATAGAGGCAATCTTCACTAAGCGGTTGTTTGGGCACGACAAATTCAGGGCCGATCATGAAAAATGAAACCGGCTTTGGTTGCATGGGGCTTGGCCCAAATGCCAGGCAGTTCCTGATTCCTTTCCATTTCCCGGCAGGCTGGGGAGCTTTCCAGCGCAGGGGGCCAATGGGTGGTTCTGCAAACGGAATCCCCTTGTAGGCAGTGACACCAGTGTTTACATTAAAAAATCCTGCTATCAAACCATTTTCAATCCGGATCGGATCGGAAACAGGCCAGTCCGCCTGATTAAACGATATCAACCCGGAAGTGATCAATAAAAAAAACAGCGTCCAGGTTTTCTTTTCCCGCATTTGATTAAAATTTCCAATTTTATTTTCTCTGGCTGGCTGCAACATTTCCAGCGAGTAATCCGTCTTCTAAAGATAGGACTGAATAAAATGTGATGAGCAGGCCCATGGATACCAATTTTTATTGATTCCATTAATCCTGCGGGTTTTGAACGGCTGCCGGCAAAAATGGCCTGAGCTGTAAACTTAGCTTAAAAGTTAATTCCGCTTATGATAAAAAACTATTTCAAGATCGCTTTCCGGCATCTTTGGAAGAATAAGATTTCATCGCTAATCAATATCTCGGGAATGACCATTGGCCTGACCAGCTGTCTGCTCATTGCATCCTATATCCGGCATGAGGTTAGTTATGATTCATTTCAGAAGAACGGGAAACGAATAGCCAGGGTAATTATGGAATATCGTTTCGATGGCGGCGGAGAATCCAATAAGGGAAATTTCACGAGCGTTCGGGTTGCATCCGTTTTTAAGAAGAATTTTCCCGAAGTGGAATCAGCAGTAAAAATGACGGAGCAGCAGAACATTGTCAGGCATCTAAATAAACTTATCAATGAGAAGCGGTTTATGTATGCTGATTCAGGTTTTTTTTCTCTTTTCTCCTTTAAACTATTGCAGGGAGACCCTCATAAAGTATTAGCTGCTCCCAAAGACCTGGTCCTTACTGCATCAACAGCAAAAAAATATTTCGGAAATGAAGATCCGGTTGGAAAATCTTTGACCGTGGGAACGGACAATGATTTATACCTGATTACCGGTGTTATGCAAGATTGTCCTTCCAATTCCCAGATCAAGTTCGACTTTCTCGCATCGTTTTCTTCCTTGGGTATTGGCAAGGAATATGAAGCAACCTATTGGGATGCGAACTATACCACCTACCTGTTAGTGCAGAATGAGAATTCCCGTTTAAGTCTGCAGAAAAAAATCGCTTCATTCATGAAAAAAGAAATGGAAGGGCAGGGTGCCACGGTTAATTTTTTCCTGGAGCCTTTTGATAAAATCCATCTTCATTCTGAATTCGATGGATTTGAGCCTAACAACAGCATCGGTTTTATTTATATACTGGCTGCCGTTGCACTATTGATATTGATTATTGCCTGTTCCACATACATCAATCTTTGCACAGCACGCTCCATGGAGAGAGCAAGGGAAGTGGGGGTAAGAAAAGTGTTCGGGGCGGATAAAAATCAGCTCTTCTTGCAATTCATCGGAGAATCAGGTGTTTTATGTTTCATTTCTGTTGCGTTTAGCCTGTTACTGGCGGCCCTGCTGATGCCCTATTTTAACCAGCTGACGGAAAAACAATTGCAGTGGAAGGAATTATTTTCATTTCTTTTCCTTGGGTTTTCTTTTCTTATTGCGATTGTTGTCAGCCTGGTGGCTGGATCTTATCCAGCCCTTATTCTGACCAGGTTCCAGCCTGTAAAAGTGCTCAAGGGATCGTTTAGAAATACGGGGTCAGGACAGTGGCTGAGAAAAGCCTTAATCATTTTTCAATTCGCGATTTCCCTGTTTCTGATCATCTTTACGCTTATCATTCAAAAGCAGCTATATTCTATCCAGCATAAAAAACTGGGATATGAAAGGGAAAGGCTACTCGTAATGCCGATGGAAAATAAAATGCTCGCCAGCCTTTCATTAATTAAACAGGAATTTAAATCGGATCCGGACATAATCAGTATTTCCCGCTGTGTGAGTACGCCTGTGAGCATCGGCGGTGGTTATAACATGCGTTCGGCTGTCATGCCGGCCGGCCGGCAATTTGCTGTTACCGGCAACCCGGTGGACGAAGATTTTGTCAAAACAACAGGTTTGGAAATGATTGCCGGAAATGATTTTACAGAGCAGGACATTAGAGACGTGGCAAGCGATAGCCAAAGCAAAAGAATATATCATTTTATTTTAAATGAATCCGCGGTCAGGCAATTAGGATGGACACCTGAAGCTGCCGTCGGTAAAAAAATGTTCTTAGATGAATCCCGTCCGGGTTTTGTAAAAGGAGTCATAAAAGATTTTCATTTTGAGACCTTACATAAAGCGATCAGGCCCCTGGTATTGTTCCCGGAACTCAGGGGGAGGCAATTGCTTGTTAAGTTGAGCGGGCATAACCTGCCGCATGCCCTTGCTTTTCTTCAGACAAAATGGAAAACATTTGTGCCCGACAGGCCATTTGAATATCACTTTCTTGATGAAGATTTTGGCCAGCTCTATAACGCTGAAATTCGTTTGGGGGAAGTGATGGATTTGTTTTCGTTCATTGCGATCATCCTGGCTTGCCTGGGATTATTCGGATTATCTTCCTATATGGCGCAGCAGCGCACCAAAGAAATCGGAGTACGTAAAGTGCTGGGCGCTTCATTGGGTCATATTGTAGTCATCCTATCCCGTGACTTCGTAAAACTTGGTGCAATAGCTCTTCTGATCGCATATCCTGTTTCCTGGTGGGCAACAACAAAATGGTTGCAGGATTTTGCCTACAAGGCCGCGGCGGGCTGGACGATTTATCTGGTTTCGGGATTTGCAGTGCTTGCACTTGTCATATTAACGGTTGGTTTTCGCGCCATCAAAGCAGGATTGTCCAAACCGGTAAACAGTCTTCGTTCTGAGTGAGTATCGTTTTTTTATCGTGCTCAGGGTTACTGATCTTAGCTGTTATCAGGGCCTCTTGTTTACAAAAGAGCATGGATATGCGAAAAATGTATTATATTTGCAGTTCTGTATGTTATGACTCTTACTGCGTATTCTTTTGAGTGTTTATTTCTCTCCAGAGTTTTCCCCGTGAAAGTTTAACGTAAGGCAGGTAAAGTACCCTGATTCAGAGGTAGCCTTACCACATTTTTTAATTAATATATTTCAAATTGTTATTTTCAGAACTAGGCCTTATTGAGCCCTTGCTCAAGGCCGTAGCCCAGGAAGGCTATAAAATCCCAACCCCAATCCAGGAACAAGCCATCCCTGTGGTTTTAGCTGGCAAGGACCTTCTCGGTTGTGCCCAGACCGGAACCGGGAAGACCGCATCTTTCGTTCTGCCTTTATTACAGCGTATGCATGCACAAAAGGAAGCTCCAGTTGCAAAGGGCCATTCAATCAAAACGCTTGTGTTAACACCGACCCGCGAACTTGCAACCCAAATTCATGAATCCATAGGGACTTATGGAAAGTTTCTCCACCTCAAGTCAGTCGTTATTTTCGGCGGCGTGCCACAATCCAGGCAGGTTCAGGAATTGCGCAGGGGATGCGACTTTGTGGTAGCCACCCCCGGCCGCCTGATGGATTTGCTTAATCAGGGTGTTTTATCCTTAAACGGAATTGAATATTTTGTGCTGGATGAAGCCGATCGTATGCTGGATATGGGTTTTGTGGATGAAGTAAAACGCATTATTGCGAGGTTACCTAAAAAAAGGCAGACATTATTCTTTTCGGCCACTATGCCTCCTGCGATTCTTTCACTGGTTCAGATCTTATTGACGAACCCTGTGGAGATTTCGGTTACTCCCGAGGCAAAAACGACAGAATTAGTCGAACAGTCACTTTATTACGTCCAGAAATCCGAGAAGCGCTCCCTGCTTCACCATCTTCTAAAAGAAGGCGGAAGAAAAAGTGTGCTTGTGTTCACAAGAACCAAACATGGGGCCGACCGGGTAGCCAGAGACCTGAACCGTTCTGGTTTTCAAGCGACCGCCCTGCATGGGGATAAGACCCAGCAAACCAGGGAAAGGTCCTTACAGGGATTTAAAGACGGGAAATTGCAGATTCTGGTCGCGACTGATATTGCAGCGCGCGGAATTGACATTGACGAACTTGGTTTGGTGGTCAATTTTGATTTGCCGAATATTCCGGAAACTTATATACACCGGATCGGTAGAACCGGCAGGGCAGGATCCACAGGAAAAGCAATTTCCTTCTGTGATTATGAAGAAAAAATTTATCTTAAGGATATTCAGAAATTGATCGGTCAAACGGTTCCGGTAGTGAGTGATCATCCCTTCCATGTTAAGCTCATGGAACCCATGTCCGTTGCAGTAGCACCAACATCATCCGGACGTTCTGCCGGCGGCGGGAGACGATACGGAAGAAAATTTTCGCAGCGTTGATGGTTATTACGGCAGCATTGATGACTTTTGCATATGCTCAATGCGTCCATTAAATTAATAGTGACCGGCGCCACAGGCATGGTGGGAGAGGGCGTATTGCATGAGTGCCTTCTTTCGCCTGAAGTGGAATCTGTTTTGTCGGTATCAAGAAAACCGTGCGGAGTGCAACATCCCAAACTTCGGGAAATTATTTTAAGTGATTTCTTCGATCTCTCCACGATCGAATCCAGGCTCCAGGGTTATAACGCTTGTTTTTTCTGTCTCGGTGTTTCCGCTGTCGGCATGAGCAAAACCATGTATGAAAAGCTCACGTATGAACTTACCATGAAATTTGCAGGCGTTTTAAGCAGACTGAATCCCGGAATGACATTCTGTTATATTTCCGGTGCTGGAACTGATTCTGAAGGGAAATTGCATTGGGCACGGGTTAAGGGGAAAACAGAAAATGATTTACGGAAACTTCCTTTTGGTGAGGTTTATCTGTTTCGTCCCGGCGCGCTGAAACCCACGAAGGGATTGAAAAATGCCTTGCCTTTTTATAAATGGCTGGGCTGGCTTCTTCCGCTGTTACAGATCATTTTTCCATGGCGTGTAAGCAGCCTCGCGGCATTGGGCCGTGCCATGATTCATGTTGTCATCAGGGGTTATCCAAAGAAAGTGATTGAAGTGAAGGACATTTTGGCTATTGATAATAACCCAACGCCCATAACTCATAAGCCATAACTCCTTCCGCCCCAAATTTCCAGGTTTAAATTGGATCATATGAATATTTCATTAACAGGGAAATATGCGGTGATTTGCGGCAGTACGCAAGGCATAGGATTTGCCGCCGCAAAAGAGCTTGCGGAATCGGGCGCGAATTGCATTTTAATGGCAAGAAACGAATCTGGATTGAGAAAAGCTGTTCAAGCATTGCCGCGGAATGAAGTACAACAGCATCGTTATGCGACAGCTGACTTTTCGGACAGGGAACAGGTGCGCAAAGCAATAGAAAATATTGTCAGCAGCACGAAGGTGGAGATCCTGGTGAATAATACAGGAGGGCCAAAAGCCGGACCGGTCATCGAGGCCTTACCGGAAGCATTCGAAGAGGCTTTTCGGCAGCATTTGGTTTGCAATCAAATATTGTCGCAGGCTGTGATACCTGGAATGCAGCAGGCGGGTTATGGCAGAATAATCAACATCATTTCAACTTCTGTAAAAACTCCGCTTCCGAACCTGGGTGTTTCCAATACGATCCGTCTTGCTGTAGCATCCTGGGCGAAAAGTTTATCCAATGAAATTGCGAAATATAATATTACCGTGAATAATGTGCTTCCCGGTTTGACGGAGACCGGGAGACTTCAAAGCCTCATTGAACAAACGGCCGATGCAGAAAAAAAGGATGTAGCTGCGGTGGAGCAGCAAATGGTTCAAAGTATTCCGATGAAGCGCTTTGGCAGTCCGGCTGAAATTGCCAATGTCATCGCATTTCTCGCTTCACCCGCCGCTTCTTATGTAAATGGAACCAATATAGCCGTTGATGGTGGCAGAACGGCGGCATTTTAAATTTGAATGACTGCGATATTCAGGGAACTTGTATTTCTAATATCAAATGGAATTAAGAAACATGAATCTTTACTTTATCAGTGGTTTAGGTGCGGACAAAAGAGTATTTCAAAAGTTGCAGATCCCGAAGGTCTTTACCATCCACTATATTGAATGGGTTGCTGTAAGCCGCGATGATACACTTCCTGAATATTGCGATAAACTGGTTTCGCAAATTGACCTCAAAGAACCCTTCGTGCTGATCGGCCTCTCTTTTGGAGGCGTTATTGCCATCGAGCTTTCCAAAAAAATAAAACCGGAACAGATCATACTCATTTCTAGCATTAGCCGGCCCGAAGAAGCTGGGAAAACTAATATTATTCTGGGCAGGTTCAAATTGTATAAGATCATTCCCATTGGCTCCTTCCTTGTTCCCTCACCCGTCCTGTTCAGATTATTTGGGGCGCATACCAGGGAGGAGAAAATCCTGCTGAAGGATATTGTCCATGATACAGATCCTGCTTTCTTCCGTTGGTCGCTGAACCATTTATTTAGCTGGAAGAACGAATGGAAGCCGGAACGGATCCTGCATATTCATGGCACCAAAGACAGGATCATTCCCTATCACGAGAATATGAAGGCTACAAAAGTGATCGGAGGAGAACACCTGATGGTTTACAGCAGGGCGGAAGAGATAAGTGAATGGCTCAGGCTGAACCTGCAGGAAACCGGAGCCCATCCTCCCAGCACTGAAAGAAATTAAAATTCAAATGTTTTCACTTCGGGATCATTCAAAATATATTGAACGAAGAGGAGATGGTTTTTCTCGGAACCTCTTGCTATCCATTCCCCGGTGATTAGATTCTCAGATTTTGTTTCCTTGCTTCTCTTGAATGTCAAATGAGGTCTTTTGAGACATTCTTCATAATTATGCAGCGTTTTTTCCCTGTATTCGCAAATAATTTTATAATTCCGGGTTTGGCTGATCCGGTCAATCCATCCTTCCAGCCTGCTGAACAAAAATAACATTGCCAATATCAGGGCACAGGCTATCATGGAAATGGATTCATAGCCGGCACCGATCCCCATGCCCATAGCAGCTGTTGCCCAAATCATAGCTGCCGTGGTAATCCCGGTCACGCCAAAATCCCCTTTAAAAATAACACCGGCGCCAACGAATCCAATTCCGGTCGCAATATTTGATGCGATCCGGTCAGGATTTCCATTAGCGCCGATCAATTCCGAAAATATAGTGAAAAGTGTGGACCCCAGGCAGATGAGTGTCAGGGTGCGGAATCCGGCCGACTTGCTTCTGTATTCTCTTTCAGCGCCGATGATTCCGCCAATCAATAAAGAAATAACTAATTTTTCAACAATATTTTCAGGCATAGGCATGGCTGGTTATTTATCGGCACGAAAGTTCGTCATTGCCTACGAACTTTCCAAGCGGATAAAACCGCGGACAGGCACATTTCCTGGCTATTCCTGCTTTCCATATTTTTCAACCACCTGCATGGAACCGTCTGCGCTGGCTTTAACGGTAATCCAGTCTTTCTTATCCTCAAGTTTCACATAATACATGGTTTCTGTATCAGTAGTGGTTTCAGTGATACCAAAAATGTTCTTATCTGCGTATTTTTTATGAAGCTCCCAGGAAAGATGAATGGGCAGCAAATCTGCGTTTTTGAAATAGCGGACAGAACTCAGGAAATTTCCGTCATGATCGTATTCGATCTCGGTGAGAATGGCATTTTCTGTAAAATGGACAAAGTAGTGATCTCCGTTCTCCTTCCATTCCACCTGTTGTGCCAATGGAAAAGCATCGCGGAAAGCCTTAATGAGTTTTTCATTTATTTCTAGGGGCTTGCTGATTGCGAATGCTGGTAGTTGCATCATGAGCGCAAGAAAGCAAACGAGTTTTACAAAACCTGTTTTCATACGTTATCGTTTTGAGGTGTAAAATCTAATACCGCTATAAATATATACCAGGAGCACGCGTGAAGTCAAGCAGAACTATACTAACGGCAGCGACCAAATGTGTTGCAAATGAAAAATAAAAATCACGCACGACGAACAGGAATAATTGACCCTCTAATCTGCAGAATTCATTGCTGAATAGCATTGTATTTTCTTTAACGTTTGTATGCTAAAAAAAAACTTGAGGATCAGCGGTAAAAAGATTTTTTTATAAGACAGGAAATATTGCGGAAAGCAATTCGCCGGATCCAATTATCTTGGAAATCCGGTGCTTTAATGAGCAGGAAGAAAGTTCAGGAGGGAACAATATTGACAGGAGCTGATTCCCATGTTGGGAATTGATCCGGAATCATATTGAGTACTAATGAATTAACAAGGCATTTCTTCGCAACCTTTTTATCGTAAATTACGTAGTACTAGCCTGTATAAGCCCCGCTTGATTTCCTTCCTATAGAAACCAACTGTTCTACACGTAACCGCAACAATACATTGTCTGATGAGGTGCAGGTTGGTTGTTTTGTTTCTGTTTATTTGCTGCCGGTCTTTTTCCCAGTCGCAAACCTGTCCGCTTAATATTAATTTTGCCAGTGGTGATCTGACGCACTGGTATGCGTATACCGGAAACAACCAGCTTGGCAATGGTCAGGGCGCCATCAAGCAACGTTATGACTCCACCAATTTCGCTCCCTCAGGTACAATAGGCGCCAAGACAGAACCCGAATTCAACCTCGGCAATGTCCGCGGCATCCAGGTGCTCACAGCGAGAGGAGGAATTGATATGTTCGGTGGTTTTGCTACGATTCCAACCATTAATGGTTATAGCTATAATTATTCTATCCTGCTGGGATCAACATCCATTACCAGGGGGAATGCGAATGGTACCGGCGGCGGCGGATATATCAGGGGAGTCAGTTACAATATAAACGTACCTCCGGGCCCGACCACGGTACCGTATACCATGACTTATGCCTATGCAATGGTTTTGGAAAACGGAACACATATATCCAGCGAGCAACCGCTTATTTCGCTTACGCTCAAAACGAAGGACAGTGTGATCAGCTGTGCTTCTCCGAGTTATTATCTCCCCACTTTCAACAATGTGACCGAAGGGGGAAGAGGAGCTACGCTTGACAGCGCGACAGCTAAACATAATGGGTTTGTCGTGAGCCAGGTGCCATCTCCAAATGAAAATGTTGATCCGACCGGTGCCACCGGCTTTCTTCGCGACGTGTGGGTTAAAAACTGGACCGAAGTAACTTTCGATCTTTCGCCATACCGCGGCCAGCAGGTGAGCCTTACATTCGAAGCTGACAATTGTGTGCCGGGGGGCCATTTTGCATACGGCTACATCGCGATCCGGAATAATTGCGGTGGTTTAGAGATCAGCGGCGATTCCCTTATCTGCTACAATACTGCCGTTACTTATTCCGTGCCTGCCCTTGCCGGTGCAACATACGACTGGATCGTTCCAGGCACCTGGAGCCTTCTCTCCAGCGACACCAGCAATATCATCAAAGTCAAGACGGCCACAGCAGGTGGTACCATTGCAGTCCGGGAGAAAAACAGTTGTGCAAATCTCACAGACACAATCCAGATCAAAACGCTTCCTTCGCCGGTTGGTGGAACCCTTGACGGGTCAACGACGGTATGCACAGGGGATAATACAAGCACCCTGAACCTGGTCGGATACTCTGGCGTTATCGGAAGCTGGCAGGCTTCAACTGACAGCATGAACTGGTCGGCCATTCCTGACATCAATCCACAATACATAGCTGAAAATCTCAATGCCACCACCTTGTACAGAGTGGTCGTGGGAAAGGGAAATGTTTGTCCGCCGGACACGAGCAGTGCCGCAATGGTAACCGTAGATCAAAAAACAGTAGGCGGGAAAGTTGATCCCGCTGTTTCAACATTATGTTCGGGACAGACAGCAGGGGAGACCCTGACAGTTTCGGGGAATCTCGGGCTTGTACTCAACTGGCAGTATTCACTTGACGGTATTAACTGGACAAGCCTTAATCCTGGTGACGCAACAACATTCAATACAGTTGCGGGGATAACACAAAATACCGAATTCCGGTCCATTGATAAAAATGGGGTTTGCCCTGCCGACACGAGTGCACCAGCCAGCATTGCATTTGATCCGGTTTCCTATCCGGTGGCTGGGACGGATCCTGCAGATACGACAATTTGTTTTGGAACCACAGCAACTCTTGATGCCAATATTGATGTCGGAACCAGTTATACCTGGACCGGAGGCAACAGCGGAAATATCGGTGGTACTCCATACCAGTTTACCAGTCAGGTTTCACCGGAGACGACAACTGATTATATACTGGCGGTATTAAATCAAGGCTGTCCGAATCCCCTGCTGGATACTTTTCACGTGCATGTTATGGCGCCCGTGGTTGTTGATGCAGGAAGAGACACTTCGGTTGTTGTTGGGGAACCATTGCAGTTCCAGGCATCCTCCAGTGATCCGGGACCGGACGCGTTCCAGTGGGTACCCGCAACAGAACTCGACAATCCATTTATAGCAGATCCGGTAGGCACGTACAACTTAAGTGATAATATTATTAAGTACACCGTGAAAGCCACCACGCCTTTCGGATGCTCCGGCGAAAGCTCAATTACGGTAAAAGTATTCAAAACCAAACCGGACATTTTTGTGCCGAACGCATTTACACCGGGTCTTGCGATCAATCCCGTATTCCGGCCTATTCCTGTTGGCATTTCCTCCCTTGAATACTTCAGGATTTATAACAGGCTGGGAGAACTCGTCTATAGCACATCTTCTATCGGTGGCGGTTGGGACGGTAACCTGAATGGGGTACCCCAGGCTTCCGGCGGGTTTGTCTGGATGGTGAAAGGAACAGACTATAACGGCAATATCATTGCCAAAAAAGGAACGATGGTGCTGATCAGGTGATGCTTTATGAATGTTTCCCTGATCTAACAAGCTTTTAACCTCATTTAGCATTTCTCTTGTTCCGGGTGGAACTAATTTACCGGCCAAACAGGTATTATGAAAAGCTTATTGCTGTTCTGTACAATTTTGTCCGGCACTGTTTTGTATAGCAGTTGTTCCCGCAAGCTTATGCCGGAGGGACATTTCCAGCAAACTCCAGTGGTCGTTGACGGTAGAATCAATGACTGGGGTCTTCCTCTTCGTTTCAGCAATCCGGAATATACCATGCAGTATGCCGTTACCAATGACGATAAGAATATTTATGTATGTGTCTATTCAAAATACGAGGGAATGCAATTGCGGATGCTTAAAGGCGGCATGACCATATATTTTGATCCTAAAGGCAAAAAGGATAAAAAGATGAGCCTGGTTTTCCCTATAAAAAAACCGGTTGATCCTGCAGCAAGCAGAAACGGAAATCCAATTCGTAATGGTGATTGGAAATCGGAAATTGACGCATTGTTGCTTCAATCTGATTACTACAATTCCAGCGGGTTTTTAAACACAGGGAGCGGGCAATTCGGTATAAACGATAAGAAAAACAATATCCAGGTAGCAATCAAAATGAATGAGGATAGCAGTCTGGTATATGAAGCCGCCGTGCCCATCAGTTATATCCTGGGTGCCGATTTGAAACCAGGATATGTTGCAGAAAATTTCAACGTTTGCGTGGCCGTCAATTCTCTTGCTGCCGGAAATAATAATAGCTATCGTCCGCGGCCATCCTACGGAGGTGGAATGAGAGGTATGCGAATGGGTGGAGGAGGTGGCAGGAACTATGGATCAGGAAACAATCCCAATTCCAAACCTGAAGAGAATTGGTATGGGTTCCGGCTTGTATACAAAAAAGTGTGAGGAAGTATTTAGCCAAATCTCTTATTCTGCTGATGATTAATTACTCCAAACTATAGACTCCCATTGACTGTTTTTGGGTAAAATCAATTTCTGCATTTGGCGTCGCATAAATCACAAACCAATTCAGAAGTTCATCAGAAGAATAAAAAAGATTTCTATCAGTCAGTTTTATGGAATCATAAGGCCCAAATGGTATGCTTTCCCAACCGCTGATATCATCGCATTTCCCGTTGAAATTACAGAGGTAAACTAAATTATACGTGTTGTAAGTGATAACAGTGCCGCCAAATGAAGGGCGATTACCAAACCTGTCATCTAATCTAATATAAGTCAATGAACCAACAGTGGAATCCCAGGGTATTCCGTCATATTCAAAAAAGAATTTTCGGTTAACGGTAATGGCGACAGTATCGTAGTCAACATTGTCATGATCATCCCGAACCTCCAACCTGAACCTGAATTTGGTAATACCTCCCGATGCATAAAAAATTACTTTACTGGTATCCAGATTTGGAGAATTAATCGTGATAGAACCAAAATTATCGATTGCTGTCCAGGAATAAAGAATAATCGGATTAAAAGCACTATGCGATCCCCTGCCATTCAGAATTGCCTCGAAAATAAATCCGGTATTGGGTTGAGGTGAGTTGATCATCGTATCTGAGCCTGCGTTGGCTACAAGGGTTTTGGGTTTTGCAGCATTGTGTTTATTGCAGCAAAAAAAAAATAGTGGTTGCTAAAATGATGGTTGCCAACGACAACAGGAAAAATGATTTTTTCATGATCGAAGGATTAAGGTTTAATCATAAGGCCAGAACAATCTTATCAAACCAGATTCAAAAAAGTATTTTATTCTGCCTTAAATAAAAGTAGTTGTGCCTGAGTTAATAAATTTATATAAAAAAATTCAAATATGAACAGTTTAGAATGACATATAGTTTTTGAAAAAAGAGGGGAATCTGTATTGGGAAATAGACCTCATAAAAAAACCTGACCAAAGTCAGGTTTCGTGCCCAGAACAGGAATTGAACCTGCACATCCTTGCGAATACCAGATTTTGAGTCTGGCGCGTCTACCAATTCCGCCATCTGGGCTACTGTAAAAAAGCAATGGCAGCAAATGTAATTGTTTCAGGATAAAAAGTAAAGAGATAGTTAAACAACTGATAGTAAACAAAATAGAATAATCAGTCGGGCGCCCGTCCGAAATATACCGGTTGATCGTTATGGATCTGACCTATTTCGTGAAAAATGAAAGAATGTTTCTTAATACAGTAACAGATACTCCGGCTGCTTTGCATATATTATTACTTACCGGAGTTAAACTGTAGACTCCGATTAATTGAATTTCCTTCCCTGGATTTGCCCTGTAAATAGGACCGCCTGATACTCCTTCCGGAATAGACGTATCCATACAGAAATCAAGGTCCCTTTCCGTTGGCTGTTTCGTAATAAATGAAATATATACTGTGGGCAATATATTCATATTTGGGTTGTTCCCCGGAAATCCACATAAAATAACCTTGTCCTTATTGAATATGCCGTCTTCCATATCATTGACAGTTATTGAATAGATATTTAGTTTTACAACATCCAATCCATAAAGCGGGAGTACGGCGATGTCAGCATGTGGTATGTAGAGGAAGGCGTCTTTGTTGCCATGTTGTAAAAAATACGGAGCATTTATCTTTAACCCCGCTTTGGAACGAAACAGAATAACTACCTCGTCGGGAGATTCCTTTATTTGAGGTAATAATGAATTGCTTATTGGATCTTTCCCCGTAAGCACGTGGTAACAGGTTACCAGGTAATCATTCCCATTTTTCTCCATAATAAAGCCGGAACCATTCCCAAGCATTTTCCCATCTTTTCTTAATTCGAGCGAATAGGTATAGTTTTTTAGGTCGACGAGGTTCAAATTTTGAGAATGCAGATGGCATGAGAAAATAATAAATGACAGAAACAAAAAACCTTTTTGCATTTTAAGGAATTTACTTGAAAGGTACAATTTTACGCTATACATTGAAGGGGGTCCGGTTCGTTTATACATACGAATTTTTCTAAAATAGGTTCCATTATACGAACTGAAAAAATACTGTTCATACCATGCGGGTACCAATATGGTATTGTTTTCTTCAGCCTTTCGCCACGCCATTTATCAGTCTACGATAAATAATAATTCAGCCTGTTCTAAAAGAGTTTGGGAGTTTTCTAACAATTCGGGATATGTGCGTTTTCAGGTAGGCTTCGATGATGGTAGAAGAAATTAACTTACAATTTTATGATAACTTGTGAGGCTAAACCCGGCTTCAATGATGCGCATCGGCTTAATTCGTGAAACCAAGACTCCTGCTGACCACCGCGTGGCGCTTATTCCTTCTCAGTGTAAATGGCTGCTGAAAAATTTTACTTCGGTAAAAATATTTGTTCAACCGTCCATTGAACGTTGTTTTGCAGATAAGGAGTACCTGATGGCCGGTGCCGAAATAACCGATGGGCTTGGAGACTGCGATTTCCTTTTCGGCATAAAGGAGGTGAATCCCGATCAGCTCATCCCGGGGAAGAAATATATGTTTTTTTCGCACACCCGCAAGATGCAATCCTATAACCGCGGTCTTTTCAAAGCCATCCTGGAGAAAAAAATAACACTGATTGATTATGAATGCATGGAGCACGAAGACGGACAACGCATTCTTGGTTTTGGTTTTTTTGCGGGCGTTGTCGGAGCCCACAATGGGATCATGGCATACGGAAACCGCACAGGAAAATATTCCATGTTCCGTGTTTATCAGCAACCCAATTTTCGCCAGCTTATCCATTCTTATTTCGGATTAAGAATTCCAAATATCAAGGTAGCTATCACTGGTTCAGGCAGGGTTGCGCATGGTCTTCTTGAGATTATGAATCTACTTGGAATCATTGAAGTTGAACCAGATGAATACCTTTCCCGGAATTTTACCTATCCCGTTTTTACCCAATTGAAAGGAAATGCACTTTACCGGCATAAATCAAATGGAAGCTATCAGCGGGATCATTTTCACCAGAATCCGGATCAGTACGACTGTACATTCATGCCATATGCGAAAACGACGGACATTCTCCTGAATGGCATCTTCTGGGATTCGCGGATGCCCCGTTTGTTTGAATGGGAGGACCTGCTTTCGCCTGAATTCAGAATTCAGACTATTGCCGATATAACTGATGATATAGGCGGCTCCGTTCCATGCAATCTGGGCGACGCGGTTATGGAAAATCCGATATATGGGGTTGATAAAATATCTCATTTGAGAACGGCCCCATATCTGCCCGGTTCAATAGATGTCATGGCTTTAGGAAATCTCCCCAATGAGCTGCCCCGGGATGCCTCGAGATATTTTGGTGAACAACTCATTAAATATGTTCTTGAAGAACTGCCCAAAGAAAATTCTCCGATCATTGCACGGGCCACAATCGTTGAACATGGCGAGGTGACGGCCCTGTTTGATTACCTGCGGGGATATGTTTGAGGCAGAGTACTTTTGTATGTTGGGGTATGAGTTATTAGTTATGAGTGATGAGTGATGAGTGATGAGTGATGAGTGATGAGTGATGAGTGGAGAAAATTACTTGCAAGTTCTGATATAATTTGTTTTCACCGCAAATAATAATCTGCGAGCAATTCGAGTAACGCTGGCGATTCATTGCTTTCTTCGTCCCGGATATTTAATTCATTGTCTGGGGTATGCGTTGCCGGTCCCGTCGTAAATAACAAAACCGAACGGAATGGAGCGTGCGCCGGCGTTTGTAGTACTAGTAATTTCTCTTTCGGGGAAAACCCCTTCTTCTTAGCTAGGTTTTGAAAATAATTCATACGCCCAAATGGAAGCATGATGCTGAAAGCTCCCGCCTTTTGCAAATTATCCTGAATCACGACCATTAATTGCTCCAGGCTGAGTGTTTCAGCATGCCTGGTTTTGTTTTTGCGCGGGGAAGGAGAGAGAAGATCCGCTTCAAAGAAAGGAGGATTTGAGATGATGAAATCATATTTATGCTCAAACGGGTGAATCCTTGCATCGGCATTGATTACGCGGACCTTGGATGCCCATGGACTGCATGCTATGTTTTCGGCGGCCTGGTTGCAGGATTCGGAATCCAGTTCAATGGCGTCGAAGTTCGCCTGGTTTTTCTGAGCCAGCATGAGCGAAAGAAGGCCAGTGCCGGTTCCGATATCCAGCACATGCCTGGATCCGTTTAAGCGGCGGGCGGTCCATGCTCCGAAAATACATGAATCCGTACATACTTTCATCGTGCAGCAATCCTGCTGTATAGTAAACTGCCTGAAATGGAAATAAGGATTTGACATGCAATAAATTTCACCAGCAGGCTCTTGCACTAGCCGTCACCGTTAGTGCGGAGAACTGCCCGGCCAGGTATTTATAATATCCGGTGATAGCGATCATCGCGGCATTGTCAGTGCAATACGTCATTTGGGGAATGAACGTGGTCCACTCACAAGCCTGCCCCATTTCCAAAAAAGCCTTCCTGAGTCCTTTATTAGCGGCCACGCCTCCGGCCAAACAAATACTAGAAATCCCGGTTTGTACGGCGGCCTTTTTTAATTTGTTGAGCAGGATAGAAACGATGCGCGATTGAACTGAAGCACAGATGTCCGCAAGATTTTTTTCTACGAATCCGGGATCCTTTGCCTGCTGCTCCTGCAGGAAATAAAGGATTGCCGTCTTGAGTCCGCTGAAGCTAAAATTCAGACCGGGAATTTTTGGCTCCGGAAATTTGAATTTCAGGGGATCACCTGATGCAGCATAGTGATCAATGAGCGGACCGCCAGGGTAGGGCAGGCCCAGCATTTTTGCTGACTTGTCAAAAGCTTCCCCAGCCGCATCGTCCGTGGTCTCGCCAATTACTTTTAAAAGAGTGGGAGATTCGCAAACAACGATTTGTGTATGGCCTCCGCTAACCGTCAAACACAAAAATGGGAATTCAGGCAGTTTCTGTTGATCGGTTGCTCCCTCTATCAGGTTAGCAAGAACGTGTGCCTGCATATGGTGCACAGCAATCAATGGAATATTTAGGGACAGGGCAAGTGACTTTGCAAATTGCGAACCGACGAGGAGTGAACCAATTAGTCCGGGTGATTGCGTGAAAGCTATCGCATTAAGCTCAATAAGCCCGCGCCCGGCAGTTTTCAATGCCTGGTCTACTACCGGAACGACATGCTGAATATGCGCACGGCTTGCCAGTTCAGGAACAACACCTCCGTACTGTGCATGGATTTTTTGACTGGCAATAATATTTGAAAGAATATGCCCATCACGGCAAACAGATGCCGCCGTTTCATCGCAGGAAGATTCGATAGCGAGAAGGGTTATAGACAAATGAAAGAAATTAGATTAGTGCAAAGATATTCGAGAAAGGGCAAAGAGGATGCAGCATCAGGTCGTTGACCGGATAGCAACTACCGGATCCAGGTTTGCTGCCGTGACGGCAGGGATAATGCCTGCGAGGATCCCAACGAAAAGGCAGATCCCAACGGCAAGCCCGATAATATCCATTGGGATAAATACTTTAAAACCAAAGAGGGAAGTGAATACAAAGGCAAGGACGAAAACGGCAACGAGGCCGATCAATCCGCCAATAATGCAGAGGAAGGAGGATTCAAGAAGGAATTCAGATATGATCGTGCTTTTTTTTGCACCCAGCGCCTTTTTTAATCCGATCTGCGCTGTCCGCTCCCGAACGGTCACAAACATGATATTGGCCACGCCGAACATGCCCACGATAAGAGATAATGCTGCAATGGCCCAGCCGCCTTTATTTATATTTGAGAAAATGCTATCCATGAACTGGGCGAAGGATTCAATATCATTCAGTGAATAATCATCTTCCTGTCCGGGTGCTAATTTATGGATGGACCGCATGGCGCCCGTTAATTCTTCCTTTAATGCAGGAATGCTTACGTTTTCTTTTCCTTCAACTATGATCTTTGGCTGGGCGTCATCATCCCGGACCATTTGCTTCAAAAATTTATAAGGCATGATCACACAATCATCGTATTGCCACATATCCATCATACTCTGCCCCTGCTTTTCAATCACACCAATCACGATAGCAGGTTTACCATTTTTGAGTCTTACTGTTTTGCCAATGGCCCGTTCTGGTTTTAAAAATAATTTTTCTGCAATATTATTCCCAAGTACCAGGAAATTGCCAGCGTGATCAAAATCCGATTGCTGAAGGTATCTTCCCTGGCCGATCCCGAAATGTTCGATTTTTGCAAAATCCTCGGTCACTCCATAATAGTTAATCCCGGAAAGAATATCGTTCTCGAATTCGACGACCGAATTATCCGAAGTCATGAAAGTAGCATTCTGAATAATCGGAACCCTTTCCTTTAATTCATTAACCTCCTCATATTTCGGGCTGGGCCTTTTAACAAACCTCCACCAGGGGTAATCATTATCATTGCGGTACTCCCATTTGTCTATGAAGACGGTATTTGTACCAAGTGTTTTGATATCATTTTGTACAGCTGTTTTCATGCTACTGATGGTAGCCAGCACGCTGATAATGCAGAATATTCCAAAAGTGATTCCCAGGAGGGAAAGAAAAGTCCGTAATTTATTGGAGCGGAATTCTGCAATGGCCATTTTCAGGCTGGTCCAGATAATATTCAGGTAACGTGACAGATACTTGGTTTTGGTTATAAATATCGTACAATTTCAGGAAACCCCACTGCCGTTCATCCTCATATTCAAAGGCATCTGTTAAAAAAATCTCATCCGCCACTGACGGTTGAATGTGCTTCCGGGATTGGCTTTTTCTATACCTTCCTTGGCTTCCAGTTGCTGATTGCCGTCCACGCTGTCTGCTATACCGCACCAGGGCTCGACACAAACGAAATCAGCGTTTTTAGCAGCCCAAATTCCCAGGTAAGGAAACTCGCCCATCTGAAGGTTAATGCCATGGCTGGTTTTGACTGAAAGCAAAGATATTTCTGATGAAGCGGGATACTTAAAAACAAGTGCATCCTGATAAAATAAAGGTTTCAGGAGGTTCAGGCGGTCAGTATCATTCAATAGTGGAATAGCCTGGGTTTCAATCAATCCTTCGGACGAAATAGGCCAGCGGGAAAGTGTTTCATTTTCTTCGAATCGCAGATAATAGTCAGCATACTCCGTATCCGGCGCCAGGGGAATACGGAATGCTGGGTGTCCGCCCACAGAAAATAATAAGATAGAAGCCCCGGTATTTTTAACAAGGTATTCCGTGCTGAGTTCATCTCCATCAAGCAAATACCGGATTCTGAATTCGAAATCGAAAGGGTAAATTTTTTTTGTTTCTGTGTTACTGCGAAGCAGGAATTGGAGCTCTGAAGCTGATTGTTTTTCAGAAATAAAATCCATGTTCCTCGCAAATCCGTGCCGCCCCATTTGATATGACTTTCCCTGATAATAATAAGTATTGTTTTTCAATTGTCCTACGATTGGAAAAAGCACAGGCGAATGGTGGGCCCAGAATGCCGGGTCTGCACCCCACAGATAGTCCAGTTGATTTACTTTATGCAGGATGCGCTGAAGTTCAGCTCCTTTAGAAGAAACTTCAATTCTGAGCAATTCGTTTTCCAGGAATAAGTTGGGCAAGGGGAAAGTTTGAGAATTTGAGAATTTGAAAATGGAAATGTGAAAATGTGAATATGTGGTTATCACAGGTAATCCATAACTCATAATCCATAACCCATAACTCAACGCCTGACATCCGCAAATTAATACATTCAAATGGCTTTTATCCTTCCTCCAAGGCAGAAAGGTATTATATTGCAATAATGATGAAGGCTTCTATTTTATTTTTCTTAGGGATCCTCCTTATTTTTTCCTGTACTAAACCGGTGGCGCCGGAATACCTGGGTTTCCGCGATCTGAGAATTGATAAATTCAGTATGGATGAATCCTTCTTGCATACAAATCTTGCTTTTTATAACCCCAATCCGTTTAACATGCAATTGAACCGGGCTGATATCAGCCTGTATCTCAACGATCAATTGGCCAATCATTATGTTATGGATTCGACTATTCTAATTCCTAAAAAAGACAGCTTCCTGGTTCCCCTCAACCTCCGTCTTAATCCAAGACAACTGCTTGGAAACGCAATACAAATGCTGCTGAATAATAACCAGGTCAGGATCCGCCTGGAGGGAAATGTCAAAGTGAAAAGAAGCGGAGTAGGATTTACTATTCCGGTCCATTATGAGGAGCTGCAGAAAATTGATATCAATTTTTAAATGATGGCCATTTTCGTTGATGGTTGATGGTTGATGGCTCCCATGTGCGAATTCAAGCCTAAAGTCCATCAACCATCAACTATCAACCATCAACTTTTAAGTGTAAGCTTAATCGCTGCAATCTTCTCCTCCGTATCCTCTTTTTTCTTTTTCTCCAGCGCCACTACTTCGGGCCTGGCGTTGTGCATGAACCGTTCATTGGATAATTTCTTGTTGAGGCTTTCGAGAAATCCCAGATAGTAGCTTAGTTCTTCTTCAAGGTTCTTCCGGTGTTTTACCACATCAACCTTTTTTCCCGTTTGGAAGCCGATCTGATGACCCATGAATGGAATCAAATGTATCGGCTGATCGTTTCCCGGTTCATTTGTTTTGAAATCAATAACAGAAGCGTTGAGCTGCCTGCGGATAATGGTATAAAGACTCTGATTGTTTCCAAATATCTCTACGGATAAAACAATCCGGTTAATGGGCTCGATGTTTTTCAGATGATGTTGTTGCCGAAACTCACGACCTGCTGCAAGCAGTGAACGAAGGCGCTCACCTGTCATAAGTATTTTCGAATCCGCCTCCCCGGGGGAACCGAATTGTTTAATACAGAGATCGTCACCCGGCTTGCGATCCTTCAGCAGATGGTAAGCTTCTTCCGTTACAAACGGCATAAATGGATGCAGCCACTGGAGGAGTTCTTCAAAAAATGAAATCGTTTTTGCATAAATAGTCGGTGGTATTGGTTGCTCATATCCGGGCTTTACCCATTCGAGATACCAACTACAGAAATCATCCCATATCAGCGAATAGAGATTTTTTAAGGCTTCACTGAGTTTAAAGGACGAAATCAATTGTTGAATTTCATTCTTACCCTGGTTAAGCCTGTTCTCAAACCATGTGACGGCAAAATTCATTTCTGGGTCTTCAATCTTGCCAGCCATTTCAGCTTGTCTCGAACTCCATCCCCTCACAAGTTTCAGCGCGTTCCAAAGCTTATTATTAAAATTCCTTCCTTGCTCCATTCCAGCTTCATCAAACAAAAGATCGTTGCCGGCGGGGGAAGAGATCATGATACCAAACCGAACGGCATCTGCGCCATATTTCTCAATGAGTTTTAAAAGTTCGGGCGAATTTCCCAAACTCTTGCTCATCTTGCGGCCAAATTTATCTCTTACCATCCCGGTGAAATACACATCGGAGAATGGTTTTTCATTTTCATATTCCATCCCGGCCATGATCATTCGGGCCACCCAGAAAAAAATAATGTCCTGCCCGGTCACCAGCACCGAACCAGGATAATAATACCTGAATTCCCGGTTGTCCGGCTCCGTTATACCCCGGAATACCTCCATGGGCCAAATCCAGGACGAAAACCAGGTATCAAGCACGTCTTCGTCCTGCGTTAGAATCTCTCCTTCCTGTAATCCCCCGAATTCCTGTCTGTATGCTGTTATTGCCGTCTCCTCATTTTCAGCGACAACAAATCTTTTTTTACTGTCGTACCAGGCGGGAATGCGCTGGCCCCACCAGAGTTGCCTGGATATGCACCAGTCTTTTACATTTTCCAGCCAGTATTTATAAGTTGCAAGGAATTTTTCTCCCGGATGGATCCGGATTTCTCCTGATAAAACTTGTTCGAGTGCTGGTCCTGCCAGCGGCTTCATTTTGACGAACCACTGGGTGGAAATGCGGGGTTCTACAACAGCATGCGATCTTTGGGAATAGCCAACCCGAGTGAGATAGGCTTCTTCCTTCAGGAGGAATCCTTCATTTCGCAGTCTTTCTACCACTTTTTTGCGCGCTTCAAAACGGTCCATGCCCACGAATATTTCTGCGGCAGGAGAGAGGGTGCCATCTTCATTCAGCGTATCGATCACCTGCAATCCATGCTTCAGGCCCAGCGTATAGTCGTTAATATCATGTGCGGGAGTCACTTTTAATGCCCCGGTGCCGAATTGGGTATCAATATAATCGTCAAATATCATTGGTACTTGCCTGTTTACCAATGGAATAAGAATCTTTTTGCCTTTTAGATGATGATATCGTGAATCCTCCGGATTTGCGCAAACGGCTGTGTCGCCCATGATAGTCTCGGGGCGCTGGGTGGCGACTGTTATGAATTCGGCAGTTCCTACGATCGGATATTTGATGAAATAGAGTGTGCCTTCCACTTCCCGGTATTCCACTTCTTCATCACTCAGGGCCGTTCTGGCAGACGGATCCCAATGGATCATGCGGGCGCCCCGGTAGATCAGTTTTTTCCGGTAAAGATCTACGAAAACCGAAATGACTGCCTTGTAATAATGGTCATCCATGGTAAAGTTGGTCCTGTTCCAGTCAACGCTGCATCCGAGTTTGGCGATCTGACCATAAATAATATTACCATAGGTTTCCTTCCACTCGTATGCATATTTGAGGAATTCTTCGCGGGAAAGACTGTTCTTGTCAATGCCTTTTTCCCTGAGCATGGCCACTACCCTGGCCTCTGTGGCAATGGAAGCATGGTCGCTTCCAGGAACCCAGCATGCATTAAAACCGCTCATGCGGGCCCGCCGCACGAGGATATCCTGAACGGTTTCGTTCAGCGTATGTCCCATATGGAGCACGCCCGTTACATTGGGAGGAGGAATGACGACAGTAAACGGTTTACGGTTATCCGGAATGCTGTTGAAATATCCTAAGCCGTTCCAGTGGGCATACCACTTAGATTCCGTGGCAGCAGGATCATAATGTTTGGTCAATTCCATCCCAGGACCTTTTTGAAGGATTGCAAAGTTAATTAATCACCGGACGAAGATGCCTAAGTGACCAAATAAAAAAAGTTTCCGCAATGGGAAACTTAGCAAGGGAATAAAACTTAATTACTCCCAAATGAGAAATAATTTCAGGGTCAGAAAGTGAGTGGTGTACTTATCAAGCAAACCAATACAAGTAAGAAAGCAGCATGACCAGTGCAAGAAAACCGAAGGCAAATAATGCCGTCTTCACATTTTCTCCCAGGTGAAACGAATGCAGTATCTTTTTCATAAATGAAAAATTTAAGATGAATCATGTTGATTAAAAACATTTGTTTCAAAGGGATACCGAATCAACGCAGGGTAGGTTTCTCGTACGAATCAGGAGGGTGCCATTGGAATAAATATTACGGCAGGCAGACCATAACACCAAAACAAATATAAATCGTTTTTCTGAGCAGTGCTAGTGTTTGCAAAGAAAAATTTGCAATAATTTCCCCATATTTCCCCAATAAAAAGGAAAACTCCGGCGGCTGGCCAGAGTTAACGGATCGTTGAGAAGCTTGGTTCATGTAAGGGTAAAGACATAGGCAAATAGCATGATGGAGCAGAAGTACAGGACCGCAATAATGGCGGCCAATGTCGTTTCTTCCCCTACATGAATAGCGTGCATGTGTTTCATGGAGATGAATTTAAAAGGTGAAATATTAACATAAGGATAGATTTCAGGGTGCTTTCAAAGGGTACGAATCAAACAATATCAAAAAAACGGAAGAATGAATTGGTAACTGAAGGGTGATTATTCCTAACTTTATTAGCAAATCTGGCATTGGAGACTACCGGTTATGTATGCGATTGTAGATATTGAAACAACGGGCAGTTACGCCGCTAATAACGGCATCACTGAATTGGCTATTGTGCTTTTCGATGGAAATAAGATCGTGGATCGTTTTGAAAGCCTGGTGAATCCCCAAATGCCCATCCCACGGTATATCCAGGTGCTTACCGGAATTCATGAGGGGATGACAGCGGAAGCCCCGCTATTTTCCGAGGTCGCCGGGCGGGTATATGGATTGCTTAAGGACGCCGTTTTCATTGCCCACAATGTGAATTTCGATTATTCCTTTATAAAGTTTCATCTGGAAGCTGCCGGTTTCGCCTTCCAGGTTAAAAAGCTATGTACCGTTCGGCTTAGCCGGAAAGTATTTCCGGGCCTGCCGGGGTACAGTCTGGGGAAATTATGCCGGGAACTTGGTATCCCGCTGGAAAACCGGCATCGTGCCGGAGGTGATGCCGATGCCACTTTGAAACTTTTTGAGCGAATCTTAATGCGCGATTCCCAGGGTCATGTACAGCATATGCTTCAGGGAAGGGGCAGGGAGCAATACCTTCCTCCGAATCTGCCCGGGGAACAGATCGCCTCCCTTCCCTATACCTCCGGTGTATATTATTTCCATGACCAGAAGGGAAAGGTGATCTATGTAGGTAAGGCAAAAAACCTGCGTAGCCGGGTTTGCAGCCATTTCTCAAATAACCATCCCGGGCTTCGCAAACAGGAATTCCTCCGCAATATTTTTTCCGTCAGCTGGCAGGAATCAGGTACTGAACTGATGGCTTTTCTTTTCGAATGCGTGGAAATCAAGCGTCTCTGGCCCAAATACAACTCCAGTCTGAAGCGATTTGAGCAGTCCTTCGGACTATATACTTATGAGGACCGTAATGGATACACGCGCATCACTATTGAAAAGAAAAGACCTCATCTTCATTCCCATTATAATTTTAATGGGATTTTCGAAGGATGGCAGCTGATCAGCAGGCTCGTTCAGCAGTTCCGGCTTTGTGCCAGGCTTTGCTTTATTCAACAGGGAGAAGGGCCCTGCGACGGGGTCCGGGACCAATACTGTTCGGGTGCATGCCTGCAGAAGGAAGATCCTTACACCTACAATCACCGTGTTCAGCAGGCGCTGGATTCTTTAAATAAAATGCTGCCTTCTTTTGTCATCCGGGACAAAGGGAGAAATGCCACAGAAGACAGCTACGTGATTATAGAAAATGGCCAGCTATATGGCATGGGATATCTCGATAAAGAAATTCAAATAAGCAGTATGGAATTGCTGAAAGAACATCTTACAAAATATCCTGAAAATGATTATATGCGGGGTCTCGTTTATCAGTATGCTGAGAAGTGGCCGGGGAAGCGGCTTTATTATGAGGGTCAGGGTGTAATTATTAATGGTTGATAGTTGATGGTTGATGACTCTCCCATGCTCGAATTCAAACATAAATTCCATCAACCATCTACTATCAACCATCAACTTTTCCTCAACGCTTCCACATATTTCAAAAACTCTTCCCGCGGAATCATCCTCGCTCCAAGGCTTTCCAGGTGTGCAGTGTAAACCTGGCAATCGATCAACTCAGCACCCTCGGATTCTAATTGCTGAACGAATTTGATAAATGCGAATTTGCTTGCATTGCTCACTTTGCTGAACATGCTTTCGCCAAAAAAAAGATTTCCCATACGGATGCCGTAAAGGCCGCCCGCAAGTTCTCCATCCTTCCAGGCTTCAGCGCTATGCGCGTAGCCCCGCAGATGAAGGTTTATATATGCGTTCCGCATATCTTCCGTAATCCAGGTGCCTTCCTGGCCGCGCCGGGAAATACTTTTGCATTGACTGATCACGCCAATGAAATTACTGTTGATGCGGAATTCAAATTCCTCCTTCTTCAATACCTGCTTCATGCTATTACTTATTTTGAGTTCGCCTGGAAACAATACAAACCGTGGATGCGGACACCACCATAGAATATAGTTGTTCTCATACCATGGGAAAATTCCATGACGATAAGCCTCCAGCAACCTTTCCACAGAAAGGTCACCGCCTATGGCCAAAAGTCCGTCTTCGTCCGCAAGTTCGGCAGGAGGGAATATTAAATCCTTATCCAGAACGTATAAAGGCATTCTTCTGAGGGGTTGATTTGTTGAAGAAAGAAAAGGTTTTCCCGATCAGGAAGTGGAGAGTACTTCGATGGTAGCGCCAATGCCCCGTTCTGTAATGGCATCACACATAGGTTTCAATTCCTCATAGCTTCCGCGCCTGACGCCATATTTTCCCTGGGTATGAATGATCATAGCACATTGTTCAGCCTGTTCAGTCGTGTGTCCGCAAATCTCAACCAGGGTCTGAATGACCCAGTCAAAGCTGTTCACTTCATCATTCCATACGATCAGACTATACGGCTCGTCTGTGTCCGTAAGCAAATCTATATCTGCCAGGTTTTCTTCCCGTGTTCCGGGATTGTTTAACTGGGTTGTCATTATATAAAATTAGAACATTGAATCTTTGTTTGCAAAGCCGGTACACGAAAATGGCAATAAATACTTTAACAATTCCTTTAAAGTGATTTTTGTTGCTATTTATACCCAAATTTCCGAAAAAATGCCCCGATTTAAACCCAAACAGGATGGCTTGCTGTTTGAATATATATGATATCAATCATTAAAATTAATATTATGAAATCACAACTTTTTGGTTTGTTGCTGATGACTGGCTTGTTTGTTGCCCAGGGCTGTAATAGTAATTCGGCAACAAGCTCCCAGGATGCTGTCGACAGCGCAAAGACTGTAAATAAAGAGGTTCAGCCCGTTCAGAAAGATGCTTCTGATTTTGCCGTTGCGGCAGCAAACGGAGGAATGATGGAGGTGGAACTTGGAAAAGTAGCGGAGGAAAAAGGAGTAAGTCAGCGCGTCAAGGATTTTGGAGCCATGATGGTTAAGGATCACTCTGCTGCAAATGACAACCTGAAGAGTATTGCCACATCCCTGAATATCACTTTGCCGGATTCTGTAAGTAATGATGCCCGGAAAGAAATCGATAAATTGAAAATGAAAAAGGGAAAGGCATTCGATAAGGCATATGTGGATATGATGCTGGATGATCATAAAAAGGATATTGCTGAATTCAGAAAATGCGCTGACAACTGTTCTGATTCCACCATAAAATCCTTTGCTTCCACCACTTTGCCTGTATTAGAAAAACATCTGGACTCTATTCAGGCTATTTCAGGGGTTAAGAAATAACAGACTTTCAGGCGCTGATGGATAAACTACGCACGGAACGGGTGGAGCGCTAAACGGGAATTGTTTGGCATAGAAAATAAATATTGGCAGGGTAATAAACCGGATTCGTTGGAAGAGAGATGGCAAAACCATGAGAAAGGTTTTTGGCATTCCTCGTCCGGCATAAATATGTGAGGCGGTAACTGAGGGCAGGCCCTGAGGATGAAAATCTTCAGGGCTATTTTTTTTGCAGAAAGATCCGGAATTAATGCCTTACCGTTCCCGATAAGCATTTGTCGCTGAAACCGGCCTTTGTTTTAGATTTGCCTGAAATTTTATATGATGGCAACCGAAAGGAGGCATCTTCACCTGAGGGCAAACGACGATACGGGGTTCGGTACAAATCCGGATAACTATGGGGGCCGTTTTGTGAACCGGGACGGAAGTTTCAACGTGCGAAAAGAGGGAGTTCCTTTTCTGGATAGATTCAGCCTGTATTATACCATGCTGAATATGTCTGTCGGGAAATTCTTCGGATCTATTTTTCTTTTTTATCTGGGGATCAATTTCGTTTTTGCCTGGATCTACCTGGTTATCGGCAAAGGACAATTTCAGGGAATAGAACCTACTACAGGTCCGGGAATTTTTAAAGAAATGTTTTTTTTCAGCACAGAGACATTTACGACGGTAGGATACGGCAGGGTGAACCCGGTCGGAACTGCGGCGAATGCAGTTGCGGCGATCGAGTCCATGATGGGATTCTTGTCCTTTGCAGTGGCAACAAGTCTATTATACGGAAGGTTTTCAAAACCCAGGGCTTTTCTGGTATTTAGTAAGAACGCCCTGATCAGCCCCTACCATAATGGCAAAGGACTGATGTTCCGCTTTGCCTCATTCAAGGATCACCATACCCTCACCAATCTGGAAATCAGAGTGAATGTGGCCATGCAGCTTGAAGATGACGGTAAACTGATATATAAATTCTATGAGCTCGATCTGGAAAGAAGCCGTGTGGAAAGTTTACCAATGAACTGGACAGTCGTGCATCCCCTGAATGAAAAAAGCCCACTGAACGATTATAAAGCGGAGGATCTCAAAAAGGCGGATGTGGAACTCTATGTTTCGGTGAGGGGATTTGACGATGTATACTCCAATATCGTTCAGCAGCGCACATCCTATACATATGAAGAAATTTTCTTTGATAGGAAGTTTGTTCAGATGTATCATGAAAGCGAAAATGGAAGAACGACAGTTGTGGAACTTCAGCGCTTACATGACCATGTAGAGGCCGGGAAAATGTAAAGAGCAAAATATGGTTGTTGATGGATTTCCTGTTCCAGAAAAAATGAAGAAGGATGGTTAAGAAATGTCCGCTTTTCTTTTTTTTATTTTCAATCGGTTTTTCCGTTGCCCGCGCACAATTGCCTTTACACGATCATGACTCTACATATTATGTTACCTATCGCGACCGGGTGACTGCGCGTGCATACCTTTCCAGGAAGTACACCGTGTTGCGGTTTGCCTCAGCCGGCCCTTTCCCCAAATTCAATTATTCTCCCAATACCACCCTGAATGTGGGGATTGGAGCCACTTACCATGCATTTACCCTGAATATAGGAATCGGAGTGAACCGTTTCAATCCAAAGGAAATCAGGGGCAAAACCCGATACCTTGACCTGCAGGGCCATTTTTATGCCCGTGACTGGAATGTAGACATCCTGGGTGAATTTTACAAGGGATACTATCTCACGCCGAAAGGATATGCCGCACCTCCCGGTGAAGATTATTATAAGCGGCCGGATCTGGAGCTCGATGTTTTCGGCGTTGCTTTTTACAAAAGTCTTAATGAAAGGCGATTTTCTTACCAGGCCGGATTGTTACAGAACGAGTGGCAGAAAAAATCCGCAGGAGCAATATTACTGGGAGGCGAAATATACTACGGAGCCATCCGCGGAGATAGTGTGCTTGTGCCATACATCCTGGATTCAAATTATTATAAAGGGAATATAAACAAATTCCATTTTTTCGAAATCGGACCCGGGATCGGATATGGATATACGTTAGTGATCAGGCAACATTTCTTTGCATTGGCTTCTGGCACGGTTAACCTGGCTTTCCGGTATTCCAGGGAAAGGTCTGCTTCTACGGGAAAATATGGGGATCGGTTCGACTTCACACCCAATGATATTATTCACCTGGGCGTGGGATATAACAACGATAATTGGTGTTTAAGTGCACTCTGGGTAAGCACTCGATTAAACGTCAAAGGAGGAGTCTCGGACTACCGGTACGGTATAACCGCCGGAAACTACAGGCTTATCTATGCCAAACGGTTTAGGATAAACCGCAAGGTGCGGAAAATACTTGAACCGATTCCGGCGATTATTGGGCAGTAGAGGAATTTGAAAATTTGCCCTTCACATTTTCCTCCGCATATGCCCCCACTGGTTCACAGGTGCAAACCAGGTTTCTGTCGCCATACGTATTATTGATCCGGGCAACCGAGGGCCAGAACTTATTTGTATTGATGAAATCCAGGGGAAATGCCGCTTTTCGCCGGCTATAAGCATGATTCCATTCATCTGCACATATTATGGACTGGGTATGCGGAGCGTGTTTTAATGGATTATCGTTCCGGTCCATTTTCCCGCTGGCAACTTCCTCGATCTCCTGGTAAATAGCGATCATTGCGTCGCAGAACCGGTCGAGCTCCGATTTGTCTTCGCTTTCAGTTGGCTCGATCATCATCGTTCCCGGAACGGGGAAGCTGATCGTGGGGGCGTGAAATCCGTAGTCCATCAACCGCTTGGCCACGTCTTCGGCATCAATGCCTGTCTGTGCCTTGAATGGTCGCAGGTCAACGATAAATTCGTGGGCACAGGTATTGTTCGGCCCCGAATAAAGAATCGGGTAATAGGTTTCCAATCTCGACTTCATATAATTTGCATGCAGTATGGCGTAACGGGTGGATGTGGCAATTCCTGAGGATCCAAGTAATTTGACATATGCATAGCTGATCAGTAATATGCTGGCCGAGCCAAAAGGCGCTGCGCTCACAGGGCCGGCCGCGCCATGATTGGAATTAATCCAATGTCCGGGCAAATGATTCCTGAGTTTTTCGTTAACGCAGATCGGTCCCATTCCGGGTCCTCCGCCGCCATGCGGTATCGAAAAAGTTTTATGCAGGTTAAGATGACAAACATCTGCTCCGATAAATCCCGGACTTGTTAAGCCCACCTGCGCATTCATGTTGGCACCGTCCATATAAACAAGACCACCACTTTCATGAATCAGATGGCAGATCTCCGTGATCCCTTCTTCAAAAACACCATGGGTGGACGGATAAGTAACCATTAATCCGGCAAGTTCATTTTTATACTGTTCCAGCTTAGACTTCAGGTCAGCTATATCAATATGTCCTTCCTCATCACTTTTTACAACTATCACTTTCATCCCGGCCATCACTGCACTTGCCGGATTAGTTCCGTGTGCGGAAATGGGGATCAGCATCACCTGGCGGTGGGATTGGTTGTGCGCCGCATGGTAGGCACGGATGGCAAGTAAACCGGCATATTCGCCCTGGGCGCCACTGTTGGGTTGAAGGGAGACCGCTGCAAACCCAGTGATCGTGGCCAACCAGGTTTCCAGTTCCTGAATGATCTGGCGGTAGCCTCTCCATTGATCCGGGGGGGAAAAAGGATGAATCCTGCTGAATTCCGGCCAGCTGACCGGGATCAGTTCAGTTGCTGCATTGAGTTTCATGGTGCAGGACCCGAGGGGAATCATGGACGTGTTTAAGGAAAGGTCCTTGTTTTCCAATTGCTTCAGGTAACGCATCATTTCCGTCTCGCTATGGTGGGAATTAAAAACGGGATGGGTCAGGAAATCTGAACTTCGTTTAAGGGTGACCGGTATATTTTCCTGAAGACCATCCAATTCAAAAACAGTTGCTGCTTCGTCCAGGTCTTTTGATTGCGCGAATACAGAAAGTATATCCAAAACATCCTGCCTGGTGCTGCTTTCGTCAAGGGAAATAGTCAGTTTTTCATTTTCTCCATAAGATAGATTCATTTGTCTGGATTCAGCAATTTGCCGCAGCTTTTTTGTATCTGCATCCAGGACTTCGATGGTATCGAAAAAGTGCGCATGCGGCGTTTCAAATCCCAGCGCGATAATTCCCTGGCGCAATCCATGTGCAAGTATGCTGATGCGTGAGGCGATATTCTTTAGTCCTGCCGGACCGTGGTACACTGCATACATGGCCGCCATATTGGCAAGCAAGGCCTGAGCAGTACAGATATTAGAAGTGGCTTTTTCGCGCTTGATATGTTGTTCGCGGGTTTGCAGTGCCATGCGGAGCGCACGGTTTCCCTGCGCATCCACGCTCACACCAATTATCCTTCCGGGAATGGCGCGTTTAAAATCCTCAGTTGCTGCAAAGAATGCAGCATGCGGTCCGCCGAATCCTATCGGAACTCCGAATCGCTGTGCGCTGCCTACCGCTGCATCTGCTCCGAGTTCCCCGGGAGGTATAAGCAGTGTCAGTGCAAGCAAGTCGGTTGCCATTACAACAAAAGCGCCTGCGTCATGAGCTTGTCGGATAAATGAGCGGTAGTCATTTATGTTTCCACCGGCATCGGGATATTGCACGATGGCACCGAAATAAGTTGAATTTAATTGAGCATCTCCGTAATAACCTTTCACGAGTTCGATTCCGAGCGGTTCAGCCCGGGTGGCCACCACATCATATGTTTGTTTAAAAATAGCACGGTCCACAAAAAATTTAGGAACGGACACGTGCTGATGATCTTTATTCTTCTGATTGAAAAACATGATCATTGCTTCTGCAGCCGCCGTTCCTTCATCGAGCAGAGATGCATTCGCAATTGGAAGAGCCGTCAGGTCGCTCACGACGGTTTGAAAATTCAGCAGGCTCTCCAGCCGCCCCTGGGAGATTTCGGCCTGGTAAGGCGTATATTGGGTGTACCATCCTGGGTTTTCAAATAGATTCCGCAGGATCACGCTGGGCGTAATGGTGTCGTAATAACCCTGTCCGATATAATTCTTAAAGACCTTGTTTTGAGCAGCGAGTTCCCGGAGCAAACGGAGATATTCGAATTCACTCAGGGGCCTTGTCACCTGCAGGGGTTTGGGAATCCGGATACTATCGGGAATGGTTTTGTCAATGAGTTCGTCAAGCGATTTTACGCCGATCTGCCTGAGCATCTGCCTGGTTTCCGATTCATTGGAGCCGATGTGCCGGTGGGCAAACTCATTCACCTGTTTTTCAAATAAATTCATATTACGGATGATAATGTATCAAAAAGATGCGCAAAGTTAATATGATTCATACCATCATAAAATTTTCATTCGCTTATGGTTAAGTGAAGGATTTCTCAGGCAGGATCCTGGCAGACCCTGGGGTGTTCCAACTCATTTTCCTGCAGTTGGCGGCTTGTCTTTCGGCTCCCATCGTGGCTCCAGCCCGGCGGGCCGAACATGTAATTCCACTTTTGGCGCCAGGATATATCGCTCCGGTTAATGTCTTTCCAGATTTCTCTCCACTCATGAAAAACCAGGTTACCAGGCGTTGATTTTTCCAGCGGTTTCGTAAGACCATATTTTTTTTCCTGGTATTCCTCATCGGGAAGCTCGGGCTGAAAAGTGCCAAACAACTGATCCCATACGATCAGGAACATACCCATGTTCTTATCAAGATACCTGGGATTGGAAGCATGATGCACCCGGTGATGGGAAGGCGTTACGATGATGTATTCCAGCCATCCCATTTTTCTGATCAGTTCCGTATGAACGAAAATTCCCCATATCTGGGTAGCGGAATAAATAAAAATAATATCGAGGGGCTTGAATCCCAGCCAGGCCAGTGGCATAAAATACAGGAAACGGTACAGGGGTTGGAATACGGATGAGCGGAAACCAACCGTGAAATTCATCTGGTCAGACGAATGATGTGTGACATGAACCGCCCAGAATAATCTGACTTCATGATCAAACCGGTGCAGCCAGTAATATAAAAAATCCTCCCCGAGTATGAGTAGCACCCAATAGCTGATACGCAGATTCCAGGCGATTAGTTTATGATCGTACAGATGAACCAATATGGCTACATAGATCACCCGGAAGGAAAGATCAATCGTGGCATTCAGCAGCATCAGGTAAACATTCGCGGCAGTATCTTTCAGCTTATACAACCTGCGGTGCTGAAAATGGCTCAATAAAAGTTCCAGGCCGATGATAATAGCATACAAAGGCGTGCTGATGAGGATAAGGAATTGCTCTTGGATCGTGCCGGCCATTGGCAAAAATAACTAACTTGTTCAACATGTTTAACCGTTTAACAATTACGATCCAGAATTGGGAAAAGATCTCTGCAGATCACAGGAAAGACTATAAGAATTTTCTGGAAAAGGCCGATAAGAACAGGATATTGGATCAAATTCCGGACTTGCATGAAAAAGCCTTTCGGGAAATTGACTGCCTGAAATGCGCAAATTGCTGTAAGAGGTATTCACCCCGGTTTAAGACACCGGATATTAAGCGGATCTCCAAAAAACTGCAGATGAAGGAAGGCGCTTTCATTGAAAAGTATTTGCGCATAGATGAGGATGGGGACTATGTTGTTCGCTCGGTTCCCTGTGCTTTTCTGAGCAGTGATAACCGTTGCAGCATTTATGATGACCGGCCGTCAGATTGCCGCCGTTTTCCTTTTACAGACGAAGATGTGCTCCTGAAAAGACCAAAGCTTACATTGAAAAACAGCGAGTTCTGCCCGATCGTGGTATCGGTAATGGAAGGACTGATGGAGAAATCTAAATGATGCCCTGGACCAATTCGTCATATGCTGCCTGCAATCCGCGGTCAATGCCGTCACCCTGCCATTCGGTAACACCGGGAATTGAGGTGGACTTAATAATCTCCTCCCTAGGTTTACCCGCTTTGATTTGTTTGGTGACATAATCCAATAAATTGGAGAGATAATCCTGCATTGCTTTGAGATCATCTTTGTAACCGGTGACCTTAACAGGATCAAAGGCATGGCCAAATATGAATAATGTGTCTTTGTCGAAAAGTTGTTGGGCCTTTTCTAAAACTAAAATCCAGTTTTTAGTTGAAGCGCCTGAAGTGCGGTCAATAAAAGCCCATCGGCGGTTGAAAACAAGATCACCCATATGCGCAATGTTGGCGTGGGGAAAATGAATGATGCTGTCGCCGTTGGTGTGGGCCGGCCCGAAGTAATAGGTATTGATTTTTTCTTTCAGTTTTTTGTACTCCCAGGTATCGCCGTAAGTGAGATCGGGATACAATTGCTGATCTTCCTTATTTTGTTCTTTAGCTGCGCGCTGCTGGTTTATCAGTGAATTGCTGTGCGCTGCCACATGGCTTACAATTCCTTTGAAAGAAATATTTCCGGCGGTGTGATCCATGTGATGGTGCGTGTTGATCAGGATTTCGAATGGCTTGCCCGGATCTTTCTGAAGTGCATCAATCAGGTGTTTGGATTGTTCTGGAAATTCCGCGTCGACCACGGCAATATTTTTTTTGGAAATATAATAGGCAATGGTGCCTCCTTTCTCTGTAAATATGCCTACATCATTGCGCAGCATGCGCATCTTATACGGATTTTCCTGCATAAATTCTGTTATCCAGTCTTTTCCCAGCAAAGGTATTGCGCCAAATGAGAAGCTGGCGTTTCTTACAAATGAGCGGCGGTTCATTAGCAGATGTTTGTGTTAAGTTAGGCTTGAATGCTGGATTTTCAATAAAGAAATCAGGATTTTAATATTCCATTTTCCTCAATGAAGGGGCGCGGAACCAGGTAGTGATCACCACCAGCAGGGTCATGCAGCCACCGAAGACCACGGAGGGTACAACGCCCATCAGTTTAGCCATGACGCCGCTTTCAAACTGACCGAGTTCGTTGCTGGAGTTGATGAACATGGAGTTTACGCTCATTACCCGGCCGCGCATATGGTCAGGCGTTTTCAATTGCATGATGGTTCCTCTTGTCACCACGCTGATCCCGTCCAGTATCCCGCTCAAAAGCAGGACGCCAAAAGAAAGCCAGAAGAGTCTGGAAATTCCAAAAATGATAATGCAGATCCCAAAACCGGCAACGGCCAGCATTAATTTCTTTCCCTGTTTGCGCCTGAGAGGAAAAAGCGTTAAGATAGCAACGATACAGATGGATCCCATATCTGATGCTCCATTCAGAAAGCCGAATCCCTGGGCGCCTACTTTCAAAATATCCCGGGCATATACAGGTACCATCGCCACTGCGCCACCAAAAAGCACGGCAAATAAATCCAGCGAAATGGCACCGAGCAGCTCACGGGTTCGAAAAACAAATGCCAGTCCTTCCTTGACACTGTCCCATGTTTTTTTCTCACCCCTTTCATTCAGCGATGGTTTTGGCTTTAAGGTGAACAATACGGCAAAGGCGGAGAATACCAGAATGAAAACCACCGTTAGCGTTCCTGTATTTCCCAATCCTGCAATAAGGAAACCGCCGAGGGCATGACCTGTCACTGATGCAGAAAGAAAGGCCCCCTGGTTCCATGTAGTGGCATTTTGTAAAAGCCTTTTCGGGACCACCTGCGCAAGCACCACATTGAAAATGGGTCCGGTAAAGGAGCGGACCACGCCTGTACCGAAGATGATGAGATAGATCAGCAATGCTATGGCATGGGGCTGGAAATGATGACTGCCGATCCGGCTCGATAGTATGAGCAGGAGCATGGCAGCAAGTCCGTATAATGATACGCCGAGCAGCAGCATGTTTCGTTTTTCGCTGAGGTCAATCACATGACCCGCATAAAGGGCAAAAGAAACAGCTGGTATAAATTCGGAAAGGCCAACGATCCCGATTGCAAAGGGAGCATTGGTGAGGTTGTAAATCCACCATCCCACCAGGGTGCTCATCATGCGCAATCCCATGATAAATAAAAAACGGCCGATAACCAGATTCCGGAATTCAACAATCCGGACGGCCTCCAGCGGAGAGGAAATTAACGACTCATTTTCCATTGTCAGCAAAGATATTGTAACCCGGTCACGGCAAAGTGAAATAGTGCTGCCCTGGTGCATAATCCATGTCAAGGGCATCGAGGATGATCTGAAAATGCTTTTCATTGCCGAGGAAGTCGGCCTGAGAAGCATCAATGAACAGGGTTTTGATATTATGCTGCCGGATATAACTTGTATAGGTTTCCTGCAAACGGAAAAGATAGTCATCCGCAATAGATTGCTCGTACACGCGATTGCGTTTTCGGATATTCTTCTGCAGTTGGTTAACCGGTGAATGCAAAAAGATCAGCAGGTCAGGCTGAACCAGTTGCTGGTAGATGATATCAAATAATTTCTGGTATAGGTGAAACTCTTCATCGGGCAGATTCACTTTAGCAAAGAGCAGACACTTGCTGAATATATAATCGGAGATTGTTACGCTTTGAAAGAGATCTTTGGTATGTACAAGCTCTTTTAATTGTTTATACCGTTCCGCCATAAAAAAAAGCTCCAGGGGGAAGGCATACTGTTTGGGGTTTTCGTAACACTTAGGAAGAAAGGGATTTTCAGCAAAGGCTTCGAGGATCAGCCTTGAATTAAAGTGCCGTGCCAGCAGGTGAGCGAGCGTTGTTTTCCCCGCCCCGATATTCCCTTCTACCGCAATAAAATGATAGTTCATTGAAGCTGTAAATATCCGGAATCCAGATCGACTATCCCTGTCCCTTCATATTTTTTTTACCGCCAGGGTATCCGTACATTCCCGGAACAGCATCTGCACCGTTTTTCCAAGAACAGGATGTACATACTCAGGTGCAATGTCGTTCAGGGGCGCCAGCACGAATCTCCTTTCCGCAATGCGGGGATGTGGAATCTTCAGGTCGGGCTCGGATATGATCTCCCGGTTATAAAAAAGTATATCCACATCTATTATACGCGCAGCGTTCTTAACAGTTCTTATCCTGCCCATTTTTTTTTCAATGGACAATATCGCATTCAGCAGTTCGTGTGGTAACAGGCTGGAATCTATGAGCAGCGCCTGGTTCAGGAAATCTGGCTGGTCCGATTTTCCCCAGGGAGCTGTTTGATAAACGGATGAAACTTGTTCTATGGCACCGCAAATATGTTCTATATTTGCGCGAACCTGCTGCATATGAAGAAATCTGTTCCCCTCATTTCCACCGATCAAGAGATAGACCTTATTCATGGTTGATTTGTTTATCCGGATCAAAGATCTTTAAATTTAAATCATATAAACAGGAAGCGCATGCGAAGCTTTTTTAAAATATTTCTTGCGAGCCTGCTCGCATTGATTGCTTTTGTGGTGATCCTTTTATTTTTCACAGTGGGGTATATCAGCAGCATTGCCACCGCCCAGCATGAAGAGACGGGTAATAATGCCGTACTGGTTCTTGACCTGAGCCAGTCATTTGGAGAGAAGCCGGTGGAAGACCCACTGGCGAATTTAAGTGATACCCGGTACAATACACCGGGAGTTTATGATGTGATCCGGCTCATCCATTATGCAAAATCCGACAGTGCTGTCCGGGGAATATATATCAAGGCAGGTTCCAATGTAAATGGATTCGGTACCACGGAAGAGATCCGGAATGCGCTGATCGATTTCAAGAAATCACACAAATTCATCTATGCTTATGGTGATGTGATCTCGCTAAAGGCATACTATCTGGCAAGTGTGGCGGACCGGATTTATTGCAATCCGAAAGGCGGATTGGAATGGCGTGGCCTTACCAGTATGATGACATTCTTTAAGGGGAGTCTCGACAAACTGGAAATTCAACCGGAGATTTTTTATGCGGGTAAATTCAAGAGCGCCACGGAGCCGCTGCGCGCGGTGAAAATGACTGATGCCAACCGCCTGCAGCTTACCGAACTGCTTGGAGGAATTTATAATCATGTACTGGAGCAAACGGCAGCGGCCCGTAATCAGGATACGGCAACCCTCCGTCGCTGCGTTGATCAGCAATTAATCAGGCATGCATCAGAGGCCATCGAATTCAAACTGGTCGATGGTGCAAGGTACAATGACGAGGTATTTGATGAAATACTGCAGAGAGTGAAAGCCCGATCCATAAACGAAATTAATTTTGTTCCGCTGGGAAAGTATTTTGAGTCAGTTAAAACAAGTATGAAGGCATCAGGAAAAGACAGGATTGCACTTATCTATGCTGAGGGAAATATTGTTTCAGGTAAAAACGATCAGCAGGAAATTGGCGAAGACGCGTACAGGAATATGATCCGGAAAGCAAGGATGGATAAAGACATCAAAGCCATCGTGCTGCGCATCAATTCAGGAGGCGGCTCTGCATTGGTGAGTGAGAACCTCTGGAGGGAACTGACCCTGGCCAAAGCATCCAAACCCGTTGTTATAAGTTTTGGAGATGTTGCTGCTTCCGGCGGATATTATTTATCCTGCAACGCAGACAGTATTTTTGCGGACCCTATGACGATTACCGGTTCAATCGGCGTGTTCAGTATGATCTTTAATACACAATCATTTTTCAAAGATAAACTGGGTGTTACTTTCGATCAGGTTCAAACAGCAAAGGATCCCGATGCCATCACGCTGTTTCAACCGCTGACACCGATGCAAAAAAGATTTTTTCAGAATGATGTGGATAGTATCTATCATGATTTCAAATCCCGGGTTTCGGAAGGCAGAAAAAAGGATATTAATTATGTCGACAGTATTGCCCAAGGCAGGGTATGGGGCGGCAAGGAGGCTTTGAAACTCGGGCTGGTGGATGAGATCGGAGGTATTCAAAATGCCATTGACTGCGCTGCACGACTGGCTAAAACAAAGGACTATCGTTTAAGGGAGTTTCCTGAGCCTAAGAGTTTCCTGGACCTGTTGCTCAATGACTACAATGAATCGATCAAAGCAAAATCTATCCGTGCGGATTTCGGTACTGAGGGTTTAAAATGGTATAAATCCATGACATACCTGCAATCCATTAATATGGTTCCGCAAACGCGCCTGCCTTTCGAATTGACCATCTTACAATAATGGACTTTATAAACACTGAATTTTTTTCATGAATCGCCCCTATAATCAATTCAGGGCCATGCTAGCCATTACCCGCGCAAGTCTGCGTGCCATTTTCCGCAGTCCTTCCGCAGTAATTTTCAGCCTGGGTTTCCCGCTGGTCTTTATTCTCGTTTTTGGCTTTATCGGAGGCAGTGGTCCTTCCGTTGATATTGCTTTAAAAAATCCAAAGGATACATCGAACTATGTGATTCGTGCTTTGCTGGGTTCCAGCATTGTACAGCTGAAATCAGAAAAGGATACCGCATCCATCCGCGTGGACCTGGAAAAGGGGAGAATTGCCGCCGTCGTTTCCCTGGATTCTTCCGCCTCCGGAATGGGGTTTACACAATACAAAATTAAAACCCGGAGTTCTTCCGCTTCGGCAGATAAGTATCCGATCCTAAAAATGGCATTGGCTCAGACGATTCAGATCCTGGAAGAAAAAAAAATCCCTGATCAGTACAAAATGTTCAGCGTTGAGGAACTGCCCCAGGTGCAGGGACGTGAATATAGAATGATTGATTTTATTTTGCCGGGCATGCTTGGATTCTCGCTCCTGAGTGCTGCCGTTTTTGGAGTTGCTTTCGTCTTTTTTAATCTGCGGCAGAACCTCGTTCTCAAAAGATTTTTCGCAACGCCGATCAACAGGAAAAATATTGTATTCGGGGAGGGCCTCAGCAGGGTAACATTTCAATTAATGACGGCAATAGTTATCATTACAGCGGGCCGCTACCTTTTCAATTTTACGCTGGTGGATGGATGGGTAACTTTTCTAAATATGCTTGCGCTTAGTTTAATCGGGCTGATTGTTTTTATGGGTTTCGGTTTTATCATCAGCAGCGTTTCAAAGAATGAAAGCTCCATTCCGCCCTTTGCCAATTTGTTTACACTTCCCCAGTTCCTCCTTGGAGGCACTTTTTTTTCCACGGAAGCTTTTCCAAAATGGCTGCAGTCTTTCTGTGAGATTTTGCCGTTGAAACAATTAAACGACGCCCTCCGCAATGTGGCATTCGAAGGCGCTTCTCTTATGGATTGCGGGAAGCAAATCGGGATCTTACTTATCTGGGGGGTCGCGATCTATGTAGTTGCCATCAAGACATTTAAGTGGGAATAATATTTTTTACATTTCCTAATCATTCAATTTGAAACTGATCATTGCCAGCGTGATCATCCTGTTTGGGGTTGTTATTTTTCTTTTTGCCTTATTCCCGGCAGACATGTCCATCACCCGTATTGTCCGGATAAACGCACCGAAGGATTCTGTGTGGAAAGAGGTGGGAGATCTGAGAACCTGGATAAAATGGAATGAACTGATTCAAGTTCGCCGCCGGACGAATTCGGGAAATATGAATACAAGGCGAGGTGATTCAAACCATATAAATTCAACAGACCTGAAAGTATATCTCCTGAGGAAAACTGCTGATTCCGTTATTACGAAATGGGAGGGTGGTTCCGCAAAATCTTTTCTGGGAAACTATATATTCTTCGAAGACCATGGCGAGGTGGTTGTTCAATGGAATCTGGAATTTCATCTTCACTGGTATCCCTGGGAAAAGCTTGCAAGTATGTATTATGATAAGGAATTGGGTCCCCTGATGGAACATTCGCTTGTTAACCTGCGGAATGTGATGGAGAATGCCCATTCGCGTTAGTTTCCCCTGAAGAGACCAGGCACGGAGAGAAGAAATTCATATATTTTTTCCAGTTCCGCGTCCGTTATGCAATAAGGTGGCATGATGTAGACCGTATTGCCCAGGGGGCGCAGATAGATCCCCTGTTTAAGCGCTTCGTTCCGGATAAGGTCAGCGGATTGGTTGATGTATTCATGCCGGCTGGTTTGAATTTCAAATGCAAGTACGGTTCCGATTGCCCGGGGATTTATTACGATTGCCGGGTCAACAAGGGCAAGTTTGCTCTTTAAGAATTGTTCGTTTTTTTCTGAAATCGTGTTTATTTGCCTGATACAGGTTTTCTTTTCCAGCAGGTCCAGGCTGGCAAGACCGGCAGCACAGGCAATGGGATTAGCAGTATAGGAATGCCCGTGAAAAAAGGTTCGCCTGCGGTCATCGCTCAGAAATGCATTGAAAATTTCCTGCGTGCAGGCAGTCGCGCCCAGCGCCATGGTACCTCCGGTAAGGCCCTTGCTGAGGCATAGGATATCAGCCTGATAAGAAAGGGATTCGCTTGCAAAAAAACGACCTGTTCTTCCGAATCCAGTCAGTACTTCATCGGCAATGCAGAGGATATTATTTTCCCTGGCTGTTTTGAGAAGGGCATCCAGACCGCTGGCCGAATAGATTCTCATTCCGCCCGCCGCCTGCAATAATGGCTCATAGATGAAACATGCAATTTCAGAAGCGTGTGATTCGATAAAACTAGTTGCGTCCTGCAAATGTTGGCCATCTGGCGTATCGAGGAAGAGTGTATCGAATAAGAAATCCTGAAAAGCTTCGGTAAAAAGGCCGCGCCCGCTAACGCTCATGGCGCCGAATGTGTCGCCGTGATAAGCGTGGCGAAAAGCCAGAATCTTATTTCTTCCCGGAATCTCCTTGTTCTTCCAGTATTGAATGGCCATTTTGATGGCAACCTCCACAGCCGTGGATCCATTATCTGAGTAAAAAATCCTTTCAAAATTGCCTGGTAGGATTTTCAGAAGTCGTTCTGCAAGCTGAACTGCGGGTTCATGGGTGAACCCGGCAAAGATCACGTGTTCCAGATGCAAAGCCTGCTGATAAATCTTGCTTGCGATGTAAGGATTAGCGTGGCCATGAATATTCACCCACCAGCTGCTGATGGCATCTATGTAGGAATTACCTGCATCATCAAATAGCAGCGCTCCTTCACCACGAATGACGGGAATGGGCATGCCGGAATGCTGATGCTGGGTATAAGGGTGCCAGATCACCTGTTGGTCTCGTTGGCTGAGTGAAACTTTATTCATAATGTGTAAATGTGAAAAATGTAAAAATGTAAAAATGTGAAAAATGTGAAAATGTGAAAATGTTTAAATATGTAAATGTGCAACCGGATTTTATTAGCACATTTACACATTAGCACATTTTCACATTTTTCACATTTTCACATTTGCATTTTTCTCTTTCAAAAAACTCAGATTCCTGCGTATGCCCTGATATTTGGACCGTTTAAGGGGCGAGTCAGCAAATATTTTTTTGAAACCTTCTTCGGTCATTTCATCCCAATCTTTCTGGTTGAAATGCAGGATTTCCGGAATCGGAGAGAAGGCTGGGTCCTCTGCCGGTCTTGAAAAGCGGTTCCAGGGGCAAACATCCTGGCACACATCACAACCGAACATCCAATTGTCAAACTTGCCTTTCACGTTTTCCGGGATCAATAATTCTTTCAATTCAATCGTAAAATAGGAAATGCATTGACTTCCATCCACGAGTTTGTCGCCATGGATTGCCTGGGTGGGGCAGGCATCAATGCAGCGGGTACAGGTGCCGCAGAGATCATGTGTAAAAGGAGCATCGTACTCGAGTTCTATGTCCACGATCAGGGTGGCGATAAAAAAATAGGAACCCTGTTTTTTATGAATAAGGTTTCCGTTTTTTCCGACCCATCCGAGCCCGCTCCGGACGGCCCAGGCTCGCTCGAGTACGGGGGCGCTGTCAACAAAACCCCGGCCCTGAAAGTTGCCAATCCTTGCCTTCATGCCGCTAAGAATAAAATTCAGCTTTGGCCTTATGATTCCGTGATAATCCTTGCCATAGGCATATTTGGAGATCTTGGGCGAATCTTCTTCCTGTTCAGCTGAAGGGTAATAATTTATCAGAAAACTAATGACAGATTTAGCTCCGGGCAAAAGCTTGTAAGGGTTTACCCTTAGATCGAAATGCTTTTCCATATATCCCATGGTGCCGTGCATGCCCTGATGCAGCCAATTTTCCAGCTTTCTTGCGTCTTCGTCAAGCGGCTTTGCCTCCGCTATACCGCAGTAATCAAAGCCGGCAGCAGCGGCCAGTTCCCGGACAAAGTGTGTGTTTTCAGTAATATTCATGACACTCGGGCATAATTCTTACCTATAAATTCAATAATTTTTTTATTTTTAGAGCGTTATCAAACCCTAAATCTCCCTGCTTCCATGAGACACCCCCGTTGGCTTTATTTGCTGACTTTCTGCTTATTGCCCCAAAGTTACCTTTCTGCGGAGGGAAATACAGATATAAAATCCGGAAATATTACAGTCGCTGGCTTCATCCTTTCAGCGGAGAGGTTTTATTCCTCAGTCAAATCGGTATTAATTTCAAATACAGGAAGTACAAGTTTCGAGGGGAGCCATACAGCCGGTTTACGCAGGATATACAATTGTCTTAAGAAAGCGGGAAGCGAACTGATCTTTTTTAAAAAGAAATCCAAATCATGAAAAAGTGCATCGCTATATTTTTATCATTCTTAGCATGGGTTACCTTAAAAGCCCAATCTTTTCCAGCCGCAGAAATTCCGGATTCATTGAAAACAAATGCCAATGTAGTGATCAGGTTGGAAGAAATGGTATTTGAAATAAAATCAGTAGGTCATGCAGTGAC
>JANWIY010000047.1 GCA_025449645.1 Chitinophagaceae bacterium | reverse complement strand
GTAAATTTTTAAATAACCTGGAGAAAGTGATTCCCGGCGCCAGGGAACATATTATTCAAGCGGATTTGGGAACGCCGAAAACAAATCAATATTTTATTAATTCCACCAATGGAAATGTTTACGGGACAGAAAAAACCTTTACACAAACCGGCCCATTTTCCTTCCGGAGCAAGTCCGAAATAAAGAATCTCTACTTATGCGGCGCAAGCACCCTTTCCCATGGCGTGGCTGGCGCCGCTTATTCAGGTGTTGAAGCAGCGGCAAAGATCCTGAACACAAGTTCCAAAAAACTGCTGGAGGACCATGGAAACCAAAATCTTAGAATTTACGATGCGGAGGACGAAAATACCTGGCCGCTTTGGGTTCGTCAAAAAATTGAAATCAGGAAAGGACGGTTTAGAAACTCAAATCTGGCGGAACAGGAGAAAATTAGTAACGATCTGATTACTCCATAAAGCTACCGCATTCCCATTCAAAATCAGGATCGGCTAAAAATGTTTTATTACAGCGGGTTGCTTGTCAGCGGATCTATAACCGCTTTTACTTCTGCAATGGTATGTACAGGAAACTTACACCTCCTTGCGTGTTCCCGGACCAATTCTTCGTTTTCCGCAATGTGAATGCAATAGATCTTGTCCTCCGTAACAAAGGATTGTATCCAATGGTAGGGCCTGCCGATTTGGTTTAATATGGTGCAGGAATTCCGGGCAATCACCTGTAATTCTTCCGGCGAAAGATTTCCCGCTCCCGGAAGATTCCTTTCTACAACAAATTTTTTCATACAAATAATTTTTAATTACCCTCGCGGATCATAAAATTGAATGTATTCTACCGCTTTGATATGAGGGTCCTTCCCTATTTTAGGTCTGGTGGCTCCCCATTTCAGCCTCAATGAGCAGTCAAAGGACGGATTTTCTTACCTGTCTGCCAGACAGTTTCTGCACGGGACCAAATTCGCCGACGAAAATCCTTTATTCACCTGTATAGCTTTGTGAAGTGCAACCCGTTTATGTTTCAAGGGTATATTTGTTTGAGAGCGATTCCTGCTTTTTGATACCATAAGCCTCCTGCTCATGAACTTAATAAACTACCCGAGAGCTTTCTGTGTTTTATTTACAGTTGTAATTATTTCATGGGGTTGCAAAAAGGATTTGTCACCGGTAATTAATAATAATCCCCCCGCAACAACACCGATTAATAATGATACCGTCGTTACAATCAGGGTAGATAGCGGTTTATACACGGCTTCCGGTTCCGGAGGAATTGATACGGGAGAAATATTACTGGCATTAAATACGACTACGAATGGCGTGTTGGCCATGCTTGATCAGAAAGGGAATCTATTAAAAGAAAAGACCTTATCCCTGAGAGTGGACAATCTTCAAAAGTGGAATATTAACGGTAATACCCGATACACTTATTTGCAGACCGAAGGCGTTTATACCGAGGCAAATGTAGCCACTGAAGAGGGTTATGATATTATCTGTGATTCGAACCTGAATGAACTGAGCCGCATTACTCTATTGCCGTTTCAAACTGTTGATACTAGCGGCTACGATAAATTGGATGTTCATGAATTCATATTAATCGGAGACAATCACTATATAGCAATCACTGACAGGCAGGAAAGCCCGAAGAATATTCCTGATAGCCTGCATCCCTCGCCCCAGGCAAAGGTAATTGCCTGCCTTATACAGGAAGTAAATAATGGCCAGGTCGTGTTTCAATGGGATGGTACGGATTACCCGGAGTTCTATGGCGCGAGTGTTGAAAACAACAATTTCTCTGATTCGGTCAACACAATGGATTATATGCATATGAATTCGCTTTGCATAGATTCAAGTGATCAAAATCTTATTTGCTCTTTCAGAAATCTCAACCAGATCATCAAAATAAATCGCACTACCGGAGCAATTATGTGGCGGCTCGGAGGCGCGCATACTGATTTTCCGCTGACCGCCGACCAGGTATTTCTGCGTCAGCATTATGTAAGGTTCACCGACAATGGCCAGACGTTGATATTTGTCGACAATGGCCAGCAGGCCATTCGCGCCAATAGCCGCATTTTAGAAATGCACCTGGATGAAACGGCCAAAGCCATCACCAGTTTCAGTTCATATGACATCCCAGATGTTTTTATTCAATATGCCGGGTCGGTTAAGAAATTCAATGGCAATTATTTTATCGGTGGCGGTTCCGCCAACTATGCACTCCAGGTTAATTATACCTCCAACCAGGTCCTTTTAAGGCTGAATCAAAAATTTTCCAGCTACCGGGCGCTGAAATATTGATCGCCGGATCTTGAAGGCCACATTAAATCGCGCTCCATAGGTGTTTACACCAATTATCGCAATTTCTTCAGGACACTATACGTATCCAGATTTTTTATCTACTTTTAAGTACCCGCTAAACCTCGTGCATGACTGCTAACCTGCGACCTTTGCTGCTACTCTTTATTGCCATCCTTTGTATTTTATCATGTAAAAAAGTAGATATTGCCGGAGACACCGGTTCCCAAGGCAGACCGGGACCGACAGGGGATTCTGCTGTCTCTGGTTCTGTAAACGGACGCGTAAAATTGTATGATACCCTGGGCAATCCAATCCTGGATAATAGTGGTGCGTCGGTTATATTTGAAAATTCTTCCGATGTTTTGAATCTCAACACCGGCATAGATGGAAGTTTCTCTGGCTCATCTTTGCTTTCAGGAAGGTACGACATCACAGTTTCCAAGACAGGATTTGGTTCAATGAAAATATTCGGATTCGAAGAGTCAGGCGGAGTAAATACTGGCCAGACTGGCATTATAGAAATGGGGCAAAAGCTTTCCTCATGGTTCGATATAAGGAACCTGAAGATTGATACCGTAACCTCCAACCAGTTCCGGTATATGTATTTAACGATAACGCTTTCTCATCCGCAACAGCTGCCAAATGCCGAGGTACTGCTTTTCGTCGGCCATGCTTCCGGAGTTGATAATGGAAACAATGATTATGTTTTTCGAACGAATTTTACTCAACTGGACGATTCAACCCTTGTTTATTCTCCATTCGATACCCGTCTTTCTGTTTATTCGGATAATTTGAATGGCGATTTTCTCTATTTTTCGGCGGCTCTCGATAATCCTAAACCGTTCACCTATACGGATAGTAGCGGAAATACTTTTTATCCAGCAGCAGGTAAAACAAGCAATGCTGTGGTTGTATATAACAATCTTAAGAATTGAGCATGTTAATAAAGTTTTCTCTTGCCGGTTTTTTGTTAATGTTCATTTTATGGATACTGACCGGATGCACCAAAAAGGCGGATGGGATTACAGGTGCCACCGGGCCGGACGGTATTGCCGGTAGTTCGGTTTCCGAAACCCGAAGCGCAATCACAGGTTATGTAAAACTGATCGATCAATTCGGTTATGATGTTTCCATATATGATTCTGTTAATGTATCCACAACTGCAGGCGATTCCCTCATTTCATCTGTGACCGATCAAGCCGGGAAATTTTCACTGCCATCTTTGAAATCAGGAACTTACCGGATACTATTTAGGAGGCCACGATACGATTCCCTGGCTGTTACCGTAAATCATACTGCAGGAGATCTTGATCAATTCGCAGGCCTGATACAGATGGATGAATCTCTCACTACACATTTCCTAAGCCAGACCTTTCAGTATATCGTAGATCCGTTTAATGCACCTTACAAAGATCTGCAGGTGACCATGACCTGCGATGGGCCACCGCTTTATTTTTCCACAGTCAGATACTATTCTATCTTTTTCTCGCGTTCGCCGGCTGTGAGTGATCATAATTTTCTAATTGAATATGATGGATATACACACAACGAAGGAACTAACCAATTCGTTACAGGGGTTTATTTTGCCGCTTCTCAGGTTACCCAGTTAATCCCGGGAGACACTTTATATATGAAAAGTTATTTTGTTCCAGCCTATTCCCTGAGCAGTTCCTGGTTTGATACGAATACCTATCAACTAATTGCCTATCCTTATAAAGGAGATTCTTTGCAGAACTACTTTATTTGGTCAAATTGATCGCCATGCAAAAAACAATTTTTATAATACTCGTTTCCATTGGCTTCTGCTTTTGGGCATGTAAAAAAGAGACTGGCATAGCTGGCCCCACCGGCCCGCAAGGCAATCAGGGTGCTTCTGGCAATTTGAAAGACACCGGTTCTTTGTCTGGCCATCTGAGTCTTTTTAATGAATTCGCCTGGCCGGTTAATGATTCCAGCGGAGTGAAAGTATCGGCCGACAATGGGAATCAAATACAATCGGCAACAACAGATGCTTCTGGCTATTACGTATTTCATGGGTTACCGAGAGGCACTTATAACCTCACTTTTACCAGGCAAGGCTTCGGAACGATGAAACTTTTTGGTATCTCCCATGCGCCGGATAACCATGTGACGACCCCCGTTCCGGAAGTAGCCCTGGCTCAGACGCTGTCCAAAACAAAAATTGACAGCATTGTTTTATTACCGAATTACAATTACGTTATTATTGATTTATTTCTGGATACTTCTTCCAACAATTATGTGCAACCATATGAGGATCTCGTCCTTCTGGTAGGCAAGGATCCCAACGTATCGCTGTCTCATTATTTGGTGACTTATTCTGAATACCTAAGCCCTGACCCATCCTCGGGAGGGTATACAGCCGTTGTTGACAAAAGCAACCTGGCCGGGCTTTTTCAGCCTGGAGACACGATTTACATAACCGCTAATACGTTCACCAGGTTTGCACATAAATTGAAAGACTCTACCACCATCCAGGATCTCGGGACTGCCTATTATTATATCGACCCTGCCACGGGCGATTATGTTTATCCTAATCTGAGTTCGCCTCCGGCAATATTAAAGATCCCATACTAGCAAGGAAAGTACCTGCTCAGGGAAGAGGGATTTTCTCCACCAACATTTTATTTCCTTTCAGGTCATAATAGGTGCAAGTCATTTTATCTAAATCTGTAACCCATTTTTCAACGCCTGTTAATGCAGCATCCTTGCAAAATGTCGGATAATCAGTCTGGCCCTGCTGGTGAATCTTTAAGCAATACCTGAATCTTTCCTGGTCACTTTTTTTTGCCAGCTTCATTGGAGGATATCTGGCTTCAGACTGAATGCTGTAATTTTCTTTTCCAAAATACCTGGTATGTCCGTCGCTTACATAAGTGATATAACTGGCAATGCCCAATTTTATGAGTTCCTGAACATAAGCCGGGAAATCCGAACCGCTTTTAACCCTTGAATGTGCTTCTTTAATTTGATCGATGCTGAACATATTATTAACGCAGAAGTTTTCTCAAAGGTAAGTGTGAATATTATGTGTAAAGCAGCGAATCTTTCCCATTCTTTTTAAACAAATGCAAACAAACATTTCTTATTTTTTTGGTTTTTCAGGCATTCTCCTGCTCCAAAGGCAGCACGGGAGTGGTTTGACCGGACTGACTTGCATTTGAAGTTGTGTTCTTATTTTTCTTTTTAAAAAGCCCTTTGATGGCATTATCTGCCTTATTCACACCGTTTTGGGCGCTGTTATCAATATCACTGTTTGTCTGGTTGGTTGCCGCATCTTTGGCAACCTGGTTTGGATCATTGACCTGCGCCATGACCGTAAAGCTGAACAGGCAAAGTGCAAAGCTGCCGGTCACAACCGATATTTTTTTCATTTTTTTTTCAGCAATTAAAGAAGAAAACCGGGTCAGGACAATGGATAAACATACGATTTTAGGAACATCCATTGAGGAGCATTCTCCTGTTTCATGCCTTTCAGTTTATTTACCAAATGACCAACTCATGCCAATCATCAGATTTCTGGGTCGCCCCGGCCATTTGTTCACATTATTATATGCGCCCGCCCAATAGATTGTATTGCTGAGATTATTGAGGAAAGCGGAGAAGGAAAATTGTTTGATATTGTAGTATAGTCCGGTATTGACAATCGTATAGCCGGGAAGAGTAATATTGGGATCGAGTGTATTGCGTCTGCTGACCTGCGCATGGCCTGCAGCAATACCTAAACCTTTCAAAGCACCCCGCTTAAACGTATATTTAATCCAGCTGTTACTGGAATTTCGGGGCGAATTTTCGAGTAGGGACCCAACTTCTGAAGGAATTTTGCTTTCGATAACCTCAGCAACACAATGGGCGTATGCAAGCGAAACAGAAAGGTTGGATAGAATATTTCCGTTTGCTTCAAGTTCAACACCTTTTGACTGGTCCGCTCCCTGTTGAATATATAAATTCGGGTTTGAAATAATCCCTGCGTTAACTGCAACATTATGTAAGGTTAACTGGTAAACAGAAACAGTAGCAGACAGTTTTTCCCTGAAGAGGTTTGCCTTAAATCCGGCTTCATATAACTGGCTGGTGATGGGTTTAAAAGGTGCGTTGTACACCTGCGCGGTCGTCGAAGCTTCAAAAGGATCAAATCCTTTATTATAGGTTGCATAAACGCTCGTGTAAGGACTAATTGAATACACAAGCCCTATACGGGGAAGAAATACATTTTCCCTTAAATCACCGGCGCTGTCGTCTTCGTCCCCTTTGTAAAATTCCTCCCTCAGGCTGAATAACAATTTCCAATTTTTCCAGCTTGCCTGGTCCTGAATATAAACCCCTTGCGTATGATACACATCATCATTCACATCGCTGCCATCCGAATCAAAATCCGAAGGCTGATATGTACTTAGGGGCCTGTGAAAATACCGGGGATACAACAAACTGAACGTTCCCACTATTCCACTACCAACGCCAAACTGATCCGGCAGTTCGAAATATTGCTGGTCCAGATTCACCTTGCTTTTTACATAATCATAGCCGGCAATCAGCTGATGGGTTGCCTTACCTGTATTGGCAAGGCAGGTAAAATATGATGTTAAAGTGTTGGTTGTGGTGTTATAGGTCCAATTTGTATAGTAAAGTGAAACTGAATCTGGTGTTATATAATCATTGATACCATGGTCCGAAACATTTTGCCAGGTCTGGTAATGCAGGAAACCGCCGTTGAAGCTGAGCCGGCTGTTGAACTTATAAGAAAATGAAGCTATCGACGAAAAATCTGTTTCATGAAGGAAATCTCCGGGCTGGGTTACCGTTAGTTTCAAAGGAGTTGAAAGCAGGTCGGTTGCGCCATCGATGCCGGGTTGTCCACGATCCAGGATGCTGTTGATATGGGAAACAGAAAAATCGAGATTTAAGTTTAGTTTTTCATTCGGCACAAACGATAAGGACGGAGCGAGCTGGTAGGATTTTGCATAGAACTGATCCCGGAAAGAGTGCGTTTGGTCATAGCCTGCATTCATCCGGTACATAAGCGTCTTGCTTTTATTCAGTGGCCCCGTAAGATCTCCTTCTGTCCGAAAATGATCCCAGCTGCCACTGGCAATATTCAATTCACCTCCGCTCGTGTCCAGCGGTTTCTTAGTGACCAGATTAATCGTCCCGCCCGGGTCGCAATTGCCGTATAATGTTGCCGTTGGGCCTTTGATAACCTCTATCCGCTCAACATTCACCAGCATGGCACTTGTATATGTGGTATTGTAGCCGCGCAGTCCGTTGATATCCCTCGCATTTTCAGCCCGGAAACCACGTATGGTATACTCATCATATCCCGAATAATCATTTACTCCGGCCGCATTGGTAGCTGCATCCTTCAGTGTGAATTCCATTTTGTCTTTGATGAGCTCCTTGGTAATGGATGAAATGGCCTGGGGGCTATTGATATTCGGTGTTTCTGTTTTGGAGCCAAAAAAGGAATAGTCACTTTTGTAGGATTTTTGAGTCCTGCCCAGGATTTCCACTGTTTGTAATGTTTTAATACTATCGATGGGCTTTTCTTGCGCAAAACTAATTGACGATGATGAAATTAGGACTACGGTTAGGGCAGGAAAAAGGGGCCTGATCCTCATAAGAGGCTAAGTTTGTGACAAGATAGCTAAAATGCAAAATACTTGCAATGGTCAAACAGGAAATTAAGCAGGGATATGCAAGGCTGTTTGAACCGTGATTTACGTTAAATCCATGCGAAATAATCTTATTTATAATCAAGAAAAGTTTTATACCTTAATAATTGGATCAATCAACACCATTACCCGCTGGCCAGTAGTTTGCGATCCTTCCCACCCTAAAAACTGCTCATTATTTTTAAAACTTAAACACCAAAAAATGAAAAAGTATTTATCCCTGGTTGCCCTCGGAGTAATTTGTTTTTGCGCGTCCTGCAGTAATAAAAGCGAAGGCGGCCTCTCAGCAGCAGCTCAAAAAAATCTGAATGCCAATGACAGCATTATGCGTTCCTTTGAGACAAAAGATTTCAGCAGAATTGGTGATTTCATTGCGACGGATGCGGTTGACCATGCAGGTGAAAAAGGCGATATTAAAGGGCTTGACAGTATTAAGGCTGAATTTGAAAAATCCGTAACAGAGATTGATAACCAGAAAACCGAAACAATAAAAGAACTGGCAGACAGCGAATATGTCATGTCCTGGGACCACGTTACAGGCACTTATGCAAAAGACGGGATGGGGCATAAAGCAGGCGATAAATTCGACATGAAAATGGTTGACCTGGCAAAGTTCAAAGACGGGAAAGCCACAGAACACTGGGCCTTTATGGAGCCGGGCGACGTTATGAAAATGATGGCCAGCATGCAGCCTCAAATGGCAATGCCGATGGCAGCTGATTCTACAAAGGCAAAGAAAAAGAAATAGGATTCATTATCGGGATTTCCCGGGAATTATTGAGCCCATTTCACTGAACGGCTAATGCCGGCATGGGCGACATATGTAAACTCCCATTCTGTTACCCGGAGGTTGTCCTCTTCAGCCCCCTGGCCCAACCAACGCATTATTCGCTAACTTTATTTTATAATTTTTAACCGGCATATGAAAAAGAATCTGTTCTATCTCTTTTTATTGGGCTTTCCGTTGGCCGTTTGGGCTTTTTCCGCTTCTACCCCCTTCAAAAATACTGATAGATCATTCCCGGCAGGCGGCATTCAATTCCTTGAATCCTCCTGGCCAAAGGCTTTAGAGCGGGCCCAAAAAGAAAATAAGCCGATTTTCCTGGATGCGTACGCTTCCTGGTGCGGCCCATGTAAAATGCTGAAGAAAAATACCTTTTCAAAAAAAGAAGCCGGAGACTTTTTCAACCTGCATTTTATAAACGTTTCCCTTGATATGGAGAAAGGAGAAGGACCTGCCCTTGCGGATAAATTCGCTGTTGATGCCTATCCGACCCTGATTATTGCAGACAAAAACGGGAATATTGTAACTTTCACAAAGGGTTATATGAATGCACATGAATTGGTCGAATTTGGTAAATACGGATTGAATAAATTTCAGTATTGATCATTTGCCGCTGTGCCATCGCAACCCTATTAATTTTTTCACTATTCGCATTTTCCCGGATATACCTGTACAATTTAATTCTGATCATCATCCTTTACCTGAATCCCAGCGCCTTTATATATCCTTTGTTTGGAATACAGTTTTCAAAACGGCAATTGATCAGGTATTCCTTTAGAGTTTGCCGGATATGATCCATATTTTCAGGCCTGTTTTTCCGGATATCTGCGAAATTGCTCTTGGGTGCTTCTGTGTAACGGATAATTTCGTCGTAGTAAGCAGGTTTTTTTATCTGAACCACCCCTCTTTCACTCTCAAGTTTTTTATAGGGCCAGTAATGCCAGCCGACGGAATTTTGTTCCAGGGTTGTCCGGAAACTATCTATCCAGGAATCCCTGTTCTCGCCGGTCTCACCGCAATAAACAGGAACCTGATATTTGCTGCGGAAATCAAGGTATTGTTGAATCACATCTACCGTGGGTGCCGTCCAGTATTTATGGAACTGGTATATGAGTTTGGAATCAAAAGGAGTACCGAATGGCTGAAAGTTGGAATCCCATTGTGCGCCTCCCAGGATCAAAATATGGTTTTTGTCAACCTCACGGATAGCGCTGGCAATTCTCTTATATAGAGGTTCCAGCCTGGGGTTAAAATGCGCTTTGTCGAAATAGTGCGCAATGGGCTCGTTCAGCAGGTCGTAGCCGAGAATAATCGTTTCATTTTTGTAGTGATCTGCAATCCTTTTCCAGATATCAGCAGTCAACTGCTGGTCCTTTTCATTGTCATATAAAAAAGGATACCCATCCCCGTCATCAATATTGTCGCCAGTCTGGCCTCCGGGTGCACAATGCATATCCAATATCACATAAAGTTGTTCATTTTTGCACCATTTAATCAATTTGTCCAGAAGCTCAAACCCATGGTTTTCGTTATTTTCTCCGAGATAATTTTCCCGGGTGAATAATCTGTAATTGAAAGGTACCCGAATGGAATTCATCCCAAGGCTCCTCAGATAGTGGATATCCGCTTCCGTAATGAAATTATCCAGGTATTGTTTCCAGAATTCACTGGTTTCAGACGGCCCGATCAGTTCGTTCAATGCCTGATTGATCAACCGGGGAGAATTTATATTTTTAAACAGAAACATGTACCCCTCCGGCACCAGCCAGTTCCCCAGGTTGGTGCCCCTCATGATGAACGGCTTCCCGTCAGGAAGGATCACTTCGGTTCCGCGGGTGCTGACAAATCCATTGGATTGCGCTTCAGGTTTGGAGCTACAGGTCAGGATCAGTACCAGGACATATATCAGACGGAATTTGATGAGACGCTCCATCAGGTTAATTTTTATAAATATAAATATTAGTAGGGTAAAACCCTGTACAGCTGCCGTGATTATCTTTGCGAAAACTGCTATATGGCTCTTTCGCTGGCGCAAAAGCTGCGCATCAAAGAAGACACAACGCTGCTGACCATTCATGCACCGGCAGGTTTTTCCGCCCAAATTCAACCGCTTCCTCTCCGCGTGAAAATAAGCGGGAATGCAAAAGATTATGCGCAGGTTCACTGGTTCGTAAAAAATAAGGCGGAGGTGGAAAAAGACCTTGATAAAGTATTGGGTCTGTTAAAGGATGAGATTGTTTGCTGGATATATTATCCGAAGGGAAGTTCGGGCATGCAGACCGACCTGACCCGCGACAAAGGTTGGGAAGCCCTGATGAAAAAGGATAACCTTCAATGGCTGAGCCTGATCTCCTTCAACGAAAGCTGGTCGGCTTTCGCCATGCGAATGAGGACCGACGCCGATCAGAAAAAAAATAAGTCCAAACGCCTGGTATTCGATTATGTGGATCCCGTCGCGAAGACGGTCAGGCTGCCGGAAGATCTTGCTTTGGCATTGAAGAGCAATAGAAAAGCAGCATCCTTTTTCGAAGCCCTTTCTTTCACCAGTAAGAAAGAATATATCGAATGGATCGTAAGCGCTAAACGGGATGAAACCCGGAATCAAAGAATTAAGGATTCGCTTGAACGCCTGGTGAAAGGATGGAAAAATCCGGCCAACCGGTAAAGGCATTCAGAATCCTGAATTCGTTGCGGAAATAATTTATTCAATTTGCTTTTTCAGCTCAAAATTCAGGAATGGCTTCAGCAGGTCAATCGGGACCGGGAATATAGTTGTTGAATTATTTTCCGTTGCAATTTCCCTGAGTGTTTGCAGATATCGGAGCGTGATAGCGCTTGGCTGCTCGGCCAAAACCTTTGCTGCGTCGGCCAAACGTTGGGATGCCTGGAATTCTCCTTCGGCAGCGATAATTTTTGAACGGCGTTCTCTTTCGGCTTCTGCCTGTTTGGCCATCGCCCTTTGCATTTCCTGGGGCAGGTCGATCTGCTTTACTTCCACATTAGACACTTTGATTCCCCAGGGCTCCGTATGCCCGTCGATGATCTGCTGTAAGCGCTGGTTGATCTTTTCCCTTTGCGAAAGCAGATCATCCAGCTCGGATTGTCCGAGTACACTCCTCAAAGTGGTTTGTGCCATCTGAGAAGTTGCAACCAGATAATTTTCTACTTCCACGATGGCTTTGTTTGGCTGAAGCACCCGGAAATAGATCACGGCGTTTACTTTAATGGACACATTATCCTGTGTGATCACATCCTGCGGAGGCACATCCATGACAACGGTACGCAGACTCACTTTGACCATCTTATCCCCGATGGGAATCAGAAAAATCAATCCGGGCCCTTTTACCTCCCCGGATATCAGCCTACCTAACCTGAAAATGACGCCGCGCTCATATTCGCGCAGGATCCGGACAGCATTCGCCAGAATAATGATGCCAAAAAGAATGAGGACCAGGGTAAAAACAGGAACCGTTTCCATGAAGTGTATTTTTAAGTTTAACTATTGACTTGTTCAACATAAAGTGTGAGGTCCACCACTTTCCCCACCCTCACTTTTGATCCCTGGGGAATGTGTCCTGTCATGGATACTGCTTTCCAGCTCTCCCCGTGCAAAAGCACTCTTCCGGCAGGATTTAATCCTTCCATGGCTTCACCCTCCCTACCCACCATACCCTGAATTCCGGTAACCGGTTTGGCGCGTTGCGCTTTTAATCCCATCCCAATAACAAAAATAAAAAAACCGGCTGCCACGGCAACGGCAGATACGATCAGTGTACGGGATATACTCACCACTTCCAGGGAAGAACCTGGCCGGATCAGCATCAGCGAACCTATGAGGAGAGAAGCAATTCCACCAATGGCCAGCATGCCATGGCTCACTATTTTAATTTCCAGCAATAATAATGCGATTCCAAAAATTATCAGGGCAAGACCGGCCCAATTTACAGGCAGTGTATTCAAAGCATAAAAGGCGAGAACCAGAGATATAAATCCGATAATTCCCGGAAAAATTATTCCCGGATTGAATAGCTCGAAGAGGAGCCCGAATAAACCGAGCATCAATAAAATGTAAGCGATATCCGGATCACTGACCAGGTCAAGAAGTTTTTCAGTAAATTCCATATCCAGGGTTTCTATGGTCGCTCCCTTGGTGTGCAATATGGTCTTTGTGGAATCATGCATTATGGTTTTGCCATCAACCAGGTTAAGCAGGTCCCGGTCGTTCGAAGCAATAAGGTCTATGATGTTTTGTTCCAGCGCTTCTTTTGCAGTGATTGCAACACTTTGCCGCACGGCTTCTTCAGCCCAGAGCAGATTCCGTTTTCTATACTCCGCGATGGTGCGTATGAATGCAGCAGCGTCATTCGTGGTCTTGCTGTTCATGATGCTATCGGTTCCCCCCTGCATACTTACAGGATGCGCCGCTCCGATATTCGTTCCCGGTGCCATGGCAGCGATATCGGCAGCCAGGGTAATGAATACCCCGGCCGATCCGGCATGGGCTCCGGCAGGGGAAACATAAACGATTACCGGCACAGGAGATTCCAGTATATCGCCGACAATGATCCGGGTTGATTTCAGCAAACCTCCCGGCGTATTGAAATGAATAAGGAGACAGGATGCTTTTTCACTCGCCGCTTTTTGAATTCCGCGGTGAATATATTCCGCGGCCACGGGATTAATGGCGCCATCAATATTTATAGAAACCACCGTTTGCGCCGGAAGCAGCAAAGGCAATGAAAAAACGATGTATAAAAAAATACGCTTCATAAAAATACCTCCTGCCGGAGTGAAGCTTTGAAGAAGTGGCAAGACCGTCTTGTAATTTACCCGAATCCGGGTGAATTAAAAAGTTTAAAATTTGACTCGCTCCATTTCTGTTCACGTAGGAATGATGTTAATTCACCGATTTGTGTAACACCGCCTGAAGAAATACGGGTTTTAAAAATTATGTTTGCACCCCAAATGTGAACCCGGTTGCCTCCTCCGGAGGATCAGCAAATGAATGTGAATGTTGAAATGGCCCCTATTGTTGGTTTTTGAAGTCTCTCTCCCTTTACTTATTTTCTGTCAGCAGGATACTTTGCACAAGCTATCTCCGGTTCCGCAGATGGATGTGAGGGATTTGTTATTCAAAAATGGGATAAGAAAAGAACTTGAAAAGAAAAGTTTTTTTGTTGTGCTCCCGGTCCTCGGATCCAACCCAACAGCTGGCTTTATATATGGATTGGGCGTTTCATATGTATACCGGAATACGACCAACAAAAAATTTTCAACAGTTAGCAGCAACTTATCCTATTCAACAAAAAAACTGGCAAACCTGAATTTAAAAACAAACCTGTTTGCCTTAAAGGAAAGATTATTTTTAAATGGTGATTGGAGATATTATGTCATTACAGAAACCACTTATGGACTGGGAAGTTCCAACAACCTCTCCGGTCAGAAATTGAGATATAATCTGGTCAGGTTCCATGAAACAGCATCATGGAAATTGCTTCCAAATTTATTTGCCGGAATAGGGGTTCACTATGATCACTTTTTTAATATCGCAGACAGCACGTCAAAAGCGGATCCGGATAAATCATATCATTACGCTTACAGTTTAGGGCATGGATTTAATCCAAGCCAATATACCGTATCGGGTGTCAGCCTGAATTTTTTGTATGACAGCCGGGACAATCAGGTAAATGCCTATAGTGGCTCTTACGTAAATATAAACTACCGGATCAATGAAACTGCTTTGGGCAGTGTGAAAAATAGTACGATGCTCCTGACAGAATACAGGTCTTTTTATTCCTTAGGTAAAAAGAAAGGTAGCAGTGTTCTTGCTTTGTGGCTCTATGGAAGTTTCGTTGTGAGCGGGAATGTTCCATATCTTTTGCTACCCGCAGTCGGCTTTGACCAGCGCCAAAGGTCCGGAAGGGGTTATTCTTTCGGACGGTTTAGAGGAACTGATATGCTATACGCCGAATCTGAATATCGTTTTCGTATATCACCCAGGTCAGGAATTCTGGGCGGTGTAATTTTTGCAAACCTTACCTCAACTTCTGATAAGGAAAATAATATTTATCTGTTGAATTATATACAGCCTGCATACGGAACCGGATTGCGCATTATGCTGGATAAGGTATCCCGAACCAGGCTGGAACTGGACGGAGCGGTAGGAAAAGGGAAGTTCGGATTCTATTTCGGCATCAGGGAAACGTTCTGATTAAATTAAAACTGCCGGTAAAAAGAGGGAGAATAAATCCTTATTTTTAGTGAATGAAAAATACACTTCAGTCGTTTACGGAAACGCTGCAGTCAGATAACCCGCCAGAAGCATTTTCCGTTTTTCTGAAGGCCTTATGGTATGAGCGAAAGGGGCAATGGAGCAAAGCACATAGCCTGATCGATCATTTGGAAGGAAAAGAAGCCGCGAGGGTTCATGCTTACCTGCACCGCAAAGAAGGTGATGCCATGAATGCCGGCTATTGGTACCACCAGGCTGGAACGGAACAACCTGATGTAAAGGCTGACAAGGAATGGGAAATGCTTGTGTCAGATTTTTTGGCCAGATCAACAGCATGAACGGCGATTGAGACATGACTGCGGTTCTGCCGGGAATCTAATCCCGGCAATCAAATGGGGGCACTATTTCTAATAAAAAGAATTACGGATTGGCTTTTTTATACAGCCCAACCAGTTCGCCCCTGGCGAGGATGTGGCCTTCCATGGCTTTTTCCAATGCTGCCTTGTCACTATTCATATCCAGGTTCAGCCTGGTGTCCAGTGCATAGACCATAAAATGATAATGGTGCGTGCCTGAAGGAGGACACATGCCGATATACCCGGGTTTTCCCGCCCCGTTATGGCCCTGGTTGCCTCCTTTAAATCCTTCCGGTATATCACCGCTGGTATCTATATTCCAGGTCACCCAATGGGTGAACCCGCCCTGCCTGGCTGCATCAGGATCATGCAGAATTAAAGCGAGCGATTTTGCTGCTGCAGGTAGATTTGTAACGTGCAATGGCGGACTGATCTGTTCACCTTCGCAGGAATACTTGAGGGGAATGGAAGCATTGTTCTCAAAGCTTGTACTGGTTACCGCCAACTGGGCTTTGGCAACGGATACCATGGACATCATTGCAGTAAAAGCTGAGGAAATAATCAGGTAATGCATGATTTTTTTTTTAAAATGCAGAAAAAATTGTACCAGCTTTCCCGGATCCCTGAACCGGTTGCCTTAATGCGTACTGAAAATGCCATGTTTCAAATCCTGGAAATGCACCTAATTCAATAGCTTTGAGCATCTTCCGGGGAAAACAAGATCCGGATATAGTACTCAATATCCGGATGAAACCGGGACCTGCTATTCCGAAGGAGGAAACAAAAGCAATTGATCCCTTCCATTATCATTTTTCTGTTTCTGGTCCGGTTCGCTGAAATTAGACAGGCTTATACCCAGAAGACGGATCTTCTTTCCTTCCGGTGACGTGGCTTCCAGCAATTGCCTTGCCGTAGAGGCAATGATCGCGTTTTCATTTACGGAACGAGGAAATGATTTGCTCCGGGTGATAATCTTAAAGTCGCTGAATTTTATTTTCAGTGTAATCGTTCTCCCTTTCAAACCATAATGATGCAGACGCTGCTCAACCAGCACGGCTATCTTATTCAACTCTCTATTCATATCCTCCAGCCGCCTTAGATCGTAAGGAAAAGTATCTTCGGCGCTAAGGGATTTGGTTTCTCTGTCCGGTTCCACCTGGCGGTTGTCAATGCCTCTGACGATCTGATAAAAAAAATTTCCGTTCTTGCCAAAGTGTTTAACCAGTTCCCCGACTGAATATTTTTTCAGGTCTCTGCCCGTATATATTTTCATCTCTTTCATTTTAGCAGCTGTAACTTTTCCAACGCCAAAAAATTTCTCTACCGGCAGGCTCTCCATGAACTCTGTTATTTTAGAAGGTCCGATAAAAGTGAGTCCGTCGGGTTTTTTGATTTCAGAAGCAATCTTAGCCACAAATTTATTCACAGACACACCCGCTGACGCGGTCAGATCCAATTCTTCTTTAATGGATTTTTTTATTTGGGCCGCAATTTCTAAAGCAAGACCGATTCCAAGCTTGTCCGTGGTTACATCCAGGTAAGCTTCATCAAGGGAAAGCGGTTCCACGAGGTCCGTATAGCGATGAAATATTTCCCTGATCCTATTGGAGGCCGCTTTATAGGCATCAAAGCGGGGACGGATAAAAATTGCCTGGGGACAAAGGGCGGCTGCTTGTTTGGAAGGCATGGCAGACCGGACCCCAAACTTTCGCGCTTCATAGCTGGCGGTAGCGACCACTCCCCCGCGCCCTTCGGGAAGTCCACCTACAATAACCGGCTTCCCCTTATATTCCGGATGATCTCTTTGCTCCACCGAAGCATAAAAAGCATCCATATCAATATGAATAATTTTCCGCATGATTTTTCTTTACCATCAATCAATCCTGATGAATCCGGCATAAGAATGAAATCTAATCAAATATCCCGATTCAAATGCGCAATTAAGAGTCAGTCCGGAAATTTTCATCCTACCTTTGCAAAAATATACACCGTGATAGCATTTCTTGGAATGGGTCTGCTGGGCTCTAATTTTGTCCGGGCCCTCATCAAAAAAGGAGAACGGGTGCAGGTGTGGAACCGCACTTCATCAAGGGCAAAAGCATTGGAAGCATATGGAGCAAAATCCTTTGAAAAAGTTGCTGATGCAGTGAAAGGTGCTGACCGGATTCACATGACGTTGAAAGATGATGCATCAGTGAACGAAGTATTGGAACAAGCAAGGGAGGGATTTAAACCGGGGGTCATTATCATTGATCATACCACCACCTCTACCAGCGGTGCGGCCGAGCGAACCGAGCTTTGGAAAAAGCGCGGTTATACCTATGTTCATGCACCGGTATTCATGGGACCGCCCAATGCCCTGGAAAGCACAGGATACATGCTCATATCCGGCGATCCTGCCCTGATCAAGAAACTGGAACCGGAACTTTCGGGGATGACCGGAAAACTTATCAATTTCGGCGGGGCCAGTAATACAGCAGCAGGCATTAAACTGATCGGCAACCTGTTTTTGATTTCCCTTACTGCGGGTTTGTCGGATGCGCTTGCACTCGCAAAAACACTAAATATTCCGGCAAAAGAGGTTTCCGGTTTATTTGAGGCCTGGAATCCCGGATCCATGGTTCCGGGGAGATTAAAGAAAATAATGGAAGACGATTTCAGCAAGCCGTCCTGGGAACTCAGCATGGCGCGAAAAGACGCCAGGCTGATGATGGAGGAAACTCAAAAAAACGGGACTTCATTAACTGTTATACCTTCCATCGCCGGCCTGATGGATGAGTGGATTTCTAAAGGCCATGGCAATGACGATTGGATGATTATCAGTAAAGGTGTTCCGCCTGAAAAATAAAATCGTCAAAGCTTTATTTCTACACAACCTGAGAATTCAAAAGCGGTAAAAGAACAGTATATGCCTGTTTATATTTCCCTAACGGACCGCCTGAAAACGCAGCACCTGACCATCTATGAACTGATAGATTCTGTTCCTGACCAATTGCTCCAATACAGGCCCTCCCCGGGCAAATGGACTATCAAAGACCAGATAGCGCATTTGACCCGGTACCAGATGATCTTTCTCGAACGGATCCATCTCATCCTTTTGGGGCAGCAACCCGGAATCAAAAGATATAGTGCTGAGCAGGATGAAGCATTTGGCGGTTGGCAGAAATTGTCAATAGAAAAACTGATGGAAAAGCTGGTTGCGGACCGACTAGACGTACATAATTTAATAATCCGGCTCGCTAAGGAAAAGTTAAGCCTGGTTGGTGTTCATGAAAAATTTGGGGCATTGACGATATTGCAATGGACACAATTTTTTCTGTTACATGAAGCACATCACCTGTTTAGTATATTTCAATTGGCCCACGCTAATTCAGCAAAACCTCGTCTGTAAATACCCAGCCTGGCTTATTGGGAGAGTTGCCCCACTTGGGAGATTTCTTTACACTGACTGCAATTATTTTAATATAACTGATCCGCGTGGCAGGAAATTTACATTCTTCCAGAAAGATGGAGGGGGTATCCCCTTTGACTGCTGCCACGGGTTTTATCATTTGTAATAATCTTAAATGCGTTTTGTCACCGCCTCCCCAGACCTGCACCTGCTGTGGCGGATAAATATCAGAGCCCGAATTTTTAAGCATATGCAGGCAAACGGAATGAATTTTTACCGGTTTGAGAAATTGCAACAGCACCTCCATGTCTTTTTGAAAACCCAGCCATTTGCCGTCTCCAAAATTGAGATCGCCGGTAATATGATCTGACAACATTTCTGCGCCGTCTCCCTTATATGAATCATCTGGAAAACTGATAAAGAGGATGCTGTCTGGTTTGTAGGTACTTTTATAAAAATGTTGCTCAACTGAATCACTTCCCAGCCAGGTCGTTTTAAATGCACGTGCCTTAAAAAGAGTGCTTTTATCAATTACCACATCGTTATTGAAGACCGGTGAATGGATACTGTCTGGGTTGGTCCCGTCTAATGTATACCGCATTTGTATACCCGGAATCTGGTGCTTTAATAAAACATGAATGGTATCGGTAAAAACGCTATTGGTGGTTAACAATATCGGCGGATTTAATTGCATGGGCGCATCCTGCCTGAAACCCTCGATAAACCGGATATTTTTATTAGCCTTCCGCAATTGGGCAATCTCCTCCCCTTTCAGCCCCGTATTCCATAGAATGACTTTTCTGAGGCTTTTGATATTGCCAATGGCAGGGAAGGACGAATGATCCATTTTCGTACCCGAAAGAGATAAGCTTTTTAAATATTTAAGGCCCAGGATTTGTACCAGGCCCGATCCGGTAACATGGGTGAAATTCAGGCTCAGTAACCTCAGATTTTCAAACTGGCTTACAACTTTCAGGTCCCCATCCTCCACGGGCATTCTATTCAGATTCAATTCTACAATTTGTTTTTTGACGGGCAATAAATCGGCCAGTGATTTTGAGGAGAACTGGTTCCTGTTATAAAAATCGACCACCAATGCAGGGGATTCTTTGGCTACAGAATATACAACCCGGTAATTATTACTCAGCGCCCTCACGGTCTTTTCATCTGCCGCAGCAAAATCATATTTCTCCTCTTCCGGAGGCACCAAAAATTTTGAAGCCGTCAGGCGCAGGGAATCATTTTCCGGCAACTCAATCAGTTTCTTCTTAAAATCTGCGCCTGACTGTATCCATCGGTAAATGATGTCCATCTCATCTTTTGTCAATTGCGGCCTTCCTGTCAAAGGCATATGCTTCTTCTCTTCTTCGGGCAGAAAGATGCGTTCGATGATCAGGCTGCTGTCTGCCTGACCAGCAATAAACAACTTGCCAATTTTGCCACCCTTTAAAATATCTACCGGGTTATCCAGAATTAAACCACCTTTCGCTTTTCCACTATTATGACAACTCATGCATTTGCGGGTGAATATAGGCTGAACAACATCGGTATAAATCACCGCCTTGTCCACCGGAACTCTTTCCGTTGCATGAAGGGCAAGTAAGGGAGAGCTGATAAAATCTTCACCGTGCGTAATCCCGGCGCCTAAATAGCCTGCAACAATCACACATATCACTGCAATAACTGCAACCGACTTTGCAATGGGCGCCTTATACCATTCGGCATTTCTATTCCAGTAAACCAATGAAGCAATGCTTACAATCGAAATCCCCATCCATTTATGCCAGTCCACCGAACTTCCGGTATAAGCACTCTCATTAGATAATAACAATCCCATTATGACCGTAATCGCTGCGGCCAAAGCACCCACCAGCAATAAGGCCGTTGTAAAATGGCGGTAAAAAGATTCTTTAATGTAATCTGAATTGAACCTGAAAAACTCCATGCCCATGGCAAGCAACAGGATGACTATTGGAAAATGGACAAACATGGGGTGCATGCGGCCGACCGACTGCAGCCATGCAGGTATGGTCATCTTACTCTCAAATAATACTAAAAAAAGTATGAATATATCAGCAGCGAACAGCAGGTTTTCAGCGATACGTTTAGCCGCAATTTTCATAAGCAAAAAATAAAAGCATATAATTTATGCTATAATCCGGTCGACTACTTTTCCCGAGGTATCTGTTAAGCGGTACCTGCGGCCCTGGCTTTTAAATGTGAGTTTTTCGTGGTTCAATCCTAACAGGTGCAGGCAGGTCGCATGAAAATCGTGTACATGAACGGGATCCCTGACAATGTTATAACCGAAATCATCTGTCTCGCCATAAACAATACCTGGTTTAATACCTCCGCCCGCCATCCAGATGCTGAAGCAACGGGGATGATGGTCGCGGCCATAATTATCCTTGGTCAGTTTGCCCTGGCTGTAATTGGTGCGGCCAAATTCGCCGCCCCAAATCACCAGCGTTTCATCCAGCAGGCCTCTCTGTTTTAAGTCCGTAACCAATGCAGCTGAAGCCTGGTCCACATCCATTGCCTGGCCCGGCATTTCCTTCGGCAGGTTTGCGTGCTGGTCCCATCCCTGGTGGTAAAGCTGAACAAAACGAACCCCGTTTTCCGACAGCTTTCTTGCCAGCAGGCAATTGGCAGCATAAGTTCCGGGCAACAGGCAATCCGGTCCATACATTTTTACAATATCATCAGGCTCTTTGGATACATCCGTAATATCCGGAACTGCAGTCTGCATGCGGTAAGCCATTTCGTACTGCTTTATCTTGGTACTGATTTCAGGATCACCAAATTCTTTGTACGAGAGATCATTCAATTCCGCGAGCTTGTCCAGCATTTTCCGGCGGCTTTGCTTATCTATACCATTGTGATCATTTAAATACAATACCGGGTTATCGCCGCTGCTGAACTGTACACCCTGATAAATGGAATCAAGAAATCCATTGCTCCATAGTTTGGAATAAACGCCCTGACCATTACCTTTTCCTCTGGACAGCAATACACAAAATGCAGGCAGGTTTTTATTTTCGCTGCCCAGGCCATAACTCATCCAGGAACCAAAACTTGGGAGATTTCCCTGCTGCGCGCCTGTTTGGAAAAAGGTTAAAGCCGGATCGTGATTTATGGCCTCGGTAAACATCGTTTTAATGATACATATATCATCCACAATTTTAGCTGTATGCGGGAACAGATCGCTTACCCATGCCTGTGATTTTCCATATTGTTTAAAATCAAAAAGAGAGCCGGCCAAAGGAAAATGAGCCTGATCAGAAGACATGCCTGTTAACCGCTGCCCCATTCGTACTGAGGCCGGAAGATCCATGCCTTCCATTTCCCTCAGCCTGGGTTTAAAATCAAAGGATTCCAATTGGGAAGGTGCGCCGTTTTGAAAAAGATAGATTACCCGTTTTGCCCTGGGGGCAAAATGCGGAACACCAGCCATGAACGATGCCGCATCATCTTCCGGGCTGCCACTGAAAAGATCCGGTATTAACAATGAACCCAGCGCCACGCTCCCGAGTCCCAGGCTCATCCTGGTAAGGAATTTGCGCCTGTTGATGCTGAGATGGTTTTCGATGATTTGCTTTTGCATTTAATTCTTTAATTTATAGAGCGTATTTTTATGTTAATGGTATATGGTGGATAGTAGATGAAATTCAGTTACGAATCTCCACATAGAGTCCATCAACCATCAACCATATACCATCAACTCTTCTACCCGCTCCCATTCCCTCAAGACTTCGTAATCGTTTCTTCCAAATTATATATTGTCGTAATCACCTGCATCATCGCTGCGGCAGAAACTTCATCCACTTTTTCATTCATTGGATGTTCGCCGGCTGACAGTAATTTCTCTGCATTTTCCTTTTTTCCCGTAAATCCATTTACCTGATCTTCATAATAATCTTCCAATATTTTCATTTCCTTCACACTGGCCTTTCTGCAAACGATCGTGCGGAATGCTTTTGCTATTTTATCTGCCGTTGGAACTGACTCAATCATTAGTTTCACCGCCAAAACCCTGGATGCTTCGAGTACAGTTGGATCGTTAAGCATGACCAGGGCTTGCAGGGGCGTATTGGTATTTGATCTTTTTACTTCGCACTGATCCCGGTTGCTGGCATCAAATAAGATCATGGATGGCGGAGGCAATGTACGTTTTATGAACGTGTACAAGCCCCGGCGGTAAAGCTTTTCGCCATGATCCTGCTTGTACGTAGTTAATATGCCCCGGCCTGAAGTTGATGACTCCCACAAACCTGCGGGCTGGTAAATTTTTACGCTGGGTCCACCGATGGTTTTTACCAGCAGACCGCTGCTGCACAATACAAGATCCCTTATAAACTCAGCAGGCAGACGAAAACGCGGGCCGCGTGAGAGGAATATATTTTCAGGATCAGCTTTTAATTTTTCTGGTGAAATGACGGCTGACTGCCGGTAGGTTGCCGACATCATTATTTTTTTCACCAGCCATTTGATATCCCAATGGTGATTTATGAAATCCACCGCAAGCCAGTCAAGCAATTCGGGATTCGAAGGTAATTCACCCTGTATCCCAAAATTACTGGCCGTTTTTACAATGCCGCGTCCAAAAAGTTCCTGCCAGATCTGATTTACGAACACCCTAGCCGTTAGCGGATTACGTTTATCAAAAAGCCATTCAGCAAGCCCCAGACGGTTTTTCGGATAATCCCCAAAAGGCAATATGGCCTTCGGCGTGCCAGGCTCAACGGAATCCCCGTGACTGTCGTACTGCCCGCGTTTGAGAATATAGGTCGGCCTTACTTTATTGCTGTCGCCCATTACTGAAACAATCAGCTTGTTTGTATCCTGCTTATTTATGAAATTCAGAACGCCCTTTACATCATCATTGCTGATCTGCATCAGAGGTTTTTTAGCATAGGTTTCAGGGCCGCCTACTGTTGCCTCCAGGCCTCTTTCCTGAACGTTGTTGAAAAAAGCGAACATCTGGTAATATTCCCGCTGCGAAAATGGATCGTATTTGTGATCATGGCAATGAGCGCACTCCAGCGTAACGCCGATAAAAGCCCGGCCAAAAGTATTGGTGCGGTCTGTTACATATTCTACCCTGTATTCTTCGTCAATGGCACCGCCTTCTTCAGTAATTTTATGATTGCGGTTAAAACCCGTTGCCAGTAACTGCTCTTTTGTGGGATTTGGCAAGAGATCGCCGGCAAGCTGCCAGGTTACAAACCGGTCGTAAGGCATGTTTTCATTAAAAGCATGAATAACCCAGTCACGCCAGGGCCACTGGCTCCTGTAATTATCGTCCTGGTAACCGTGAGAATCGGCATATCGGGAAAGATCCATCCAATGAACGGCCATTTTTTCGCCATAAGCAGGGCTTTTCAACAGATCGTCAACCGTTTTTTCATATGCCTGCGAGGACGTATCATTCAGGAATTTATCCATCAGCTCTATTGATGGTGGAAGACCGGTTATATCGAGGCAAATCCTTTTTAACAGTCTTTCCCTGTCAGCCTCCTCATTGGGTTCTAATCCCTTTTGCTCAAGCTTATTTAAAATGAAATAGTCGATTTCATTCCTGCTCCAGTTCTTGTTGTTTACATCCGGCAGGGGCGACTGTTTTGGAACGGCAAAGGCCCAATGCTTTTCGTATTTGGCGCCCTGGCTGATCCATTGCTTTAAAGTACTGATCTGATCCGGCGTTAAGGATAAATTGGAAGATGGCGGCGGCATCATTTCGGAAGTATCTTTTGAAGAGACCCTCAGGTATAGTTCCGAATGAAAGGGATCGCCCGGAACCAGCGCATGTGCATTGGGGTTATCCTTCAATGCCTTGTAAGCTTCATCCCGAATATCTAAACGCAGGCCGGCTTTCCGCTTGTTCGCATCCGGGCCATGACAGGCATAACACTTATCTGCAAGTATGGGCCTTACATCAAAATTGTAACTGATTGCGCCCCCTGGTCTGCCATTTGCCGTTCCGGAGCCGTTGTGGCAGGATTGAATTAGAAATACAGCCGCAGAAACCGACAGCAACAATAATAAAACTATTTTTCGCATGGCCAGGATCGTTGAATATGGGAAACAGGTTACCCTGACCATATTCTACCTGAAAATTAACATAATTGTCTGTTTTTGTGAAATTTATAAGGGGGATCGTTACCAGTTTCCGGAATGGAAAGGGATAATCACAAAAGCTTGAACGCCCTTCACTTCCGGCGCAGGAGACCGTTTTATTTTGGCCGCACCGGCGTTTGATTCTGATACCGGACTATGATTTGACCCTACTTCTGATCGTATGCTTCCTGTAGTTTGTCAATATCGATCCGGGTCATTTTCATCATTGCAGCCATCACCCTGCTGGATTTCTCAGGGTCCTTGTCAGCTATCATTTCGATGAGTATCGTGGGAGTGATCTGCCAGGACAGACCGAATTTATCCTGCAGCCACCCGCATTGGTCTGTTCTTCCGCCTGCGGAAAGTTTTTCCCACAGTTCATCCACTTCCTGCTGAGTTTTGCAATTAACCATTAACGAAATGGCCGGTGTGAATTTGAAAGTCGGTCCGCCGTTCATGGCAGAAAAATCCTGCCCTTCGATCTCGAAGTTTATGACCATTACGGATCCTTTCGGACCGGGACCGGCATCACCATAACGCGAAACTTTTTTGATTTTTGAATTTTTGAAAACAGAAGTATATAAATTCACTGCTTCCTCCGCGTTGTTGTCGTACCATAAGAAGGGTGTGATCTTTTGCATAAAATCAGTTTTATTAGCCTATTTATTTACTCTTCAAAATTAGTACCGTAAAATGATTGCATCGGGGGTAAGCCGGACAAAATGAGGGGGTGATTGCGTAAAACTGCTCTGAAATAAACTGTTGCCATATCATTACCGTAGAGTGCCTAATACATTTTCCCAGACAAACAATTGATTAACACGAGTATGTGACAAAGAGCCTTCGGTCAGAATGAGATCCGGGCGTCGAAGACCTATCCTCCCTCCAGCGCACCCTCAACATAAAAAAATAAATTTTACATTTATCGAATTATTTCAATAAATGATTATATCTTTGTGTTGTAATTGATTTGAAATGGATGCGAAAAAAGCAGAAAAGATCTCGAAAGCGCTGGCCGACCCCAACCGCCTGACGATCCTGAAGGAGATCAAGAAGAGCAGGCAATGCCTGTATTGCGTGGATCTGAATAAAACGATTGACCTGGCCCAGCCCTCCATTGCCCATCACCTGAAATTATTGCTGGAAAGTGAACTGGTGACCTCAGACAAAGAAGGCCGGAATGTGCGGTATTACCTGAATAATAAATTGATGGATGAGTACATCCGTTTCATCGAGGCTCTGAAAATTTGATTTTTTTTGTGGTTATTTATCGAAGTTCTTAAATAAATCTATAATATTGTTTCCTATTTGTCCGAACCGGAGTAAAACCTTGCCTTTATTTATTGAATTATTTGAATACATCTATTAAATTAAACGCCGTGTCAAAAATAGCAATAACAAAAAACCTCATCAGCAGCCCTCTTCCGGCCGCCCTCGCCTATTTCCTGATCATGTCCATCGGTGGTTGTTTCGCGCGGGAAAAATATTTAGAGGCGGCTAACACACCTGGTGTTACAGGCAAACGCGCCGTCCAGGCTTACTCAGGCAATATCAACCAAACGACAGTAAAGAATAAGACTAGGGCCGCATACTACCCTGCTTCAAAATCAAATCGGCAATGAGCCGAAACCAAAACAGGCTCATAACTTATCCTTTAGAGGTTGTTTTTACATGAAGAAATTATGAACAATCACAAAACAATTTATATGTCACTCAAAAAAGCCTTCATCTATACGACAACGGTCTTCGCTCTGATTACCCTGCTGTCGTACATCATTTACTCGTAACGGCAACAGGTACTTTCAATAACTCACGTTGCTTGGAGTGCAATACTGTAATTGGTTAGAATCACAGCATAGTAAAAAAGAATATCTTATCTGTGCCCTCATGGCTGATTTACTTTTGAATGGCCTGGGAGCTGAATGGGGCGAAAGATACCAATCCGGGGATTCTTAGCGTTAGAATATAAAGGAAACGGGATAAGGGCCACCGCTCATTGGGATTGGTTTATGCCAACACTATATACAGTATACCGCGTCACGCCGAAGCACCTGTTGGAACAGCTTAAAAGCACCTTGGCCTGCAATATCCGGCGCAGCCAAACTGCGCTTTAACTTACTATCTTCATCGAATCTCAATAGGTACTTAAGTATCTAAGCACAATAGCACCGGAGGGTTTTTCGTTGCAAAAAAGTAAGATCTGCTTTTATCTAAATAGACGGAATTGACGCAATGGCAGGAAGGACAGTACCATGCTTTTTTACTGGCCGCGGCGGCGACCTGCCGGGTTACCGGATTGAAGAAGGTCAACTCCGCCGATCAGGCAGGATGGTCCAGCTTCCCGGCCAGCAATAGGCTCGGCAGAGTTCACATTATCCATATTTAAAATATCCGGTGATTGTCGCATGAAGATTAAGAGATAGCTTAGCAGCTCTTCCTTTTTCATAATGAAGCTTGATCACCAGTATGTCAATTCGGTTTCTCCATTAGGGAGAGCGCAAGAAGTCTGTTTTACATTGAGGACTCCACTGAAGGTCTCAAAAAACTGATAAATTTTTGTAGGGATTATGTAATTAAAGTGGTTTTTGCATCATAAATCAGAAAATGTCCTGCACATTGCATTGATTTCAAAAGTCAAATCGTTTTAATAGTTAATATCTTCTTATGCGGATTTTCTTAATCGGTTTGCCCTTGCTTTTCTGGTTCGGTGCGCCTTGCCAGGTAAAAAAACTGGATGTTGAAACAACAATCCAAAATGTTACCGTTTTTTCTTCAGGTGCCCGGGTGGAAAGAACGGCTTCTGTGAACATACCGGCCGGCCGTGCAGCAATTTCTTTTGCTGGTCTCAGCAATCAATTAGATCAGCAGACGGTGCAATTAATGGCGGATGCTGGTATTACGTTGCTTTCTGTAAATACAAGCAAGGATTTCCTGACAGAACGCAAAATCGAACAGCAGGAACAGGACTTTATTAACAAGACAAATACTTTGAAGGATAAAATTGATCTCGACCAGAAACAGTTGGATGTCTGTAAGAACGAAGAAGCAATGCTGGTCAAGAACCAGGCCATTGGTGGTCAGTCGGGCGTAAAGACCGTAGATTTGAAAGATGCACTGGAATTTCAGCGCCAGCGACTGACAGAATTGTATGAGAAGGAACTCGAGATCCAAAAACATCTTGTTACGGAAGAACAGGATCTTCTGAGGAATAAGGCCCAGTTGCAGGAGATGAGTAAAAAGCGGGACAGTATCAATTATATTGTTACAGCTTTGATTGAAAGCAAGCAATCCGCCACCGTGAATTTTCAGTTATGGTATAATGTGAAAGATGCGGGATGGTATCCAACCTATGATGTGCGGGTTAATGAGATAACCGAACCCTTAAGCATTCTAATGAACGCCAATATTTTTCAGCGGAGTGGTGAAACCTGGAAGAATATTCCACTTCAGCTTAGCACCGGAAATCCCAAAGACAATGCCACCCAACCTACTCTGCAGCCTTGGATGCTGGGATTTTATGATCCTTCTGTTTCATTGAGCGGTCATGGTGTTCAGGGTGAAATATCCGGAAGGATTACCAATGAAAAGGGAGAGCCTATACCCGGCTCTACCGTATCAATAAAAGGCCTGGGCACTGCTGTTCAAACGGATGGTAATGGATATTTTAAATTGCGAAATATGCCCGCAGATGGTATACTGGTCATAACCAGCGTGGGATACCAAACGAAAGAAGTCAGGGCAAATTCGGGGTATATAACGATTCTGCTCACGCCAAGGTCTGATGCCTTGGAAGAAGTCGTTGTAAGTGGTTATTCAATGGAGGGAAAAGCGGCTGGAGTTGAGATTGCTGATAAAGAAACAAGGAGAAAGACAGAATCTGTTCAAACAATTTCGGTCGCCACCCAATACCAGCCGACGGCCATGGTATACCAAATAAACGATAAATACACTCTTGAATCGGATGGGAAAACCACCACCATCAGTATCAAACAATTTGAGGTTCCCGCGACCTATGAATATTATTCAGTACCCAAGATTGACCCGACTGCTTTTCTCAATGCACGGATCATTAGTTGGCAGGACTATGATCTGCAACCTGGGGAAATCAGCCTTTATTTTGAAGGTACTTACCTTGGCAAGACTTATCTTGACCTGGCTTCCGCCACAGATACCCTGACACTTTCGCTTGGTAAGGATAACGGAATTAAAATATCCCGCAAACTGATAAAAGAATACAGTACAAAAAAATTCATCGGCAATAACCGAACCGATTCCAGACAATATGAAACCAGTATCCGAAATACAAAAAAAGTTCCAGTGAATATCAATGTGGTGGACCAGATCCCGGTTTCAACCAACAGGGACATCAGCGTGGAAAACGTAAAATCACCTGAAGCCCAGATCAACAAGGAAACCGGCATGATTAACTGGGTAGTTGGTCTACGGCCGGGCGAAGAGAAAAAATTATCAATCAGTTACAGCGTAAAATATCCGAAAGACCAGAAACTGCTGTTGGAGTAGATTTTATATTTGGTGGCTGTTGCAGTGTCTTCCGGTGTGAAGACTGACAAAGGTTTATTTTTTATCTGATGCAGTTGAACCCTCCCCCATTCCCATATCCGCGTTTCACCGAATAGATCTCGTCACGGTCCTGCATTTCTATTAGCTCACTCTTACTAAGGACCAAAGTATCATCCTTTACAAAATAGTCATCGTCCGTCAATTTGCTTACAAAGCCGCCATATTCCAAGTCGTTATGGAATACCATTATTGAGTCTCCGCTTATTTTCACTATCCGGAGAAAGGAGTAAGTCGCTTCATCACTTTCCCCCTTTTTTATTATATAGACATCAGCAACTGAAGGCTTGTCAACAAATTCTCTTTTCTGCTTTTCTTTGTTCCTGTTCCAATAAAACCAATATGTACCCACGCAAACGCATAGGATCAGAGCGGAATAAAAGTAAAATGGGGTTTTGGCCAAACTTAAGTATCGCTGTTCCACACTCTCCAGTTTCGTCTCGTCTCCGCAATTTCTGCAACGCATTTCAATCTGTTTACCTCCAATTGGGAAAACCGGAATAAAACATAAATGAAAATATTCAATGTACACCTGAACTTCCCGGTCAGAGGCTTTGCAGGGATAACAAATGCTATCGGAGTCAATATATTTGGCTATTCTGGTCCTCCTTTTACCGAAGATGAAAAGCATCTCGAATTTTAGTCCAAACTAAACATTAATTACCGGATTTCACATTGAATTCCCATTGATGTACTTGCTATGCTGAAGATATAATCAGCTAAATTATTTTGCGGAGATGACTTCGCAGGCTACCTGTTGCATTATACTCTGAATTGACGATTATTCTATTGAATACACCCACATCAATTCTTCTTAAATTTACTTAAACCTGAATGGTATGCTGGTTGAGTTTACCCAATATGTTGCCCTTGTTCTGGTGATCGTGTTGCTGGTTTTGCTGGCCCGGAAACTCAAAGTGGCTTATCCAATTGTTTTGGTGCTGGGTGGACTAATCCTCAGTCTTATTCCACAAATTCCCGATATCAGTGTAAGGCCTGAAATGATCTTCATTATCTTCCTGCCCCCGCTCTTATATGAAGCTGCCTGGTACACTTCCTGGAAAGAGTTCTGGCGCTGGCGCCGCATCATCGGTAGTTTCGCTTTTCTGATCGTGATTGTTACTTCATTCGTCGTTGCCCTTGTGGCCAGTGCAGCGATACCAGGATTCTCCCTGGCCCTTGGCTTCCTGCTTGGAGGAATCGTGTCTCCGCCCGATGCAGTGAGTGCATCGGCTATTATGAAATATATCAGCATTCCAAAAAGAGTTTCTTCCGTCATCGAAGGAGAAAGTCTGTTGAATGATGCATCCAGCCTGGTGGTTTTTCGTTTTGCCCTTGTGGCCGTGGAGACCGGCCGTTTTGTTTTTCACGAAGCAGCATTGAGCTTCGTATGGGTGATCCTGGCCGGCATTGCCGTCGGCCTCCTGGTCGCCACACTGTTCTTCTACCTGCACAAATGGTTGCCTACAGACGCAAATATGGATATCGTATTGACACTGGCCACACCTTATGTAATGTATATGGCTGCGGAATCCATTCATGTTTCGGGTGTACTGGCCGTAGTCAGCGGCGGACTTTTTCTGTCTTCCAAAAGTCATTTGTTTCTTAGCTACCGGAGCCGTTTGCGTGGCGCCAATGTTTGGTCGGCATTGGGATTTGTGCTTAACGGGCTGGTCTTTATGCTGATCGGCCTGGCGCTGCCCGTCATTGTCGGTCAGCTCGACGGAGCAACCCTTAAACAGGCCATCGGATATGGTTTGCTGATCACGGTCCTGCTGATGCTCGCCAGAATATTATGCGCTTTAGGCGCCTCAGCATTTACTGTATTCATCAGCCGTTTTATTAAAACAGCCGACAATCGACCGGGATGGAAATTGCCCCTGGTGTTCGGGTGGGCCGGCATGCGCGGGGTCGTATCGCTGGCAGCTGCACTATCTATACCTGTTTATCTCAATAACGGATCTGATTTCCCGGAGCGCAACCTCATCATCTTTATCAGCTTCGTCGTTATCCTGCTTACACTGGTCGTTCAGGGTCTGACGCTTCCCCTGCTGATCCGCTGGCTAAAGCTGGAGGATCCTGATCGTCCGCTTTCGATAGAAACACAATCGGTTATACTTCGCCGTAAGCTGGCTTCCGGAAGCCTATCTTATTTAAGAGCTCACCATGAAAGAGAAATCAATTCCAGTGCCGCTTTGCAGCAACTGGAAAAAAAACTGGAGGCTGAAGAATTGTTTGATGCAGATGCTCCGGATACAGAAGTATTTAAGAAAGTCTACCTCAAACTGCTTATTCAGCAGCGCCAATGGCTTCGTGAGTGGAACAAGGATATTAATACAGACGAAGATCTGATTCGCAAATACCAGACGCTGATGGATGTTGAAGAAGAAAAAATGCGCCTGGGCAATGTATCAAGCCGCATCTAACCCCCTAAATTGCCGTAATCACACATTGCCAGATTTAATTTATGCATCTACTTTTGTGCAGGAAGGAAAGATTAATAACTTATTAAAATCAGGAATAAAATGAAAAAATTAAAATTACAGATGCAGCTCTCCGTGGATGGATTTGTTGCAGGACCCAATGGCGAGATGGATTTTATGACGTGGGACATGGATGATCGGTTAAAAAATTATATTAATGATGTGACGGATTCCGTTGACCATATTCTGCTCGGAAGAAAAATGACGGATGGATTCGTTTCCTATTGGGAATCCGTGGTAGCCGATCCCGCCAATACACAGTTTCCCTTTGCAAAAAAAATGGTTGACATACCAAAAGTTGTTTTTAGCAAAACACTTGACAAATCAATATGGAATAATACTGTTTTGGCGAAGGGTGATATCTCAGAAGAAGTATCGAAATTAAAAAAACAAAGCGGTAAGGATATTATAGTTTATGGTGGCAGTAATTTCGTTTCCAGTCTGATAAAGCAAAACCTGATTGATGAATACATTCTTTTTATCAATCCCGCAGCCTTGGGTAAAGGCATGGGTATATTCAATGGTTTAAACAGCAAATTAAACCTGAGCCTGATTGAATCAAAAGCCTATGATTGCGGCATTGTTGTCATTCGTTATAAACCCGCGGCAGCAAAATAATTTTAAGGTGTCTGATAACTTCAGAAAGATTCGGGATCAGAATTCTCAGGTATGTTGGCTCATTCTTCCCTTAACTTTGCGCGACGATAAAATGAACAACCAACTTAAGTAATGCTATGAATAGAATTCAACGGGGGCTAATCATTTCGGCCATTTGCTTTTTTTGTTTATTGCCTTTCCCCGCAAAGCCCCAAAACACAGCTTCCGGGAATAAAAAAGACTGGATTAAGCAATCTGACCATTACACCCAGATGCTGATCGACCTTGATAAAAAATATTCTCCCGAATTTGGATCTAACGAAGGGCTGCCGGAATACGATACGCTCGTTGCCGCACCCACCCTGGCCAACCAACTGGCGAAGAGAAAGGAAGAAGAACAACTGGTATCCGTTTTTACCGCAGCATTGGAAAAAGAAAAGCAGGAACCCGTTTTGCAGGATCTCCATATCCTGATCCATCATATGGACCTGGGTTTCCGTCAGCAGGATTATCAGCTGACCCACAGGGTGCCTTTTCTGAATGCCACGACTACAATTTATGAAGGACTGCGGATCTTACTTGATGCCCAAACAGCAACTGAGCGTCGTCATGCAGTTATCGTGCGCATGCGGAAATATGCCGGCCTGGAACCCGGATACCAATCCATTACAACAATATTTGAGGATAGGGTAAAGCATCAGATCGCCGCGCAGAATATGGTATATCCTTCAAGACAGAAAATGGAATTGGATTTATCGCGTGATGCCAGCATTATGGGCGGCGTTGCGGAGCTGTGCAAAAAATACAATCTGAAAAACTGGGAAGAGCCTTATGGAATATTAAAAAAGCAGGTGGAAGATTATGATCAATGGACCCGGGAACAGGTTTTACCCAAAGCCCGTGAAGATTTCCGCATGCCGCCGGAGGAGTATGCGCTGGCTTTTGAAAATTTCGGCATTGATATTTCACCGGCGGAAATCGCAAGGATGGCACATGCCGCATTTACCAATATCCAAAATGAAATGAAGCCCATAGCAGCGGAGATCGCCAGCCGGCGACATCTGGCCTCCGGTGATTACCGGAGTGTGATGCACGAACTTAAAAAGGAACAAATACATGGGGACTCGATCATTCCCCTGTATGAGCGCCATCTGAAAGATATTGAAGCCATTATTCGCCAGCATCAACTGGTAACCCTGCCCAACCGGCCGGCCATTATCCGTTTGGCTACCGTCGCGGAAACCGCACAGCAACCTGCGCCGCACATGGATCCGCCTCCTTTTTTGAACAACACCGGCCAGCGCGGCGTATTTGTATTGCCCCTCAACATGCCATCTCCACCAGGCGGGAAAACAGAAGACAAATACGATGATTTTACGTTTGACGCAGCATCATGGACCATCATCGCCCATGAAGCCCGGCCGGGGCACGAACTGCAGTTCGATAAAATGGTGGAAGAAGGTGTTTCCAGGGCGCGCGTACTCTACGCTTTTAATTCCACCAATGTGGAAGGATGGGGATTGTATGCGGAATACATGATCCGGCCTTACATGCCTCTGGAGGGTCGCCTTGTGTCCCTTGATTATCTTCTTTTACGCGCCGCAAGGGCATTTTTGGATCCTGAACTTCAGGCAGGAACCATCACGCAGGATCAGGCATTCCAGGTATTGACAAAGGATGTTGTTTCGTCCAAGGCTTTTGCTGACGAAGAAGTGCAAAGGTTTACCCTGAAAAATCCCGGGCAGGCCAACAGCTATTTTTATGGTTTCACCAAAATGATTGCATTGAAAAAAGAAACTGAACAGGCCCTGGGAAGCAAATTCAGTGACCTGCACTTTCATGACTTTATTTTATCCCAGGGCCTGTTGCCACCTGACCTGATCCGGCAGGCAGTGGAGCAGGAATTCATACCAGCGGAAAGAAATAAATAGCATAAAAAGCAGTTTCTTCAGTATTGATAAATTGCGTAGCCCCAGGGCTTCATTTTCCAGGACGGGTCGCCCAGGGATTCATTTTTTTGCATAAAGACGTTATATGGATTACCCCAAAGCGATTTGTCCTTTATGCTGATGTTTTGTTCCGCATTTGAAAAGTTTAGAATAACCAGCACTCTCTTGCCGTCCTTTTCACGGACATAAGCATATACATTATTTTCATCCCCGGCGACAATCTTTTTAAAACCGGCGTCCGAAGCCAGCGCCGGATCGCTTGCACGAAGATTGAGCAGGGTTCTATAAAAATCTGCCCTGGCGTAATGTTCAAAATGAATGGGATCTTTTTCAAAAAACGATATGGCACGAAGCACGGGTTCTTCCTGGCCGCTGTATATTAACGGAACGTTATCGGGCATGGTCTGCGTGAAAACGGCGAAGGGGGCATGTTCGGGTCCGGGAAATATCGCAAAGTCCGCTTTGTTCCAACTGTTTTCGTCGTGGTTGCTGGTAAAATACAACTCCAAAGTGTTGGCAGGATATTCCGATTTGATTTCCTGGTAGGCGCTGTCCAACGCAAAAGCCTTTCTCTGACCCGAGGCTACTTTCTTCATCATATTGAACATATGCCAGGCATAAACTGCATCAAAACCACTTTTAGGCAGATAAGCGCTGTCTCCTTCTGCCAGCATGAAGATATTTTTTTCTTTTTTTAGATCCCCGATGCACCGGGTCCAAAAACTACCAGGAACATTCCAGGCCACGTCGCAGCGGAATCCGTCAATATCTGATTTTTCAAGCCAGAATTTCATGGCTGCGATCATGCTGTCCTGCATTTCCGGATTGCGGTAATCCAACTGACGCGTATCTGCCCAGTCAACCGCCATAGCCGGCTTTCCCGTACTGTCCTTGACATAGAAATCCGGGTGCTCCGTGAGCCAGCGATTATCGTCCCCGGTATGATTCGGAACCCAATCGAGGATTACTTTCATCCCTTTCTGATGAATGTCCCTGACCAGATTTATCCAGTCGTTCATCGTACCATATTCAGGATTGAGCGCCGTATAATCTGCTACTGCGTAGTAGCTGCCGAAGGTGCCCTTGCGGCCTACCTTACTAATGGGATTCATGGGCATGAACCAAAGCGTTTCAACACCCATCGCCTTCAGCCGGTCAAGATTTTTCGCGAAGGCGTTTATGGTTCCTTCCTGCGTATACTGGCGGAGATTGACTTCATAGATATTTCCCTGGATAATCCATGCAGGATGACCATCGATCAGCTTGCTTTGCGCAGATGCGTCTTGATGAACCTGGGAGCACCCGGCAAACAGCAGGCAGCTGCTCGCAATGAATATCAGAAATGCATTTTTCATAAGCTGTGCTGTTTTTAGAGAATTGAGCCGTAAAAATATCCATAGTTATTCAGAAAAAAGCCGAATCTTTATTCAGGTCATGAATGCGGAGCTTTAGTCCACCTGCCTGCCACGCAACAAATCCGGCTTCCGATTGTCTTTGATCAATATGGCTGTTCAAAACCTGTTATATCCATCCGCATGCGAAAGAATTATTTTACTGTTGCCTGGCGCAATTTGGTGAAAAGTAAAGCTTATTCTGCTATTAACATCATTGGTCTCGCTACCGGCATGGCGGTGGCTATTTTAATCGCTTTATGGATCTGGGATGAGCTGAGTTTTAATAACTACCACTCGAATCACAATCAGCTGGCACAGGTAATGACTACCCAGACATTTAACGGCCAAACGGGAACCGGAGAGGCAGTAGCCATGCCCCTGGGTAATGAACTGCGCACCAAATACGGCAGCGATTTCAAAGCTGTATCCATGGCATCCTGGAATTTTGGTCATATCCTGGGTTTTGGCGACAAAAAGATCAGTGTATCCGGCATGTGGGTGGAATCCTCATTCCCCGAAATGTTTTCCTTACATATGCTCAAAGGAACCAGGAAGAGTCTCACGGATATTTCTTCCGTTCTGATCAGCGCCTCTGTGGCAAAAGCATTATTTGGGGACCAGGATCCTGTAAACAAAACCCTGAAAGTTGATAACAAACTGGATTTTAAGGTTACCGGTGTTTACGAAGACCTTCCCCGGAACACTTCGCTTTATGAAATGAAGATTCTTCTTCCCTGGGAAAAATATGTTACCACTGAAACCTGGCTGAAAAATGCAATGACGCAATGGGGCAACCATTCCTTTCAGGCTTTTGTGGAGGTTAACAATAATGGAGATATAGGAAGAATAAGCAATAAAATTAAGAAAGCTTCCATGATCCACCTGGATGCCGCAAGGGATGGCGTCGAAGAATTGGTCTTGCAGCCCATGGACAACTGGCGCCTGCACAATGAATTTAAGAACGGTAAATTGTCGGGCGGCCGCATAGAGTTTGTCTGGCTTTTCGGCATCATCGGGATATTCGTGCTCCTCCTTGCCTGTATTAATTTCATGAATCTCTCAACTGCACGGAGTGAAAAAAGAGCAAAGGAAGTCGGCATTCGTAAAACGGTAGGCTCATTACGAACCCAACTGATCAAACAATTTCTGACTGAATCGATCTTAGTTGCTTTCCTGGCCCTGACCATCGCAATCGTTTTAGTCCTGGCCCTGATCCCCTTCTTCAACAGTTTGTCTGACAAAGCCATCCGCCTGCCCGGTGGAAATCTATCTTTCTGGTTATTCATCCTGGCGTTTACTTTATTTACAGGCTTCGTATCCGGCAGCTACCCCGCTTTTTATTTATCGGGCTTCGATCCGATCAGGGTTTTAAAAGGAACATTCCGTGTGGGCCGATTTGCGGCCTTGCCACGCAAAATACTGGTGGTTGTACAATTCAGTATTTCCATTGCACTGATCATCGGCACCATCATCGTTTACCGGCAGATTCAATTTGCAAGGGACAGGCCCGTGGGATATACACGTGAAGGACTGATTGCAATTATGATGAGCACTCCTGATCTCTATGGTCATTATAACGCACTCCGCAATGACCTGATCGCAACCGGGATGGTGGAAAATATGGCTGAATCTTCAAGCCCCTCCACCCAGGTCTGGTCGAACAATATCGGTTTCTCCTGGCAAGGCAAGGATCCAAATAGCCTCCCATTATTTGGCACCGTAGGCGTTACACAGGATTTTGGCAAAACCCTTAAATGGCAGATCAGGGAAGGGCGTGATTTTTCACGAAATTTCGTCAGTGATTCGAGCGCGATGATATTGAATGAATCTGCAGTAAAGCTGACGGGCCTGAAAAATATTGTCGGCCAGATCATCAAGTGGGATACTACGCCCTACAAAGTAGTAGGCGTAGTAAAGGATTTGATTATGGAATCTCCTTACGAACCGGTAAAGCCCACCATATTTATAATGAATCCCGGATGGGCAAGTGTGATAACAATCCGCATTAAGCCAACAGCATCCATGCATGCGGCCCTTGACAAAATTGAGACGATTTTCAAAAGATACAATCCGGCAGCGCCATTCGAATATAAATTCACCGATCAGGAATATGCCAGCAAGTTTTCGGATGAAAAACGTATAGGTGATTTAGCCACTTTCTTCGCTATCCTGGCTGTATTTATTTCCTGCCTGGGATTATTCGGACTGGCCTCTTTTGTGGCCGAGCAGCGCACCAAGGAGATCGGCGTTCGCAAAGTGCTTGGCGCAAGCGTGTTTAATTTGTGGCAGATGTTATCGAAGGATTTTGTGAATCTTGTTATTATTTCCTGTTGCATCGCAATTCCCATTGCCTGGTATTTTCTGCACCAATGGTTGCAGAAATATACTTACCGAACTGATATTTCAGGATGGATCTTTGTTATTGCCGCAATGGGCGCCATGATGATTACACTACTTACGGTGAGTTATCAGGCCATAAGAGCGGCGCTCATGAATCCTACCAACAGCCTGCGTACAGAATAATGAAGTAAGCAGCTTCAGGCTGCAATCCCAGAAACTAACTCAGGCTGCCCTTAAGCACCCATATGCAAAGGCACGATTTGTGCAGTTTTTTCATTGAAAAATTAAATGACAAAACAATGGAAGCAATAAGAATTCATTCGTTCGGCGGTCCCGAAGTGTTAAAAGCCGAAGAGGCCCCAACGCCTGAACCCGGGGCAGACGAGGTACTGATAAAAATATATGCCAGCGGAGTCAATCCGGTTGACTGGAAGATCAGGGAAGGAATGAACAAAGAAAGGTTCCCGACTCATTTTCCGCTCATTCCTGGATGGGACTTGTCCGGCGTAATTGAAAAGACCGGTAGGGATGTGAACAATTTCAAGAAAGGAGATGAAGTGTATAGCCGCCCGGACCTGACAAAAAATGGTACCTATGCAGAATATGTAGCGGTGAAAGCCAGTCTGGTAGCACTTAAACCGAAAACGATCGACCATGTGCATGCTGCCGCTGTGCCCCTGGCCGGACTTACAGCATGGCAGGGTTTATTTGATTATGGAAAGCTCAAAGCCGGCGAGAAAGTATTGATTCATGCAGCATCCGGCGGCGTGGGAAGTTTTGCTGTTCAGTTTGCAAAATGGAAAGGCGCATATGTGATTGGTACTACATCTGAAAAAAATATAGATTTCGTTAAGTCATTAGGTGCCGATGAAGTGATTGATTATAAAAAAGAAAAATTCGAAGAGCGGTTAAAGAATATCGATCTCGTATTCGACACCCTGGGCGGTGAAATTCAAGAGAAATCATTTCATGTATTGAGAGAGGGCGGCCGGCTAATCACCACCGTCAAGCCGGAGAGCACCGACGAATCAAAGTCTAAACATATCCGTGTGGAAGGCTTCTCCGCAAATTCCATCCCCGAAGAATTGACTCAGATAGCCGGACTGATTGACCGGGGAAAAATAAAACCAATTGTTGGGAAAGTATTTCCTCTTGAGCAGGCCGCCGAAGCACAAAGATTAAGCAAGGAGGGTCACGTAAGAGGAAAAATCGTACTTGAGGTCGTCCATGAAAAATAGCCCTGGATTGAATACCACACCGTTTATTCAGTCTTGAGTCCGCGATGCTCCAACATCGGCCGTATATCCGGATCCTGTCCCCGGAAATTCCTGTACATCGTGTCAAGGTCTTCTGTATTTCCACGCGAAAGGATCATATCCCGGAAGCGCTGACCATTGGCCCGGGTAAGGCCGCCATGCGATGAGAACCAGGAGAAAGCATCGTCGTCCAACATTTCTGTCCATAAATAAGCATAATATCCCGCAGCATAACCGCCTGACCAGATATGAGAGAAATAACTGGAACGGTAACGGCTCGGCACCTGCGGCAGATTCAAATGTGTTCTGTCCAGTGCCATTATTTCAAATGAATCCGGATTTTGCAACGGAGCGTCTGCCCCAAGCGAATGCCATTGCATATCCAGATCTGCAGCGGCCAATAATTCTGTCAGGTCATACCCCTGATTGAAAGTAGCCGATTTTTTTATTTTTTCCACCAGTGCCCGCGGCATGGGCAAACCTGTTTGATAATGTAATGCATAATGATTGAATACTTTTGGATCAGATGCCCAGTGTTCGTTAAACTGGGATGGGAATTCTACAAAGTCGCGGGCAGTATTGGTCCCGGAAAGGGTCGGGTATTGCTGGCTGGCGAATATGCCGTGCAAAGCATGCCCGAATTCATGGAACATAGTGGTGACATCGGTGAAACTTATCAGGGCCGGTTGGCCAGATGCCGGTTTAGTGAAATTGCAAACATTGTATACAACTGGTTTTGTGCCTATAAGTTTGGATTGAACAACCAGATTGTCCATCCACGCACCTCCCGATTTGTTGTCACGCTTAAAATAATCGCAGTAAAATAAAGCAATCGGCAGACTATCCTTATCAAATACTTCATAAACATGAACGTCCTGCTGATAAACGGGAATATCCTTGCGTTCTTTAAAACTAAGCCCGTATAATTGGCCTGCTGCGTAAAAAACTCCTTTTTGCAAAACCGCATTCAGCTCGAAATAAGGTTTTTCCTGATTTTCGTCCAGATCATATTTCGCCTTTCGAACCTGTTCGGAATAAAATTCCCAGTCCCAGGGTTGCAATTGAAAGCCGCCTTGCTGTCTATCAATCAGTTTCTGTATATCCGCCGCTTCTGCCCGGGCCTTGGCAGTTGCTGGCGCCACCAGTTTGTTCAAAAACGTATTTACCGCTTCAGGCGTTTTTGCCATCTGATCCTGTAATTGCCAGGCGGCATAACTTTCAAATCCGAGTAATTTTGCTTTTTGTGCGCGGATCTGTGCAAGCCTGGCAATAAGCGCGCGGGTATCATTTGAATCTTTTTTTTCTGTCCGGTTCCATGAGGCTTCAAAAAGTTTCCGGCGTGTTTCCCGGTTGGATAAGAATTGAAGATCGGGCTGTTGTGTTGTGTTCTGCAGGGCGATGACCCATTTACCGGGAAGACTGTCTGCCTTTGCATCCTCGGCGGCGGCATCAAGGGTTTGCTGGGATAATCCGTTCAAATCAGACTTGTCACTGATTACGAGAGCACCTGCTTTGTTGGCCGCCAGCAAACGATTTGTAAATTGCGCCCCCAAAGAAGCGTCCTCTTCATTTAATTTCTTCAGCTGGTCTTTACCCTGGTCAGAAAGTTTTGCTCCCGCCAGCACAAATTCCAGGAATTCATATTCAAGCAATCGTTTGGATTCGGCATCCAGGTTCAGCTGACCGCGCCGGTCATACAGGGTCTCCAGGCGCTGAAATAATTTGCTGTTGAGGTAAATGGAATCACTGTTCGCAGCAAGCCTGGGAGCTTCATACTCACGCAGCTTTTGCAATGTGGGATTAGTGTTGGCTCCGGTGAGAAGATTAAAAACAAGCTGAGTCCTTTGAAGGAGCTGACCTGATTTTTCCATTGCCGTCAGTGTATTATCAAATGTTGGCGAATCCGGATTATCAGCAATCTGCTGGATCTCCGAAAGTTTTTGCTTCATCCCCTCTTCCAGCGCCGGTTTAAAATCGCTGTCTTTTATCTTGTCGAATTCCGCCGTTTGGTAAGGAAGACCGCTTTCTCCATAAAATGGATTTGCAGTTGATAGTGTATCTGTAGCTGCCGATGAATTCGGCTGATTATGGCAGGAGGCCAAGAGGATAACCGAGCAGCTTGCCAGTATCAGGGAGCAAAATTTCATTTCGATTTTTTTGGATGGAGCGCTAAAATTAAAAATTAAAAAGTAAAAAGTAAAAATTTAATTAATTAAAAACCAAATCCAACCTGGATGCCGCCCGTGCGATGGAAAATATAATTGTTAAATTCTTCTGTCGTTCCAGTTTGAAAATATTCGAGATACAATCCTTTTCGCATAATCACGACTCCATACCTGTGCTGAAATGTAACGCGGCGTATTTCACCCGCAGGAATTGTATAAGGAGAACTGCGATTAAAAAGCGGACCCTCCAGGCTGGCATCATAACCTACCAGAGAAATCAGGGGCTGGTAATAAAGATGCCAGTACCATTTTTTGAGAGCTGTATTTGAAACCTGGTACGGGGAGGAAAAACGCCCCGTCATCAGTGAAAAGCCGGTCGCCAGTTTATCACTCAGGGTGCCTGCACGAATTGTTGAAAAACTACCCAGGCTCAACCATCCCCACGAGCCAAACAATTCCTTTTCAAAATTGATCTGGTAATTCAGTAACAGGTCGTTGCTCACCTGGTTATGCCATCCCAAGGGCTGTGTATAATTTATCCAGTGATGAATGGTCTGCTGCATTTGTTCACCACCGGCCCAGGGTCCGATCACACCTGTTGACAAAACCGTGCTGACCCTTTCTTTCTTTTTCTGATTTATCGCCGTGATAAAGGTTTTAAGCATCAGGGTTCCCGCATATGGCCGGTCTCCATACTGAATGGCCCTCCGGTCGATATAATTAGGTGTGTAAGCATTGTGCTCTACCGCAAGCCCGTATTTTAGAAAGCTGTTGGCCGGCCGCCACAATAATCCCGTCAGAAAAAAATGCCGGATTCCCGGATGGACTTTTTCAATGTAAATGCCCTGAGTATAATCTCGGTCCTTGCCGGTAAAAAAATCATTTTCGTAATAGATCCTGAAATACTTATCGCTGTTGATTGTCCGGAAGGATTCTGTATTGTCGATCGCCTGCGCACCTGCGCGCGTCGGAGTCAAAAAATGAAAAAGAGCAATAAAAAGAAGGCACCTGCTCATCATTATGCTTATATACGAAAATGCTTGTGCCCCAGATTCGCTATCCTCAAAATTCCCTGAGGTCCGCCGGGCAGAATATTCGCTAGCTTTGGCCATGGCTTTGCAGAAGGAGAAAAAATTATTAGCGCTGTTGGGCAATGCCTATCGGGAATTGAGGAAAAATGACCCCTTGCGGCTGGCAGGAGCTACTGCTTTCTTTACCACTTTTGCCCTGCCGGCGGTATTGATCATTCTTATCCGGGTATTTGGTATTATTGTCAGCACCCGTGTAATGGCCAGACGGCTTTTGCAAAATCTATCCGAGATCATCGGAAATAATACTGCTTCAGATCTTCACAGGACACTTGTCAATGTGCATCGTCTTCCGGGAAATCGTTGGATTTCAGTAGCCACTTTTCTATTCCTGATCTTTGTTGCCACCACTCTGTTCAAGGTAATAAAGGATTCACTTAACCAGCTCTGGAACATAAAAGTCGAAGATCATGCAGGTTTCGCTTTCAGGCTGCTGGACCGGGTGAAATCCTTTGTCGTTATCCTGGTTGCCGGTATGCTTTTTATGGGAGTGTTGCTGGGAGAAGGTGTAATTCATTTTTTAAAGCATTCCCTGACAGATCAGTCTCAAAGCGATAGCCTGATTTTGAATGGTTTTATTAAACAGATCATTTCCATTATTGTGGTTACAGCCTGGTTCACTTCCGTTTTTAAATTTCTTCCCGATGGCCGGCCCTCCTGGAGGGTCGCCATTGCAGGCGCGTTTTTTACAGCCTTGTTATTTACGCTCGGGAAATGGCTGATCATCTGGTTATTATCGCTCAGTAACATGCAGGATATCTACGGTGCTTCCGCATCATCCGTGCTCCTTCTTTTATTTGTTTTTTATTCTTCTTTTATTTTTTACTATGGAGCCTGCTTCACCAAGGTATGGGCGGATGCGCACCAAAGCCCTATTAGTCCGGGCAGGCATGCATCGTTAAATGTTTAGTTCATTCTTTATTTAATATGTTGCAGGTTAACCAGGCGGCCTTCTTATTCCGCAAATATCGGCCTGATATATGCGCCCCAGAATTCCGGATAAAACCGGAGCGCATAGAGAATGCTGTTAAATAAATTCACCTGGAGCAGCCGCCTCAGGATCATCTGCATCACCAAAAAAAATACGCCGTTCGCAATCAGGGTAGCGTAGATGGCGCCCATCAATCCCTGCCTCCTGATCATGAAATAATTCAATACCAGTTCAAAACAAAGAAAAAATATAACTACCAGAAAGTTATACCGCGTTTTGCCAATCGAATCCAGGATAGTGCCGAACAGGCGGGAAAAAGGACTGAAAAGACAGGTCAGCGCAGTGATCCGGATCAGGGGGATGGCATCAGAATACCTTCCTCCCGCAATCACATGGATCACAAATGAAGGAAACAGGAACAGGATAAGCACGAAAGGGACGATGAGGGCGAGCAGGGTGCCAACGGATTTTTCATAAAGATATTTGC
>JANWIY010000046.1 GCA_025449645.1 Chitinophagaceae bacterium | reverse complement strand
CTGCTTCTCGCACAGCAACTCGGATTTGCGGAAAGCGATCCTTCCCTGGATGTGGAGGGATTTGATGCGGTGAACAAATGGACCCTGCTTCTGGCACATGCCTATGGAATTGTAACTGAACCTTCGGCTATCGTATTCAACGGTATCCAGAATATCCAGGCGGGTGATGCCACGGTAGCTGCGGAAAAGCATTTCGACATCAAGCTGGTTGCCCAGGCCAAAAAATTGCTGAATGGAAAAGTGGCCGCACTCGTTCTTCCCCAATTTGTAAAAGCGGATGATCACCTCAGCTTTGTAAAAAATGAATACAATGGCGTAGTCATCGAAAGCGGATTTGCCGATAAACAATTTTTCTACGGAAAAGGCGCCGGCAGCTTCCCGACTGCATCAGCAGTGCTGAGCGATCTCTCTGCCCTGCGCTATCAATATCAATACGAATACAAGAAATTGTATCATCACGCACCGCTGGAACTCGCCGATGATTTTTACCTGAAGGCTTATATCAGTTTTGATAACTGGCAGTACATTCCCAAAGAACGTTTTGAATGGATCGAAGAATGGCACGCAGAAAACGACCGTAAGTACCTCGTGGCCGTTCTGCCTTTCAGAGAATTGCAAAAACAAACCTGGTGGCGCGAAAACAACTGTTCCCTCATCCTCGCCCCGGATGCAGTGATAGAAGATGTTGATATCCGCAAATTGAGGAAGAAGAGTTTGGAGTTAGCAGGAATTGTTTAGGAGTTATGAATTATGGGTTATGGGTTATGCGTGATGAGTGATGAATTATGGGCTATGGATTTTGAATTATGAGTTATGAGTGAAAGTAAAAATATCCTGAAAGACAGCATCTTTAGATTTGCAATTATGATCATTACGCACTACAAATATTTAGTTGAAACAAGGAAGGAATACATCTTAAGCAAACAATTATTGAGAAGTGGAACTTCTGTTGGTGCGATGATTAGGGAAGCACAAAATGCAGAAAGTAAAGTTGATTTTATTCATAAACTTGCAATTGCGCAGAAAGAATGTGATGAAACTATTTATTGTCTGGAATTATTAAAGGAAACCAATTATATGGAATTAAAGGACTTTACAAATGCAAATAATGAAGCGTCTTCAATATTAAAAATGATAAAGAGTGCAATTCTCACAACAAAACAAAAATCCAATCACCCATAATTCATCACCCATAACTCATAACCAAATCACTCATCACCCATAACTCATCACCCATCAACCCTGACATTCCCCTCCCCATCCACCCCCAGCCTTCCCTCCGCCTGTATGAAATCAATCACTTTGCGCAACTGGCCGGAATGGATTTCGGGGAAATGATCAAATAAGGAGGCAACTGGAATGGATTGCTGATGGGTTCTTTCGATCACGGTTTTATAAATGAAGGCAAACTGATCACTATTTAATTTCGGTTGTTTGCTGCGCAGGCACTGGTCACAGATGCCGCAATCTTCGGGAGCATCTTCTCCAAAATAGCGGGCGATAAACGTGCTGCGGCAATTTATTGTGCTGATATAACCAAGCATGGCTTTGGCGCGCTATATAAATTGTTCTTTGCGGAACTGGTATGCTTTCAGGTCAATCTGTACATCAGCCGCTTTTCTGCGGGGTTGATTAAAATAGATCTGTGGTTCTTCTTTCCGGGGAATATATTCAATGAGCTGAAACCGGTGTAATTCATAAAGCCCCTTCAGCACCTGTTCCTGCGACCATTTCAGCAGAAATGCGAGTTGATTTTCGTGAATGGAAACCGGTTGATCATAGATTCCGGAATACGTTCTCAGCATCACTTTAATCAATGGTTCCAGCGATGGATTTTCATTTTCAAAAGCGTAGAGCACATCTTTCCCGCTAATAAAATAAACTGTGGCCGGTTTGAATACGGTTTCATTCAGCGTAAGCATGTCTTCTTGTCCGAGTACCTGCATAGCAGCGTGCGCCTTTTTGGAATCAAAAGAAAATCTTTTCAGGAAATCATTGAAATCGAAGGAGTAATACACATTCACCGTTCCCAGCGGCACCTGTAAATAATTCACAACAGCCTGATAAACTTCGCGGATATATTCCAGCGGGGGATATTGTATTTTATACTGCCCCTCCAGGTCATCCTGCATCTGATCATTGTATAATAAAATTGCAAAAGCCTTTTTCCCGTCCCTTCCTGCGCGCCCTGCTTCCTGGTAATAACTTTCCAGGCAATCGGGAAGGTCGGCATGCAAAACCAGGCGGACATCCGGCTTATCAATGCCCATGCCGAAAGCGTTTGTGCATACCATTACCCGAACTGCATTTTTCATCCACCGGTCATGTCTGGCATTCCGTTGTTCCGTTTCAAGTCCGGCGTGATAATAATCTGCCGGAATGCCATGCATGTTCAGCAGGTCGCTGATTTCTTTTGTGCGCCGGCGGTTTCTACAATAAATGATTGTGCTTCCCTCCTGCCTGCGCAGGATGCCCGTGATCGAATTGAAAATGGATGCAGATTTCAAAACGCTGAAAGAAAGATTGGGTCTGAGAAAGGATTGGGTGAAAATAACTGGCTCAACCATTTTTAGCCGGAAACAAATATCCTCCCGTATCTCCCGTGTTGCAGAAGCAGTCAGGGCAAGCAAAGGAACAGATGGAAGCTCTTCCCGCAGGGCAGCAATCCGCAAATAAGACGGCCGGAAATCATACCCCCATTGGGAAATACAATGCGCTTCATCCACGGCAATCAGGTTAACATGCAGCGCGGGTAGAAATTCCTTAAAGAGTTCCGTCTCCAACCGTTCAGGCGAAACATAAAGGAATTTACAATTGCCGGTCATAGCAAGTTTAAAAGTAGAGATCACTTCCTTCCTCGTCATCCCGGAATAGACGGCGAAAGACGTGATTCCCTTATTCCGCAACTGCTGAACCTGGTCTTTCATCAGGGCGATCAAAGGACTCACCACGAGGCACAGGCCTTCTTTTATCATGCCAGGCACCTGGAAGCAAATGGATTTTCCGCCGCCTGTTGGCATCAGCGCAAGTGTGTCCTTCCCCGACAGCACAGATAGCACGATATCTTCCTGCATAGGCCGGAACGATTCATAATTCCAATATGATTTTAAGATTTCATGCGGAGAACGGTACATGCGATAAAAATAGATACTAAAATTACATTAGCTTTTTGACAAATAACCTGGACGAATTGATCAGCAGCACCACATCGCTTAACGCCATCAACAAAGCCCCGATAGCCGGCGTAAGCAATCCTGCCGCAGCAACGGGAATTGCAATGATATTGTAAAAAAATGCCCAGAAAAGATTTTGACGGATGGTGATAAAAGTCTGTTTTCCCAACTGAATCGAAAGTGGCAGTTTCTTAATGCCGCTGTTCATCAGCACCACATCGGCAGTTTGCAACGCAATCTGGGAAGCTGCACTCATCGATATACCAAGTGTTGCTTTCGCCAGAGCCGGAGCATCATTGATTCCGTCCCCGATCATGGCTGTCGGCATTTGTGTACAAAGCCGTTCTATCTGATCCAGTTTCTGCGCAGGCGACTGTTCCGCGATCACTTCGTCTATTTCCAGGGAATCCGCGGTATCGCGGCATTTCTTTAAGCGGTCCCCGCTCAGTAATATGGTTCGCATGTTCCTTTCCTTAAAGTAACGCACTACTGAAGGAGCTTCCGGACGGATTTCATCCTGCATATCCACCCAGCCTAATAGCGATTTATTCTTCATTACATAAATATTATGATCTGCATCGGTTCCCCTGCCGGTAAATTTGCCCGATCCCGCTTTGTATTCGTTTCCCTCCATATCCAGGGCGCGAATACCGAGACCTTTTATTTCATTAATAACGGACCACCTGATTTCCCCCTGGCTCTTCCAGTTGCGTGCAATGGATTGAGCTACCGGATGATTGGAATATTTTTCCAATGAAAATAAAATATGTTTAAAATCGGAATCTGAAAGTCCGGGATCCTGAACTTCAAAACTGCTGATACTGAAAGATCCTGTGGTGAGTGTTCCGGTTTTGTCGAAAACCACCTGGCGAATATCTTTAAATATTTCCAGGCTATCTGCATTTCGAAACAGGATACCGTTGCGTGCGGCGCGGCCAAGACCGACAGCAATGGCTGCAGGAGTGGCGAGGCCCATGGCACATGGGCAGGCGATAACCAACACGGCAATGCTCCGCATAACGGCAGCGCTAAGCTCATGCAGCAGAATATAATTAACAAGAAAACAGATTACAGCGACGCAGACGACAAATGGAACGAAAATGGAGCTGATGCGGTCAGCCAGCAGCTGGATTTTCGGTTTATCCTGCTGCGCCCGTTTCACCAGGTTGACCACATTGGACAGAACCGAATCTTTTGCAGCATTCGTAACCTGGGCTTTTATGGTCCCCTCCAGTACCAGACTTCCGCCGATAAGCAAATCTTTCGGATGCTTGCTGAGTGGCAGGCTTTCTCCGGTGATAATGGCTTCATCCACCTGCGCATCTCCCCAGAGTATTTTTGAATCAGCCGGAACCTGTTCGCCTGTTTTTATCAGGATCAGGTCCCCGCTGCGCAGCTGGCGGCTGTCTACGGGAAAAATTGTCTCCCTGTGCAGATCGTCAAATGCAATCATGTTGGCCTTTGATTCCTGCGATTTCAAAAGATATTGCAACGCCTTTTGCGTGCCATGCAACGAGCGTTCCTCAATATAATTCCCGAGAAATACAAGCGTGATGATGGCTGCCGAGGTTTCATAGAAAAGATAGGAATCGCCCAAACGGAGCACAGTTCCGGCAAGACTATAAACAACTGCTGCCGTAGCCCCGAGGGCGATCAGCACATTCATATTCGGCATTCGCTGGCTGAGACTGCTGAAAGCACTTCTGCCAAAATAAGCCATACCGGTAAGGTAGACCGGGATACATAAGCCCAACTGTACCCAGGCATTTTGCAGAAATTGAAAACCATGATGGCCAAGCATATGCAACATCAGCAGAGCAGTGAATGGCACACAGATAGCAAGGTAAAAGAGAAACTTATTCAGGGGTTTTTTCAAAGCAGTACCATCCGCTACAAAATAACCCAGATTCGAAATCCCTTTTTTGAGATCTGCTTCCGGCAGAGAGGGCGAATTCTGAAAACTCACTTCTCCGGCTGTGAGGCTGACGTTCACCCCTCGCATCCCCTTCTTTTTCAGGAATCCGTCAATCGTTTGCGCACATGCACTGCAACTCATGCCTTCCACCTTCCAGTTTACTGTTTCCATTAATTTGATATACGTAAAAGCAAGCGGCAAATTTACTAAATCCTAACCGGCATGGTTATCTATTTCAGGAATAAGAAGGGCTCTATCTTTGAGGGATGGAAAGGACTTTTACACTTTCAAATATCAGTGCGGTCGCGGATGAATTCTGGTCAGCCTACGCGGATAAAAGGGTGTTTGCTTTCGAAGGAAAGATGGGGGCAGGGAAAACAACCTTTATTCAGGCACTTTGTGAAGCAAAAAGAGTGGAAGACCTGGTCGGAAGTCCGACTTTTTCCCTGATTAATGAATACCGCTTTCCCGATGGGATTATTTATCACCTGGACCTTTACCGTTTGAAAGATGAGGAAGAAGCCGTTCGGGCAGGCATAGAGGACTGTCTTTACTCGGGCGAAATCTGCCTTGTGGAATGGCCGGAAAGAGCGCGGGGTATATTTCCACCGGAAACTATGTTTCTGCTGATTGAAGTGCTGGATAAAACCAGGAGAAAAATACGGGCAACCGCATCATAATCCATATAGATTCAGGATAAAATTGTAATTTTCACCCCCTCCATTGAACGACCTTAAACTGGGGGAAAAGTTCCGAAATCATGACGCAGCAGAAACCCTTTATCAGCACTTCTTTCAGCTATGAAACATTGGAAGAGACGCTTGACGTAAAACCAAAATCAAGTGTGCTTCGCATCGGGGTTCCCAAGGAAACCGCTTTTCAGGAGAACCGTATCGGCCTGACGCCGGAAGCAGTAAGCGTACTGATTAGCAACGGGCATGAGATATTGATTGAACACGATGCCGGTGAAGCGGCTCATTACAGGGATAAAGATTACAGTGAAGCGGGAGCCCGGATTGTTTATGATAAGGCGGAAGTGTACAAATGCCCCACCCTTATAAAATCTGCACCCGTGGTGGAAGAGGATTTGTCTTTGTTGCAGATGAACCAGACGATCATTTCACCCATTCACTTATCCGCTCTGAAAGCAGCGCTCCTTGAAAAGATGATGTCCAAACGCATCACGGGTATTTCATTTGAAAATTTAAAAGACGACAGCGGCAGTTATCCGATCGTCCGCAGTATGAGTGAGATTGCCGGAGGTGCCGTAATGTTGGTTGCGGCTCAATACTTAAGTTCGGCCAACCATGGCAAGGGTGTTCTGCTTGGTGGAATCTCGGGCATTCCGCCGACAAAGGTAATTATCCTCGGAGCCGGTATTGTGGGAGAGTATGCGGCCCGGGCTGCCCTGGCGCTGGGGGCCTCGGTGAAAGTATTTGATAACAGCGTCTCCCGGCTGAAAAGACTTCAGAATAATATCGGATTCAGGATCTATACATCGGTAATTGAACCTCGCATTCTTTCCAAGCAATTAAAAAGCTGCGAAGTGGCCGTAGGTGCACTCTCGTCCCAATCCGGCCGGACGCCGATTGTGGTTACTGAAGAGATGGTCAGCAATATGCGGCCAGGCAGTGTGATCATTGACGTAAGTATCGACCGCGGGGGATGCTTTGAAACTTCAGAGATCACTTCCCATGAGCATCCGACTTTTATCAAATATGGCGTGATTCATTATTGCGTACCGAATATTCCATCCGGTTTTGCCAGAACGGCCTCGCAGGCGATCAGTAATGTAATCACCCCCTTGTTGCTCGAAGCTTCGGAAGACGGAGGATTTGAAAACCTGGTATGGCACAAAATTCATTTACGAAGCGGTATTTACATGTTCAAGGGCGCGCTCACCAATTTTCACCTCAGCCAGCGCTTTGACCTGAAGTATACGGATTTGAATTTGCTGATTGCGAGTCAGAGATAAATTAAAAATTAAAAATTAAAAATTAAAAAATGGAGCGCTCTATTTTTTACTTTTTAATTTTTAATTTTTAATTTATCCATCTCAATCATTTCCTCACAAAACGCGTACTCCATGGGATCATTCGAGCTAACAAGCAGGAGTCTTTTATCGCAATAATTTTGAATGAGCTGATGGTATAGTATGATTCCAGGTGCATCGAGGTTTGTGGTTGGTTCGTCAAGCAGCAATACCGGCGTATCACAAAAAAAAGCCTGGGCAAGCCTTACCCGTTGTTTCATACCGGAGGAATAATACCGGATCTGTTTATCAGCAGCCTGCGTCAGGCCATTGATATCCAGTATATGAGGAATGCTTATTCCTGGCAGGAAAGGCTTGAACCGTTGGTGAAACCTGAAAAATTCGTTGGCCGTCATCTCTTCGACGGTTTCAAGATAAGGCGCTGAGATGGAAAGATATTTAAAGATTGCAGAAGGAGCTATCTCACCGGAATCCAGCCAGGAGATTTTCCCTTCACTTGGCATGAGGGCGCCGGCAACAAATTGAAGTAAAGTGGATTTTCCTGAACCGTTCGGACCGGTTATCGCGTACCTGTCAGGTGGAGAAAATTCATAATTCAGGTGACGGAATATCCATTCCCGGTTAAACCGCTTACCGGCATCAGTCAGCGTAATCCTCATCGAGGTTGCTTTTACTGTAGCGTTTTATGATGCCGCGCCCGCTTTCCCGGATAAATGTTACGATTTCATCACGTTCATCAGTAGCCGAAAACTCCTCTTCGAGGAATTCGAGCGCCTGGGAGGTATTCAAACCCTTGTTATAAATAATCCGGTAAATATCCAGGAT
>JANWIY010000045.1 GCA_025449645.1 Chitinophagaceae bacterium | reverse complement strand
CGCCTATCCCAGATTTTGAGAAAAGATTCCATCACGATATCTTCTGCCTGAAGGTCATCCTCAATCAGATTACGGGCATAATTCCAAAGCGCATGGTAGTGAATATCATAAAAATATTTTAGCGCAGAGCTTTCTCCTTCCTGGAATCCCTGAAGTAAGACGAATTCATCTTCATATTCATTGATTAACCGCATTTGCTCTCTTTTTCCTTTTTTCTAAAAGAGAGTCTATGCAAGCAGAGTCCTTATAACAAGAAGGCAAAAAAGACGTGGAACTCAGCTTACCGTTCTGTGGTAGTAGTTACCAATCCCGAATAAGTGAGCCCACGCCTAGGCGTGAGCCCTTCACTCATCATCTCGGGATTTTGAAATTACTACTTTTCAGAACGAGACTCAAAGCGAATGCTTCAAATTAGTTTATGAAGAATCGCAAATATATTTGAAAGCAAATGTATGGAATAAAATAAATTAAAGTATACTATAATAGATGTTTTATAAAAGATCTATTACACAGGGTTAATTATCAAAGATCTATCATGTTACTTGCTATATGGCAAAGTCAAAGAAAAAGCTACAGCGTAAAAAGGCAACCTTGGGGCATTTTAATCATGATGCCTTCCTGACAAAACTCAGTAAAAGAATTAAGAGTCTCCGCAAACAAAATGGCTTTAGCTCTTATGAACTCTTCTCCTACGATATTGAAATATCCAGGGCGGGGATGGCTAAATATGAATCAGGTAATTTTGTTGATATCCGGTTACGCACCCTGCTTAAAATTATTGATGGATTTGATATATCACCAAAAGAATTTTTTGCAGAGGGATTTGATTGAAAATAGCGGGAAACACTTGCAAATAATTGCTTGCGCAAAAAAAAATGCATCAATGCCTGCGATCAGGAAGATCCACCAGTTCATATCAATCCGGTTAGCAAAATCCTGAAGCCCGGATGCTTCTGCTGACTATTCTGTCCGCATACTTTTGATCGGGTTCGTCAGCGCCGCTTTGATAGATTGAAAGCTGATGGTAAGAAAAGCAATTACTATGGCTGCAAAACCGGCAAGCAGAATATCCCACCAGGAAATATTCTGACGGTAGGCAAATCCCTGCAGCCATTTTTGCATGGCCACCCAGGCAAGCGGCGTCGCGATTAGAATGGCAATGATCACCAGCTTGATGAAATCTTTTGAAAGCATGCTGACCAGGGTCGCCATATTCGCTCCCAATACCTTGCGGATTCCGATTTCCTTGGTGCGCTGTTCAGCGGCGTAGGCGGATAATCCAAACAGACCGAGGCAGGCAATAATAATCGCCAGGGAAGTAAAGGAAATAAACAATTTACCTATCCGCTGCTCAGAACGGTATAGCGCATCAAAATCTTCGTCCATAAATGAATAGCTGAACTGCTGATTAGGCGACATGTTATTCCATTTATCCTTCACCTGCGCCAGCATGGAAGAAATATCGGTGCCGGCTTTCATCCGAATACTAAGGGCTCCCCTTTCTTCATTGAGCTCAAGGATCAGGGGCGTGACATTATCCCGCAATGAACGGAAATTAAAATTCTTCGTGACGCCGATTATGTGGAAGGCCTGGAATTTGCTCGCATAGCTGTCCCTCGGCGCATAAAGCAATTGATTCAGCGGATCAGGAAAGCCTAATAATTTTGCGGCAGCCTCATTGATGATCACTGCAGTAGAATCAGTAAGCATATCCCTGGAAAAATTCCGGCCCGCCGCGATCTTAATACCTAAAGTGCTGATATAATCTTCATCCACACTCCAATCCTGCGATGTGATTGCTCTTTTCTGATCAATCACCTGGTCCTTAAAAAAGGATGTGCTGTTGCCATAATCAGCCGTGGGCAATGCCCCTGTAAGGGTGGCATTTTCAACCCCCGATAATTGTTTGATTTCCTGCTTGAAGGTTTTAGCCTTGTCACCAAGCGCCCACACATTTTTAACGATCAACACGTGCTCACGGTCATAGCCGAGATCCTTGGACTGGATATATTTCAGCTGGTTATATATGACCAGCGTGCTGATGATTAGGAAAATGGAGATAGCAAATTGAAAAACAACCATGAAACTTCGCAGTCCTCCGCCTTTAAATCCCCTGGCAAGTTTTCCTTTTAGCACTTCGATGGGTTGAAAACCGGAAAGGAACAATGCGGGATATGATCCCGCGAGGAATCCTATGATAATGATGAATCCAAATAATGCAGGCAATAATTCCATCATTAAAGGAAAAGTAACAGTCAATTCCTTGCCGGACATCTCATTGAACAAAGGGAGGAGGGCCCAGGCCACAAATACCGCTAATATGGCGCCAACAAGGGTTACCATAATGGACTCGGTCAGAAATTGGGCAATCAGGTATTTCCGGGGAGAGCCCAGCACCTTCCTTACACCGACCTCGCGAGCACGGTTCGAGGAGCGCGCCGTGGAAAGATTCATGAAATTAATACAGGCAATCAGCAGTATGAAAAGGGCTATCGCAGAAAATATATAAACATATTCTATATTCCCATTAGGGCTCAGCTCAGCCACGCGGTTTGATTCCAGGTGAATCTTCTTCAGTGGCAAAAGGCTCAGACGGAAATAATTTCCACTTTGTTCAAAAGCCTCAAAAGTTAAATGGATTATACTTTGCAACTGGGCAGCTGCATGCTTCTGCAGGAATTCCGGTAGCCTGGCCTCGAGTTTTTTATAATCCACGCCGGGTCTTAATAAAACATAAGTATTGAAATTATTAGAAAACCAGGCCTGCTCTTTACTTTCGTCAAGGGTGGCCATGGATATGAAAAAATCATAATTAAAATGGGATTGAGTTGGAATGTTGGCTATCACACCTGTTATCTTATAAAGTGCGGTATCATTAAAGGTCAATACCTGCCCTACCACATTGGTCCTGTTAAAATATTTCTTAGCCGTGCGCTCTGTAATCACAACAGAATGCGGTTCCATTAATGCGTTGGCAGAGTTGCCATCAATCATGGGTAAAGTAAAAACATCAAACAGGGAAGCATCTGCATATATCATCCTGGGCTCCTGAATGTTCTGGTTACCTTTTTTAACCTGGAAACCTCCCCGGTCTCTGAAACGGAATACCTGCTCGATTTCCGGAAAATCGCTTTTCAGCGCGGCAGCTACTGGCGCAGGCGATACGGCGTAGGAATTTTCAACCCCTCCGAATTTGATATCATTGTTCAACCTGTAAATGCGGTCGACCTTAGCATTATAGCGGTCGTAGCTCAATTCGTCATATACATAAAAGACGATCAGCAAACAGATTGCCAGTCCCAAAGCAAGTCCTAAAATATTTATAGCGCTAAAGCCCCTGTTTTTTATCAGGCTCCTGTAAGCGGTTTTGATGTAGTTTTTTATCATCTGGTCACATTTGGCATACTAATACAAACGGTATACAAATAGTTAAGCACCTGATTAGTAGGTCTTTGATTTTAGGCCTGAAATATAACTGTCCGTGTTTGATACAAATGTGTACGGTTATGGTGTGGAATCAATTCTTCTCCTTTATCCATTTTATGCGAGGATGCACGGCTCGCTCAAAACATTAATTATGGCGGCGCAGCTGACAAAAGAAGCGGGTATCAGTAAAACGCTCAGCGCCTCAGTCACAAATATTGTTTACCTGTTATCCAAGGAATTCATATTGCCAATACTGATTGCATTTGTCATTTCTGAGCCAATGAGCTGGTATTTTATGAATAACTCGCTGCAGAATTTCTCTTACAGGATCCATTTAGGAATTGGAATATTTTCATTGGCTATTTCTATATCGTTAATTATTGCCTGGCTGACTGTTGGGTACAAATCCATCCGGGCGGCCCAGGTTAACCCGGTTCATAGCTTAAGGAGTGAATGTTCCGGTAACGGCAGACGAAGTCATAAAACATATTTTTATGGCCTTCTGATCCAAAAAGTAGCGAGGAGCAGACTTGAACTGCCGACCTTCGGGTTATGAATCCGATGCTCTAACCAGCTGAGCTACCTCGCCGAAAGGGCTGCAAAGCTAATAAATCCATGCTTATTCCTGGGAAAATAATGCCTCTTATTCAGATGAAAAAGTACCGAAATTATATCCTTAAAATAGCGATTTATTTTTAGTGTTTCGTACTCATTGCAAGCTCAGGTGTAATATGCCGGATCATTTCTCCCGTCATTTTTGCGAGATCATATTCCGGATGCCAACCCCAATCTTTACGGGCCGTTTGATCCTGGATGGACTCGGGCCAGGTTTCGGCAATGGCCTGGCGGTAGTCAGGTTTGTATTCAATGGAAAATCCGGGGACCAGTCTTTTTATCTCGGCAGCCACATCCGCCGGTGTGAAACTTATACCTGCAATATTATAAGCGGTGCGGACGGTTATTCGCGAAGCAGGCGCTTCCATGAGCTCGATTGTCCCGCGCACAGCGTCGTCCATATACATCATCGGCAGCCGTTTGTCATCACGCAGAAAACAGGAATAGGATTCACCGCGAATGGCCGCGTGAAAAATTTCAATTGCATAATCCGTGGTCCCTCCGCCTGGCAAGGTCTTATAGCTTATCAGCCCGGGATAGCGTATACTTCGCACATCCACACCATAGCGCTTGAAATAATAATGACACCATTGTTCGCCCGATAGTTTGCTGATGCCATATACGGTTGCAGGGGTGGACCAGGCGTTCTGCGGACAATCCTTTTTCGGTGCATCCGGGCCGAATACCGCAATGCTGCTGGGCCAGAATACTTTTTGAACACTTTCCTCCCTGGCCGCCTCCAGGGTATTCAGCAAACTTTCCATATTTACACGCCAGGCAAGCTGCGGTTGTTGCTCACCTGTTGCGGAGAGCATTGCGGCAAGCAGGTAAATACTTTTGATGCCATGACGCTTCACCTGCACCTGAAGCGTGGTCTTATCCATTACGTCCAGCGGTAAAAAGGGACCGGTCCCTTTGAGCAGATCTGATTCCCTCTTCAAATCCGCGGCCACCACGGTTTCCCCGCCATAACGCTGGCGTAGCGCCAGTGTAAGTTCTGTACCAATTTGGCCGCAGGCGCCGATAACCAATATCTTTTCTTGAACCATTATAGCAGCTGTTGTCAGGAATCTCCTCAAATGCTAAATTCCCGGAGCAAGTTCCCGGTAGCAAAGAAAAGCATCCGCGGCCGGAATCTGATCATCCACCCTATTCTTTTTGATGACAGGAATCTAAAAAAAAGCAATTCCGCCCGCTTATGAACGTTTCACCGTAAAAAAGTAAAAAAATTCGGGAAATTCTAATTCAACAGCTAATCTTTTTGATGAAATGAAAAACAGGGAGAGTAGACACAATCCCTGGCATTAAAACTACTGCTCATGATAAAACAAGAATATATAACGGGTTTGTGCACCCGAAATTCCGGATTCCCATCGCAGGATCCATAATTTGGAAGGGTCTGTAGAAACAAACCCTTGGATGACAGGGGCAAAGCCCGTCACATGAGAATAAATTCCAGGCAACCTTGTGTTGCATGTATCAATTCAGCAACTAAATATTTTTAAGGAATGGCGCCTCACCCGCGTTGTTCAAACGGTACCCGGTCTCCTGCATCAATTCAAAGGGATGGAAAACTTTTCGGTCGCCGGAGGAAGGCACTCCTGATCATTACAAACCATAAACTCAACTTCGCCGGAGAAATTCGTTTTTGCACTTCCTTTTAATTTTACCAATTGCACAAAATCCACTTTGCCGTTAAAATATTTTACGTCAACACCAAATACAGCCTCATGCTTTTTGAGCAGCTTGCCATCTTCCTTTACTTTTCCGTCAAGGGAATATAAAGGGTTCTTAGTAAAAGTAAAATGAGTCGGGATCGGTCCTCCATCCGGTGTGAACTGTGAATACGTGTGCCAGGGGCTATTGACTTCAACCACAAAATGAAGTTCATACATGTTGGCCGTTATTTTTTTCGCTTCATAGGACCATTTATAGGGCATGAGCCGGCCCTGTGCATTGACTGCACATACGATCAGGAGAGAAAGGAAGAGTGCAATGATTTTTTTTTGCATGGGATAGGTGAAAATTAAAAAGTAAAAATTAAAAATTGGATGATAAGATTTTTGATGTATTTCAATGGGTTTAGATTTATTTAGGTAAAGTTAATCTATTGGTGGTTCCAGGGCGTTTATTGTTGTGAGAATTGATTTCAATCTACCAAAATTAATAATAAAATTTCCGGATAAATTCCGGGAGTTCATGGATCGGATAAATAATCAAAATTATTAGGCAATCCGGTTAGATATGATCTATAGCAACTCTAATTCCGCACCGGGAGTAAAACTCTGCAGTCGGGGTTTTGAATTAGAAGCATTTGTTAAAAATTTAGATTATTGTTTTTCGCTTCTTGCTGAAAGGGAAAAATCATCCCGCTCGCGGGTGATTGTATTGCTAAGCGTTCCCAAACCGGTGATTTCCATTTCTACGAGGTCCCCGGCTTTCAACCAGTGTGGGATGTAAGCGGCATTATGCATGGCGGAAGTACCATTGAGTTCCAGCAGGCATCCCGTTCCAACGGTGCCGCTTCCGATTATATCTCCCGGATAAAGATCTGCACCGTAAGCTGCACGTTCGATGATCTCTGCGAAGGTCCATTGCATTTCACTCATATTACCCCGGCTACATTCGCGCCCATTCAACCGGCATACCATTTCCAGGTTCCAGGCTTTGCCGGTATGCCCTTCACCACATTTAGTCTCAAATTTTTCCAGTTCATCCATTGTCACCAGCCAGGGGCCCGTGCAGGTGGCGAAATCCTTTCCTTTAGCAGGACCCAGATTAAGTTTCATCTCTTCCATTTGCAGAGCCCTTGCACTTAGGTCGTTCATGATCATGAACCCTCCGATATATTTATCTGCTTCTTTGGCCCGGATATTTCTTCCATATTTTGCGATCAGCACCGCGGCCTCAAGTTCAAAATCCAGTTGCTTAAAATGATCGGGCATACAGGGCACTTCGCCCGGGCCACGAATGGAACGATGGTTGGTAAAATAAAAAACCGGAAATTGATCAAATTCGGGAATCATCGGAAGACGTCTGTTTCGTCTCGAGGTTTCCACATGCTGACGAAATGCATATGCATCCCGGCATGAACCCGGCCTGGGTACTGGCGCCAGCAGGGTGATTTCTTCCAGGGCCACACCTTCACTTTGTCTGATGGGCCCATCACTGATTTTTTTCTCAGCTTCCTGCGCCAGCGGCATCATCAAGTCCCACTGTTGTAAAAACGAATCAATCAACACCGGCAAACGAGCGTCCAAAACATGCAGGGGAAATGCCATTTGTTCGCGTACAAACCCGAAGGCTTCCTGCTGGTTGTGTAAAAAAGAAATCAATTTCATTGTGCCAGTTAAAAATAATACCCCTTCAGGTTGGTTGATGGTTGATAGTTGATGGTTGATGGAAATTCGGGTGCGGGTTCGCACATAGGAACCATCAACCATTAACCATCAACGGTCAATCATCAACCTTTACAAATTGCCCCTCTTTTCCTGCTCCTTCTCCATCGCCTCAAAAAGCGCTTTGAAATTTCCCTTGCCAAAGCTTTTTGCGCCTTTACGCTGGATGATCTCAAAAAACACGGTGGGCCGGTCCTGCACGGGCTTGGTGAATATTTGTAAAAGATACCCTTCCGGGTCGCGGTCAACCAATATACCAAGCTTTCTCAGCGGCTGCATTTTCTCCTCGAGCTTGCCGACCCTTTCTTCAAGACCTTCATAATATGCTTCCGGAACCCTCAGGAATTCTACGCCACGCTGCATGAGTTGTGTTACAGTTTTCACAATATCATTGCTGGCCAGAGCCACATGCTGTACGCCTTCACCTTCGTAGAATTCCAGGTATTCCTCTACCTGTGATTTTTTCTTTCCTTCGGCGGGTTCATTGATCGGAAATTTCACATATCCGTTGCCGTTACTCATTACCTTGCTCATCAGAGCTGAATATTCCGTGGAAATATCTTCGTCGTCAAATGTGAGGATGTTCTTAAATCCCATCACGTTTTCATAAAAAGAAACCCATTTATTCATCTGGTTCCAACCCACATTGCCCACACAATGATCCACGTAGTGCAGGCCGGTATCGCTGCTTTCAAAACCGGGATCCCATTCTTTGAATCCGGGCATGAACAATCCCTTGTAGCCTTTGCGGTCTATGAATAAATGAACTGTTTCTCCGTACAGACGGATTCCACTGATCCCAAGCTCTCCGCTCTCATCTGAAACAATCTCGGGCTGCTGATAACTCAGGGCTCCCCGGCGGGTCGTTTCATTCCATGCATGTTCTGCATCGTCCACAATCAGTGCAATTGCTTTTACACCGTCACCATGTCTGGCCACATGCTCCGCGATGGGCGTTCCCGGCCGGAGTGAGGTGCTGAAGACAAAAGTCAGCTTGTTTTGCCGGAGTACGTAGCTGGCCCGGTCCCGGATACCCGTCTCGGGTCCCGCATAAGCAATACCCCGAAACCCAAAAGCCGTAATATAATAATGGGCGGCCTGCCTGGCATTGCCCACATAGAATTCGATATGGTCCGTTCCGTACAAAGGAAGAAAATCCTTTTCCGGAGCCGAAGAAACACGGACGCTTTTACTGCGTTCCATATAAATAAGTTAGTGAGGATTGAATCGGAATCTGAAATATACCGGTTAAAGAAAGACTAATTCGAACCCGTAGCAAGGAATTCGATAAGGAAAATATAATTTCCGCGCTGATCTGTAAAGATTTTGTTTGGATAGTCCGGTCTCATGGGCGCCTTAGATCAACTGGATCTGTGGCGAAGGTAAAAACAAATGGCCATGGCGACAATAAATCCAATAATGACGACCTTATTCCAGCTTTTTGCCGTTTTTTGTGCACGAAGAGCATCCTCATGACTAATCATTTCTTCCCGGATTTCGCGGGAATAGCCACCTTTGGCCATAAACTGCATGCCCTTTGAAGTTATCTGCATGCCCAGGCCTTCCGGACCAACAATTGCCCTGACCAGGCCGTCTTCAAAAAGGATCTCCTGAAGTCCGTCCAGGTCGTCACCGAATAACTCACCGTAACGATCGTGGAACAAAGTCAAAGGAACCGTGGTGGCTTCCTCGAATTCGTGCATCAGCAAAGAAAGTAGGCCATCTAACTTTTCGTCGAGACCGGTCGATTTGCCCGTTAACTGCATCGTTGATCTGTTTATATTCATTCATGCAAAAAATGCATTCATAGGAATGGATAACAGATCGCATGGGCCTGGAAAGTCATTAGCCGCTTATAATGCTTACAAGGAGCGCGCGGGAGAAGATTTCAAAGGAAGGCGTGCCAGTAAAAATAAAAATATTTTAACGAAAACAAAATATTTTTTGGAACAGGTGTACCTTGATTTCAAATACCTATCATGCCTTCCTATATCCAGCGAGGTAAAATCCCGCCCAAACGGCATACCCAGTTCCGCCAGCCCGACGGTACCCTATACTCTGAACAGCTCTTCTCCACGGAAGGGTTTTCCGATGATTCCTCCCTGCTGTACCATTGTCATCCCCCCACGACCATTATCCGTACTGATGAGCCGGTTTCCGTAAAACCGGAAATCGCGGAAGAAAAAATGCTGAAACACAGGAGCCTGGAGGGTTTTAACATAAAACCCACCCGCGATTTCCTGGAAAGCCGCAAGCCAATCCTGGTGAATAACGATGTCCATATTTCCCTGGCCTCCCCGCTGGATTCCATGAAAACCTATTTTTATAAGAATGCAGACGCGGATGAGCTGATCTTTGTACATGAGGGGACCGGAACGCTGGAATCCCAATATGGCTCCCTCCCCTTTCGGGAAGGGGATTATCTCGTCATTCCCAGGGGAACGATCTATCAGATTCAGTTCAACCAGAACCAAAACCGCCTTTTCCTGGTGGAATCTTTCAGCCCGATCCGCTTTCCCAAAAAATACCTTAGCCGTTACGGTCAATTACTGGAGAATTCACCCTATTGCGAGCGTGATATCCGGACTCCGGGCGAGTTAAAGACCGTAAACGAAAAGGGAGATTTTCTAATCAAAACCAAAAAACAGGGTGTTCTCTACGGCATTCATTATGGCCACCATCCTTTCGATACCATCGGATGGGACGGATGCTGCTATCCTTTTGCACTTTCGATCCATGATTTTGAACCCATAACCGGCCGCGTTCACCAGCCGCCTCCCGTACACCTGACATTTGAAGGGCATAATTTTGTTGTTTGCTCATTTGTTCCCCGGATGTTCGACTACCATCCCCTTTCCATTCCGGTTCCTTACAATCACAGCAATATTGACAGTGATGAATTGCTTTACTACGTGGACGGTGACTTTATGAGCCGGAAGCAGGTAACGCGTGGTATGATCACCCTTCATCCCGCCGGGATTCCACATGGGCCGCACCCCGGAACGGTTGAAAAAAGCCTGGGCGAGAAAGAAACGAAGGAACTGGCAGTGATGCTCGACAGCTTTCATCCATTGATGTTAACCCGCAGCGCCCTGGAGATTGAAAACAAAGATTATATACTTTCGTGGGCATGATCATCAACCGGGATATCCTGACTCTCGAAGAATTCAGAAAACAGGAATTAAGATCCCTGCCTAATGCCACCGGTGAACTCAGCAACCTTTTGCGCGATATCGCACTTGCTGCCAAACGCGTGAATGTGGAGGTGAATAAGGCCGGACTGGTTGATATACTCGGTGAAACAGGTTCTGTTAATATTCAGGGTGAATCAGTACAAAGGCTCGATGAATTTGCCAATGCCGAGTTTATGGCCGTACTCCAGCGCGGGATAAGCTGTGCCGGCATCGCCTCGGAAGAGCTGGATAATTTTGTTGCATTTAATGAGGAACTATGCAACCAGTCCAAATATGTCGTAGTGATAGATCCGCTCGATGGCAGCAGCAATATCGATGTGAACATTTCCATCGGCACTATCTTCGGTGTTTACCGGAGAATAAGCGCGAAGGGTTTCCCATGCGTTTCCAGGGATTTTTTGCAGAAAGGCGAATTTCTGGTTGCTGCTGGTTATATCATTTACGGATCTTCTACTATGCTTGTGTATGCCACGCGCAGGGGCGTTAACGGATTTACGCTCGATCCTTCCATTGGAGAATTCACCCTCAGCCACCCGGATATCCGCTGCCCGGAAGAGGGAAAGATCTATTCGGTAAATCATGGAAACTTCTTTGCCTACAATGAAAAAGTGCAGAGGTATATCGACGGCTGCCAGCGGAAGACCAAAGCAGGTGGGGGTCCATATTCACAAAGGTATACCGGAAGCATGGTGGCTGACCTGCACCGCAACATGCTCAAAGGCGGAATATTCATGTACCCAGGGACGACAGCAAATCCGGAGGGAAAACTGCGACTCGTTTATGAATGCAATCCCTTTGCCTTTGTTCTTGAAGTGGCCGGGGGTGCAGCAACAAACGGAAAAGAAAAAATTCTTCAAATAACTCCTTCCTCCCTCCATCAGCGCATTCCATTTTTTGCCGGCAGCAAAAAAATGATGGAACCTTTCATCTGATTACCTCCTG
>JANWIY010000044.1 GCA_025449645.1 Chitinophagaceae bacterium | reverse complement strand
CATCCCAGAGGTCCAGTGGAAGAGGGTTTCCGCAACGGTCACAATGCACGTCCACTTTGCCGACGACTTCAAACCTGAGCATCATGAATCCCTGGTTTTTTTCCAGGAATAAGGTTACTTGTACGTTACAATGTTCAAAGTCCTGCTGTTGGTAGGCCTCAAAAAACTTGTCTGTGATCTGATATTCAAACTCATGAACGCCGGGCCTGAGCCCCACAAACGCAATTTCGAATTCTCTGCGGCTGTTCATCAGCGCTATTTTTAAATAGTCGGCAAAGGTAGTGCCTTTTGGGCATATTTACCCTATCTTTTTTCTATTTTCAACACTTTGTTTCCCTTATCAGTGGCGAGTTTCATCATGTATATGCCCCTTGCCAACTGCGACAGGGAAAGGGTTTGCTGAAACCCATCCGTCTCCTTCCGGTACACTAACCGCCCGGACGCATCAAAGATCTGAATATCGCGGCACTCAGCCGAACTAATTATATTGATTTGACCGGGGGTCGGGTTAGGATACACATGTATCTGTAAATTATCGGGATCAAAAAAGATCTGCCTAACCGGTGAATACAGACTGTCGCCGTCCTGGAATATCAGCTTTAGCCGGTAATAATTATGGCCGCCCAGCAAAAGCTGATCGGTAAAGCTATAGTCGGCCGTGGAGTCAGCATGCGGATGGGCCGTCACCGTTCCGATCGGAGTAAAGCTGATGCTGTCACCGCTTCTTTCAATCACAAAATGGCTGCTGCCAATTTCCCTCCATGTGGTCCAGTTCAAAAGACCCGTATTGTTTTGAAGGGTTGCCGTAAAATCCATTAACCAGGCGGCCACAGGGTGGTCTTGTTTCCGGCTACCTCCATTGATCCAGAATTCAGAAAATCCGGCGACCCTGGTCTCTGCATAATAGCCATTATCGTAAGGAATTACCTGAATATTCACCTGAGGTCTGTGAAATAAGTAGCTGCCATTGATATTGTTACGTAGTGTACTGTCTTCTTCGGTGAGCTGTGGACTGTTATATTGGGTTATGCCGGAGGAATAAGCATCTTCCTGATTGGTGCAGTCTGCACAACTGGTGTCCGCAAGCAGTTTATTCATTTCTGAATCTGTAAAATAATAACGGACAGAAACGCTGTCGGAAGGTTGAACCGATGAATGGATCACCCAGTTTCTTTGGGCATAATATTGTCCGGCGGTATCCCTGATGGACCCCGAATCAATGAACAGGGAAACATTTACATTGCCCAGGTTCTGGCCGTTTGGATTCATAGACAAGATACGCTTTCCATTTTCAGTGAAGTCCGTCCACCCGTTTCCGCTCACTGATTGTGAAACCTGTGATATCAGACTGTCCGTAAACACCGGTGCTTTATCGAATATATGTACGTCGTCGATGCCAACGCCCTCGTAATTGGTCCCCGGGTCGGAATACATAGCAATGCGGAAGCGTACTTTGGGTGCACGAACCGGAATATCAAAGCTTGAGACATGCCACCTCGGATCTGAGAGTTGCCAGGCGTTGACAGATGCATCATCATACCAGTTCACACCGCTCGTCGCGTTTCCCAGCACATACCAGGCAGAATCATCCATGCTGAATTCCACCCAATGATAATCACAGTTGCAATCGTCTTCTGTCTGAAAAATATGGCTAAAAGACAAGACCGGTTGGGTCAGGGAACTCAGGTCAAAACAGGGTGAATACAAATACGCATATTCATTATCGTTATAGTTGCCGGTAAGATTTGTAACCCAGGCGTTTGCTCCGTTGGCAGCCTTATGTATGATGGCCTTCTGAGGTTTCCCCCACTGCCAGTCGTCATTGATTCCCCCAGAATACCAATATCCATTGTTATTTTCAAATCCTTCGAGATAAGGATATTGGGTAATCATCGGGGTAGTCTGCACGGTATAATCCGCCGTGCTATCGTTATAATGATAATTATCTAATGGATAACTTACCCAGGCCTTGACATGATAAAATTGAAAGGCCGACAAATCCGCTGTTCTCGTGAACGTATAATTGATACTATCCCTTGGAGCAATGAAAGGAATGATCTCCGTAACCGTATCCGTATTCACGACGTACGTAACAGGAATCTGCAAAAGGGAATCGATGCCATAGTTCTTTACGATCACCGTTACTTTTTCTGCATCCGATAAAGAACAGATGTTTTTAAATACCGGTTGAATGATACCTGTAAGGCCGGCATCTTCCAGTGATTTCGTAAGCATAAAATCATCGAAACTTATTCCGCCACCCGGGAGTCCTCCTGGTACCGGCGATGCGGCAGGCGTAAATCCTTCTGAACCGCAACGTACCTGGAAGCTGCTGCTGACGGTTTGGGCGGGGCTGGCGTTTGACAGGGTTCCGGAAACATCCACATTAACATGGATATAAATTCCGGCAGGATCAGCAGGATTGGTTAAACTTTTCACCAGTATCCACGCAGCCTGATCATTGCCACGGATCCAGATCTGGTTTCCTGGATACCCAATGACAGGGGATTGTATTTTATAAAACAGGTCGAGCCAGATTTGATCTGCTGCAGTATAAGCGGATAGGTTGTATGTAGTGATTAGGGAATCGGCTGCAATTCCGCCGTCATTAATCACATCGAGCATGATACTGCGGTTGCCTGTGCGTGCGAAGCCGCTGTTGAAGAAAGTGCTCAGCCTGCCATTAGGGTTTGAGTTATTGAAATCGGCCCGGTCGAGGCTATCCAATCCTTTTTTTTGCAGCGACAGGGTTTGATCAAGCGCAGATTCAAACCCTTCCGTAAAAGAAGGGTTCAGATTCAACGGATCGTTCTTCAGTTGTTTAATGGTTGTAGTGATGGTATCATTGCTGAGGGCCGAATCAGAAGCATAGCTGATCCATGTTTTCACTGTATATGTTCCCGGAGCAGAGAAATCATAGCTATCGGCAACTGAAAAAGTATACAACCCTGTAATATGGCCCGGGATTGCGCCTCCAAAAACCTCATTCACTATGGCGCCTGCATTTACCTGGTAAGAAAATGTTACGGGGGATGAAGTGGCAATGGAACCGGCGTTTCTAACGGTCACCTGTATCCGCGTATTGCCCAGCTGGGAAGAGGTGAACATCCTGCCTGTTACCGGCGTATTCAACGCATCCATAACGAGATCATTGTTAAGCCCGGTAAGTGTGCAGGGCCCTGCGTTAGGAATGATATTTCCTGCAACTGCCCGGCGGCCGCCCGTTCCGGCCACATCCGCACGAACGCTGAACCAGTAACTGCTGTCTTTGTTCAGACCGGTAACGAGCCAGCTGGTATCTGTTGTGCTTGCGATAACCTGCATGGTATCTGTCACCAATTTCGTAATCTCATAGGAGGATGCGCCCGGAATTGTATTCCAGAGCAGTTGTGCGTAACCCGGACAAGGGTTTGTTAGTGTCAGCAGGGGCTGGCCCAATATCGTAAAAGGAAAATCACTGGTATCAGAATAGCCGGCACTGTTACGAGTTACCCGGATCATTGCGTTTTTCGTCGCCACCGGCGGAACGGTCCAGTCGTATGATCTTGCAACTGAGGGAATCGAATTGCTTATCAGATTCCAACTGGATCCACCATCCGTTGAATATTCGAGTGTAAAAGAGTTTGGATCTCCACCATATGCGCTCCAGCGTATCGTTGCCACTTCACCAGGAACGAGCGATTCCGTTCCGAAAGGATATTCTACGGTCACAGATGGTTGTATGATTTCATAAGTGATATAGAATGCCTGCGAACCCTGGGGTATGGATGTTCCCGTTACAGAAACAGTACAGGTACCGGCAGCCGGATTATTAATGACTACCTGTTCTATATTGTTTGTATGGTCCTGCCCTTCAACGGCATTCTTATTTATGCCCCCGGCCGAAGGATCCAGGATGAGCGGCAGATGGGTTGTTCCTGACGGGTCCCTGACCGTTAGATCGAGATCATTAACAAGGGTGGCGGGCGCAAAAGGAGCTGCAGCCGGGTCCGCCCAATAAAGCATCACCTTTAGCTGGTACACTCCGGACGCCAGGGATGGAATTGAAAAAGATGCATTTCCATTCTGGCTGACGGTTCCCGTAAAGTAATGATTTTGCTCAAGTGCTTCTACGGTTGTGCGCGCATTGATCATACCGAATCCATAAGAAAAATCGGGTCCGGGATTTCCCAGATCATCTGCATTGTTTGCGATCAGGGCTTTGACGAGGGCTGCATCCGGATCTGCGCCAGCATGCAACTGACGATAACGCTCATCAATAAGCGCTAAAATACCGGTCGCAGTCGGAGAGGCCATACTGGTGCCGGACATTCCTCCGTACCCATTATCCGGCAGGGTGGAGACCACGTTCACTCCGCCTGCGACCACTTCGGGTTTGATCCTCCCATCTGCAACGGGTCCCTGACTCGATGAATAGGAAATGGTATAATCAGCATTGCTGAAGTTCCCGACAGTTAAAACATTTTTTCCGCATTGAAAACCGGATTTTATTGTGGCGAATCCGAGCGCATAAGGTGAACAGGTTTGCTGGCCATCGTTACCTGCCGCGAAAAGGTGCATTATTTTCGGATAGGCGATTAACTGGGAATCTACATAGTTGCTAAGGGCGTCATAATCCCCGTCACCAGGACAGTCATTTGCTCCGTTAAAATAAGAGTTATTCGTCAAAACCATCTTATAATCAGATGAATATATTGGCGTATTTACAAGGATATTGCTGAAATCGTTAGTCACGAGGCGGGCCTGCGGAGCCATCCCGGCATACAGGGGATTCAGGATGCCACCACCAGCTAGCGTGCCGCTGGTGTGGACTCCGTGCGGATTGGATTCAGGTTCATCTGTACGCATGATCAGCCGTCCCGTAAAATCAACATGAGTTGATGGATCGCCATTATCCCCAATGCCTACAGTGACCCCGGTACCCTGAAGATTTCTACCGATGCTGGCTGCCAGAGCCTGCACACCATGAACTGCGCGGTTATTGTTATTTAAAGGAACGTCTTTTAAACGCTGTGGATTTATTGAGACCACAAATGGGAATGCTGCTATTTTTTTCAATATCTCCATGTCGGCTGCCCTTATGAAAACAATATGCGCCGGCCTGATCTTTGTTAGCACAATTTCAGCTCCTGCCTTCTGCAATTCCTGCCGGATGATTGCCGGATCCAAACCTCCAAAATAACTGATGGCAACCAGGTCTTCCTGGGAATGGTTTTGCAAGGAAGAAGCGTCCAGCCTTTTACTGATTTTCAGGTCTTTCGGAATCGCATACAATGCAGGAAAGGAATTTTGTCCAATCGTTTTCGGGTTTCCTTCGCCGTTCCATTGGGCAAGCCAGTTGTTTCCTGAAATATATTGATCGAGTTGAAATCCGCTGGCAGCAAGCTCTGCTTTCTGGTTTTCGTCCGGTATTCTTTCGAAATGTACAATCAGGAAATATTTCCTGTCATACAAAGCAGACTTCCACAATGGATGGTTTAATTTATGGTGCAGGATCTCGAAGGATGACGGGATAGGACCATTTTTAAGAACCGGCGGCTTTTCCACATGTTGGGCCGAGACAGACAAAGAAAAATAACATAAAGCGGTTAGCAAAAGGCCCGGGTGGTTTCGGTTCATGGAGAAGGGTTTTGGTCGACTTCCCTGCACGCCCGGGAGCATGGAAAAGAAGGCGGTGATCACCAGGGTCTAAACGCAGGGAAGGCATGATTATTTTATGATAAAAATTTGAAAGCTAATCCGATAGATTAATCAGCCTGAATTATTTTGGGAATAGCCGGAATTCAGCTTACTTCGGATGATTTTCTGCCGGCCAGTGCGAGGTTCCACTTCAGGTCAGCATGCAGAATAGAACCGAGTTCAACTGATCAAGGAGAAGTGCTCAGCAATTTGAAAAAATTCTTGCATATCGTTTATCGTTTTTGCCTGTCTTGCTGTTTGCTGGGCCTCAGTCCGCACCTGAAAGCACGTGATTGTCCATCCGGTATAATCATCCGGGACAGCATCCCGCAAAAAGTGCCTGCTTCTTCCATAAAGAAAAACCGGAAGGGCATAGCGAAGTATATCAATATCATAACGGACCGCCAGCAGCGGGATTCCCTGCTCGTTCAGCTGGGGAAGCAAAACCAACCTCTACAGGCGTCTGACAGTGCGATCTTTAAAAACCGTGAGAATGCGTTTAGCGTCTATGGCGGCAAGCACATCCGCTATATATACTTTAACCAGCTCAAGGTATTCGGTACCCAGATTGAGGATACGACGCAGGTCTCTTCAAAAATGATCCAGTTTGCCAACAGGCTCCATTACAATACCCGGACCTGGGCAATCCGGCAGGCCTTGTTTTTTAGGGAGGGCGATACGGTTAACGCCTATAAGATGGTTGACAACGAACGTTACCTCCGTAGTCTACCTTTCATTCAGGATGCGCGACTATATGTAATTAATAGTGGTGAGGCTGGAGATTCCATTGATATTGTAGTGCTGACGAAAGATGTTTATGAGTATGGCGGGACCATTGGCACGATCAACAATAAACAAGCCGCCGCCACAGTTTTTAACACGAATTTTCTTGGTGCCGCACAAAGGCTTTACATGGGTTTTAAATGGGACGAACCTTATTCGCCGCAGTGGCGGACCGGTGTCGGGTATACAAAGTATAACCTGGCGGGAACGTATACTGATGTGGCAATGGGTTACAGTGTGTTGAATGACCGGCCTACGACCGATACGGGAGTATATGAAAAATCCACCTATATAACCATCAACCGGCCTTTATACAGCTCCTGGGCCAAACTTACCGGAGGAATGACGCTTTCAAGTAACAGGTCTATCAATATTTTTAATTTGCCTGATACGGTTTACCGGAATTATCAATACAGCGTCGTTGATTTTTGGGGCGGATATAATTTCAGGAATCAATTCAAAGGCAATGGATATAACAGCGAGAAGCCAAATATTGCCGTGGAACTGCGAAGATTTACTATGGACTTTTCCAAGCGGCCCACCCAGGATACCTTTAGATTGAATCCGAATTATAACAACCATCAGTATCTTCTCAGCAAGCTGGTGTTCTTTCATCAGGAATTTTTCAAGACCAATTATTTCTTCGGATTTGGAAAAACGGAAGATATCCCCCTGGGCTATAATGCCTCGGCTTCATTTGGTACGGATGAATGGGTGGGAAGAAAGCGAACCTATACTGCGGTCGAAACGCAGAAATTCTGGTTGCCCGGAAAAAACCTGATCAGTACCAGTGCTTCTTTTGGAACCTTCTGGTATAATCATCGTTCAGAAGATGCCGTGCTTCATATTACAGGAGATTATTACAGTAATCTTTTCAGATTGAAAAACCCGAAACTCAGGGAATTTATTCACGCCGATTATATCATATGTTTTAATCCCGTGCTGTATAAGCCTGTAAATATTAATAAGGAAAATGGCATCCTGGGCTACCGCTACACCTACTTTAATAATTTTCAGCGATGGAACATGAGTGCGCAAACGAATTATTACAGTCCGCTTAACGTGTACGGATTTAAGTTTAATTTTTTCATACAGATTCAGGCATCCCTGCTGGCCAAACAAACGGAATCCATATTTGACAGTCCTTTCTATTCAGGATATACCATCGGCTGCCAGATTCGTAATGAAAATTTATCCTTCAATACTTTACAGATCACTGCCAGCTACCAACCGCTGGCGGATCACAGTCCCCAGGCAGCTAACGGTCCGAAAAGCCTTTTTGTGCAGATCACTTCGGTAACTACTTTCAATTTCAACATCTTTGCCCTGACCGAGCCATCGCTTGTAGCTTTTAGGTGAAAAAGTAAAAAGTAAAAATTAAAAAGTAAAAAATGGACCCAAATCCTTCTTTTATTACCTGGGAAGACAGTGGCCCCAGGAAAGGGTGAGAAATTCAGGGTCTACTTTTTACTTTTTACTTTTTACTTTTTACTTTTTAATTCCCCGCCATCCCTGAATTCTTAATACTTTTGCCGCTGCAAACTCTGTCAACCGTCAACCGTCAACCATCCATTGTCAATTATCTGAGGAAGAATATCCTCAACGGCTGGAATGGTTT
>JANWIY010000043.1 GCA_025449645.1 Chitinophagaceae bacterium | reverse complement strand
TCTTTGGTTTGGGAGGAATTTTCAATTTGTAATTCCTCCCCATCTCATATTTTATTTATGAAAAAATTACCCATTGGTTTTCTTTTCTTCTTATTTGTACAATAGGATTTAGTCAGGGTCCCGCTTTCTCCAGGACCGGGTTCCTATTGCGTTCGCGTTTGAGTCACCGCGTTACAAATTATAAACTAGCCATATCAATTACAAAACGGTAATGAACATCGCCCTTTAGCATTCTATCATAGGCGGTATGGATATATTTTATATCAATCACTTCAACATCCGGCACAATGCTTTGAGCTGCACAATAATCCAGCATTTCCTGGGTTTCAGGCAATCCGCCAATCAGAGAGCCGGCAATGCTTTTCCGACCGCCAATGAGATTGAATCCAAAGATCTCAGTAGGCTTTGGAGGAGCTCCAAGACAGATATGTACGCCATTGGTCCGTAAAAGGCCGAGGAAAACATTGTGATCATGCGGTGCCGAAACCGTGTCGATAATAAAATTAAAATAACCTTGCGCACTTTTTAATTGTACCGGATCCTTCGTCAGCAGGAATTTATGCGCCCCCAGTCGACTCGAGTCTGCCTCTTTTGATGGAGAACTGCTGAGCACGGTCACCTCCGCCCCAAAAGCAGAGGCAAATTTTACCGCCATATGACCAAGACCTCCAAGGCCCAGTATGCCGATTTTATGGCCATTCCCAACCTGCCAGTGTCTGAGAGGTGAATAAGTGGTAATACCTGCACACAACAAAGGCGCTACAGTTTCCAGCGGCAGTTTATCTGAAATGTGAAATACAAAATCTTCATGGGCTACCATCAGTTTGGAATATCCCCCATAAGTTGGCGTTTTTTTGTCCTGCTCCATACTGTTGTAAGTCTGTGAATTCCCATTCTGGCAATATTGCTCCAATCCTTCTGCGCAATTGTCACAATGACGACAGGAATCCACGAGGCAGCCAACTGCAGCCAGATCGCCTGGTTTGAACTTACTGACCTCAGTTCCTGTTTTAGTGACTCGCCCAACGAGTTCATGACCAGGCACCATTGGAAATGAAGAATTGCCCCACTCATTTTTTATCTGATGAAGATCAGAATGGCATACTCCGCAATATAAAATATCGAATTGTACATCCCTTGGACCAGGCTCACGCCGGTCAAAAATCCAGGGGCTTAATTGTCCTTTTGCTTCACGGGCTGCATATCCTTTTGTCCTTGTCATAGTATCGGAATTATTAATTTAATGAATACTTATTCAACAGCTGTTTTGGATAAGGGTTCGGTCATTAAAAAAAAATTACACCCCGAACTCAGGGTCCTGATCTTCCGCAATAAAATCCTAGTTTAATGGATGCACCGATCTTCATGGGTCTGAGTTCATTGTATTCATCTTCATTTGCCACCGGAAGCGGAGCATTCCATGAATCGTCATGCTTAACAAGGTATATGATCGTTCCATCCGGAAAATGGTCTTCAGCCATTTCTTCCGGCATCCGGTATGGGAGAGGGGGCTTTAATAATAACTTGTTGGCAAAAACCCACTCACGCGTGTAATAAAATAAGCCGGTGGCAGCCACAAAGAGTGCAGCAAACCAACCCAGGACCCGGGTATTTTTTACAAGAAAATATCTAAATGCATTCGCCAGAAATAAGATACAATAGATACTCATAAATCCATACCCGAATCGGAAATCCGGCGCTTTCAATAACCAGAGACAAATTCCACAAATAGCTGTAATAACCAAAATAATTTGGAAAAGATATTTACCCAGTGCCCGGATTCCGTTGCTGAACGCCATTGTAATGCCCAAGATCACAAATCCTAAGGTTGTCGCCACTGCACCCAGGAAAAAGACTTTCTGAAATACAGTTTTTTGAGGAAACCATTTCGGAAACCATTGTATCAGAGTTTCAGCAAAGGGCCTGCCGTAAGGTTGTGTGGGATCCGCTGCCATCACCATGATGGCCGATACCTGAAATTTTACGAACCGGGAAGGCATTTTCCAGGCGACATGGAACAGATCAATTCCAGGGAAAGGATAGAGCATATAACCTGATAAAAATACATTCCGTGCGATCCAGGGCATCAGGAGCAGTGAGCCAATCCCTACAGAATACAGGATCGGTTTTATTTTTCCTGACCGCAATACCAAAAATACCGGCAATATTAAAACCGGCATCGCTGAAAGCTTGATTGTGACAGCCAAAAAGCTGTAAAATATAACCAGTATTTTTTTTGAAGGGTCCTGCGCAGATTCCAGAAATAAAATGAAAATGATCCAGATCAAAAGACAAACAGGCAGGTCTGCCGTGCAGGATTCAATAAAATTGAAATTAAACATCATCCAGTCGCTGGCCATTCCGCGATGAAAAGCAAGTGCGGGAAGAATGAATATGGAACGCATGATCACAGGTATGGATCGATCTCCCCGGGTCAATTTTATCATACCGCCCATGGCATAGATCAGAACGTACAAAAACAACAACCCGTTCAGGTCGTTAAATAAACCCAGCTTCAAAAATGCAAATCCATATATGGCCTGCAGGATGAGCCAACTGCTGTTGAATCCAATTCGCGAATTGAGATTCACTAAGCCTTTGACCGTTCCGTATTCCTGCAGCCACTTGATGGAGGTGGAATAATACAAACCGTCATCATGATGGGAAGAGGGCTGTGAACTTATATTGCAAAAGACAATCAGAAAAATCAGGAAAAGAATCCAGGAAACGATTGGCGCGTTTCTTAAATCCGATTTGGTAGTTTTCCACTGCCCTCCCAAATTCTTCCTGTTAATAAAAGCAAAAAGGACCGTGATGAATAACAATATGCTGCCTGCCATAGCTGCAAGTGGCATGAAAAGGCAAAGAACAGTGGAAAGAAAAATAGTGGCCAGCATTCCACTGATACAAATCAGAGGGAAGTTGGAAATATCCTGATTTTTCGATCCATGAAACCTGTTGATTCCCGAGTGAATAAAACTGCCGATAATATAACTGATGGCCGTAATATAAACCCAGGTAAAAAGGATATAGATCATAATATTGAATACCCGGAGGATGGGAAGAGATGCTTACTGTAGCAGTTTTGGTCAGGCCATTTGGGCATATCTTTTATTGACAAAATCCCAGTTAAGCACATTCCACCAGGCAGTAATATAATCGGGCCGTTTATTTTGATATTTCAGGTAATAGGCGTGTTCCCAAACATCCAGTCCAAAAAGTGGCTGGCCCTTAACATCGCCAATGTCCATGAGCGTATTGTCCTGGTTCGGTGTGGATGCCACGGCCAGTTTTTTATCCGTTGTCAGTATAACCCAGGCCCAGCCGCTGCCAAATCGCGTCTTGCCTGCATCATTAAATTTTGTTTTGAGATTATCCAGGGAGCCAAAATCTTTTTGTATTGCAGCATCCAGCGCGGAAGAGGGCATTGTCATTTTGCCCGGCGACCCCATGAGCTGCCAGAACAGGGAATGATTATAATGACCTCCGGCATTATTTCTCATCTTGGTTGAATATTTTGAAACCGAACCCAGCAATTCTTCGAGTGTAATCTTCCCTGTATCCACGTGTTCTGCTTCCACGGCTTCATCCAGGTTTTTGGCATACCCTGCCGCATGTTTTGTATAATGTATCTCCATAGTGCGGGCGTCAATCGAAGGCTCGAGCGCATCAAATGCATAAGGAAGGGGTTGCTGCTTATAGGGAATGGGATCCGGCATATAAAAATGATGATCAGCCTGCAATGTATTACCTGCTATGGAGGCCAGGGCATTTCCGGAAAGGCCGGCGACCATACCTGCTTTGCCGGCGGTAGCGAGAAAGTCCCGTCTGGAGAACGAATGCTTGCTCATAAAAATGATTTTATTATCCTAAATGTAGACAATTTAGGGCATCTGAATCTGCCCAATTCCAGGCCCAGAAAATCCTGATCCTGGATCATTTTGCAGTCCTGAAAGTAACATGGCAATAACCTTTTGGAAAACCCAAAGAAAAACCCATTAATCAAAGACTCCATTTTTTACTTTTTAATTTTTACTTATAAATCAAGTACTTTTCCCTTTTCTTTTTGAATTCGGATAGTGCAGGCTCCCAGCCTTTCCGGATCGCGGATTCCGGCGTGCCGGCGATGATTTGTTTTCGCAGAGAGACAACACCTGACAGTTTATCAAAATTACCGATCTGTTTGCTTTGGGCCGCCTCGAAAAACTTTTTCTTCTCAGGATAAGCACGGTATAATTCTATAAGCCAGTGCAGGTTCAGCTGACCTGTTTTGCGAAAATTATCCGGATCATAATTTCTAAGATCGATCCCATAGCAAAGGGAATCCCGGTGCAGCGGGCTTTCGCTCATTCCGGGAATGCTTTCTGGTTTGAACGAAAAACTGTATTTCCCTTTCAGCGCCGGAGCTCCCAAAACTGTAAAGGGGAAAAGCGTTCCCCTGCCCTGACTAATGACTGTTCCTTCAAACAAACACAAACTGGGATATAACAAAATCGATTGCTGCGAATTAAGGTTTGGAGAGGGGACGACGGGTAAAATATAATTTGAATTATGCGTGTAATTGGCCAGTCGGATTATCCTAAGCATGCAGTGAGCATGCCCTTTAAGCCAGCCTTCTCCATTAATCATCCGGGCAAGTTCACCGACGGTCATTCCATACACGATGGGAATGGGTTGCAACCCCACTCCTGAACGTAATGAATCTTCAAGGACCGGCCCGTCAACGTAGAATCCATTCGGATTAGGCCGGTCAAGAATCATCAGCAGTTTATGATTTTCGGCGCAGGATTGCATTACCTGCTGTAAGGTAATGATGTAGGTATAGAACCTGGCACCGACATCCTGGATATCAAAAACAACAATGTCTACATCCTGCAGATCTTCCTGGGAAGGTTTTGATTTGTGACCATATAGGGAAATGATAGGAATTCCCGTTTCCGGATCCCGGCTGTCAGAAACATTCGCTCCATTGCTTGCCTTACCCCTGAAACCATGCTCAGGGCCGAAAACCTTTATCACCTGTATACCCGCATGAAGCATGCTGTCCACCGTAGGTGTTCCTGAGATCTCAGAAGTGGGATTCGCCACGAGCGCCACATGCTTTCCTCTGAGCAGAGGAAAATACTTGCCGGTTTGATCCGCACCTGTCAGGATGGATTTTCGGGTTGACTGGGCATTAGCACAAACAGAAATCAATAAATATAGAGCCCAGAGGCTGTATTTCAATTTCATCAGAAAAGTTTTTGAAACAGCTTACTTCATTCCCGCCGGTTCCCGTTCCAGCATTCTTCATTCAAATCAATCGTACAACTTTTTTGCAACACTTTCAACCAGGCGCTTGGGAAGGAGCCAGATAAAGAAGGCTGTTAATTTGTTTATTCCGCCTGCAATGACTTCTGCTTTCCGCTTAAAAAGGCTATCGACGGCAATATGGGCAACCGTTTCCGGGGACATATTAAATCGCGCGGCTGCTTTCTGGCCTTTTTTCCCAATGTTTGCGCGATCGATAAAATGGGTGTCTGTCGGCCCGGGACAAACACAGGTTACCGAGACGCTCGTTCCTTTCAATTCATGGAATAGACCGCGGCTGAAGTTCAATACAAAGGCTTTGGACGCCGCGTAGGCCGATAGAAAAGGAACGGCCTGGTACGCAGCCGAACTTGCAATGTTCAGTATGTAGGAAGCAGGTTGTTTTTTCAGGTCAGGAAGAAAAAGACGCGTCAGCGAAACCAGCGTAATAATATTCAGGTGCAACATTTCTGAATGAGCTCCGGCAGAATATTTTTCAAATGCCCCGCTCAAACCATATCCGGCGTTGTTCACCAGGATACTTACCGGAAAATGATTGCTCTGGCACCAAGCGTAAACTGCGGAAGCGCCCTGTTCCCCTGCCAGGTCAATAGCCAGGAAATGACAGGTGATGCCCGAGCCGGTTGAAATCTCTTCAGAAACGGTTCTCAGAAGTTCTTCTGAACGGGCCACCAGCAAAAGATCATAACCACGCGAGGCCAGTGCCCGGGCTATGGATTTTCCAATTCCTTTGCTGGCACCTGTTATCAGGGCAAAAGGCATTTGAAGTCAATTTATGAATGGATCAATCGGCAGTTAGTTCTGGACCTTGGAAGCAAAACGATGATAAAAAGGAGTCTTGCTGTTTTCATCCTTTGGCATGTATTTGCCGGTAATAATGGGAACATACATAACTCTTCTCCTGCTGGCTTCTCCGAGATGAGGAGATTGTTGCGCCCGGTGCCAGATGCGCCCGTCATGTACGGTAAGATCGCCAGGATTGATGTCGAACCCAAATTCCCTTGCGTCTGGGTTATTGTCTATAAAATATTTCTTTTTGAAGAGCATGCGTAAAACGCCTTGCTTATGAGTACCGGGTAGCACTCGGAGTCCGCCATTCTCAAATGGGCAGGGATCAAGGTGAATCCCCACGTTTAACATCGGCATGATCTTATGACCGAGAAAGAGATCCCTCGGACTGTCCGTATGCCATCCCATCTGTGAAAAATTGCTTTCGGGGGTTCGAACATAATGATTCAGTATCAAACCGTCTTTCTCATTTTCCGCAATTCGTCCTTCATATGGTTGAAGCAATACCAAAAGTGCCTGCAGCCTGGGGTCATTCAGGAATTCGTGAAATGTAGGGCTGAAAAGTGACAAAAAGCATAGACGCTGAATGATCTTATTGCCCTTGTGATCTTTACCAAATTTCAAAGGGACTCCGTTAATCTTCTCTTTTCCTTCGTCAAGCAGTTTTTTTTCAATCCTATTGATCTCCTGAATAAAAAACTCAACGGTCTCGGGCTTAAGCACATTGCGGAACACAATCACCCCATTTTTATCAAAAAAGGTTGCTTGCTCCCGGGTCACTTTATCTCCTAAAACGAAATCAGGGCATAGTAATTTTTTCATATCATGGTAGCGTTTAAGTCTTTAGCATTCCATACAACTGCTTAAAAACCCTTGAATTGGACAGGATGAAATTAACTTAAAATAATTATGAAATTTCTATTATTTCCAAAAATAGTGAAATAAGACATGTTTTGAGCAACTAAAATGGGTTGATTTTCCGATAATTTGCGCATGTAGTTAATCGTTTTAAACTCCCGGGATAAACGTAGGAAGAGGTTCATTCGTATTCCAGGGAACGAGATAATATCACCGGATTAACAGTTTATTGTCAGTTAAAAGCCGGTGTTCTTTCCTGGTAAAAAGCCGTGCACATAGCCATGCTCCGTATGTAAAAACAGGGGCTGCCAGTATATCAATGGTATAGTGAACATGTTGTACCAGCAATAATATTCCGATCAGAATAGTCCCCATACCCGTCAGATATTTATCTATTCTGCCTTTCAGGCAAAAGAAAATCAGACAAACAGAAGCCGTATGGCCGGAGAAAAAGAGGTCATGCGTGATGTACCGGGATCCATAAAATAGATTCGTGAGCGGATCGGCAAGTGGAATCAGTCCTGCAGGCGGATTAAGTGAGATCAAAGCGATGCAGATCATTCTTGCAACTGTAAGCAGGTTGTATCCCCAAATGACCAGTAAAAACAGGTCTGCGTCCGTGCCCAAACGAAAAAACATCAGGATGGTGCTTGCCCATATAATCATGAATACGGGGAGGGACATATTTCTGGGACCCAGCCTGTCCAAAATGATATCAGAAAGAACTGCTCCGTTCCGGCTTTGAATAGCCTCAAAAAAAAATGGAAAATAGACCAGGATAGCCAGCAGTACTGCCAGTCCTGTTATGCATTTTATTCTGTAAGAACGTTGTTGCCAGGCTAATCGCCAACTGTTTGATTTAAGCACATTGAATTTTGTTCCATCAACTTTTTAAGTGAGCCATCAGCTTTTTTAATAGTGCCATCTCACAAATGCCTCCATCGCCGCGTACTTGGTGAGTCCCAGCTGAGCATATAGACTGGCCGTATTGGCATTCCTGTCCTCGGCCCTTTGCCAGAATTCGCGGCTGTCGGCGCCCTGGAAAGGAACCATATCTTTCTGTGACTGATGTATGAAAATGCCAAACCTCTTTTTCAATACCTGATCCGGGCTCATAGGTATGGCCATTTCGATTTCGCTGACATCCCATTCCTGCCAGGCGCCTTTATATAACCAGACCCAGCAGTCCTTTATCCAGGTCTCTCCCGCAGCTTTCAGCCTCCGCAGAGATTCAAAAACAATATCCAGGCATACTTTATGAGTTCCATGGGGATCGGCCAGGTCCCCTGCGCAATAAACCTGATGTGGCTTTATTTTCTTCAGCAGATCAATCGTAATGGTTATGTCTTCTTCACTCAACGGCTTTTTCTCTATTGTACCTGTTTCGTAAAAAGGCAGATTAAGAAAATGTATACCATCTTCCCTGATGCCTACATAACGACAGGTCGCGCTGGCCTCCGTACGCCGTATGAGCCCTTTTATGGCCCGGATTTCCGGAGAATCAACCCCTGAGCTTTTTTTGTCTTTCAGATAGCTTTTGGCATCTTTGAGAATCTGAGAGGAACGTTTATTGTCAATTCCTGAAAGGGACTCAAATCCAACCGCAAAATCAACAAAACGGGTCACAAACTCATCGGTAACGGCAATATTTCCCGAGGTTTGATATCCCACATGCACTTCATGCCCCTGATCGTGCAAGCGCATAAAAGTTCCTCCCATGGATATGATATCGTCATCTGGATGAGGTGAAAAGATCAGACATCTTTTGGGATACGGCGACATTCTTTCCGGTGGATTCGGGAGGGGTTGATTTTTGCCACCTGGCCAGCCCGTGATGCTATCCCTCACCATATAAAAGACTTCCAGGTTGATTTCATAAGCATCCCCTTTAACGGCAAGCAGGTCGCTCAGTCCCTGGTCATTATAATCCTTGTCGGTCAGGCTCAAAATTGGTTTTTCAAGCCTGAGCGCCGTATTCACCACGGCCTTGCGTATAAACTCCTTTGTCCATTCGCAGTCACCCATTAGCCAGGGCGCAGTAAACCGTGTCAGCAGGGAAGCTGCGGCCTGATCGGTGACAAACAAAGTATCATCGTGCTGTTGAAGCAGGGATGCCGGAACCTCCTCTGTGGATGAACCCTCTACAGACTTTTGAATCACAGGAGCCTTCGAATAGCCCCAGGCCATCAGGATGATCCGCTTGCTCTTTAGTATCGTACTGATCCCCATGGTTACAGAAAGCCTCGGCACATTCCTGATACTGGGAAAATCTCCCGCATTGGCAAGACGCGTAGAATTTTCCAATGGAGTTATACGTGTTTTGGAAAATAGACTCGACCCCGGTTCATTGAAGCCGATATGTCCGTTTGTTCCAATACCCAATATCTGAAGATCAATCCCCCCCGCAGCTTCAATCGACTGTTCATATTCCGCACAATATTTTTTCATGGCCTCTTTGGGCAGTTGTCCGTCCGGAACATGGCAATTGCCAGGATCGATATCTATATGATCAAAAAGATTTTTGCGCATGAAGTGGTAATAACTCTGGGATGCATCCCGGTCGATCGGATAATATTCATCCAGGTTGAATGATGTTACATTCCTGAAACTCAGTCCTTCTTCTTTGTGCATCCTGACGAGCTCGGCATAAAGTTTAAGTGGCGAGGATCCTGTAGAGAGACCGAGTATGCACGATTCACCATCTGCTTGTTTTTGTCGTATAAGGGTCGCAATTTCGCGGGCAACAAATACAGATCCTTCCTCCGCGTAAGGAAAAATCTTCAGCGGAATTTTTTCAAATGAATCTACCATTTTCATGTATGCGCAGTTTTAACAGAAAATCCTGCTGCGAAAATACTTGGTAATTGGTGAAAAGGAGAGAAAATTGAAAATTAAAAAGTAGAACCTTTTTTTACTTTTTACTTTTTACTTTCTTAAAGCATCATAACAGAGAGAGAGTAATTGCCTGCTTTCGGGAGACATCAATTGTGACTGTATTCTTTCTTTTATGCCCTGCATTAGCTCTATATACCGCTCTTCGAAATTCCTTCGCTTGCTGAGTTTAGCCACGATAAGGTCAGTGCAAGCGTTTCCGCCGCTATGTGTATTTAAAGACCAATCCGGTTTGGCTTCAAAAAAGCTGTCCATATGTGTAATGGAACTCATCTGGTCGCAGATGGGAATAAGCTCATATTGGAGCGTTTGAGCCAGCCAGTCTCCGACCATGAATAAGTCACGGTGGTTGTAAATAGCATAATCCCTGAGCACTTCATTTTGCGGATCATTCGAAGGAAAATCCTTGAGCTGTAACACAATGCTGCAAAGATTTGATTCCTTCTGAAGTATATCGCTCATAAAGGACTCTTTTATGTGGCGGATCTGGGGATGCCAGACTTCAAGCACAAAGCTCACACGATAATTTACAGGAAATTGGCTGAGAAAAATAATGGAGAGTTCATCTACACTCTTCTTGTTCTTTCTCCTGAAGGTATAATTCGTCCGGTTAAAACTGAAGTTGGCACGGTCCATTATTGGTCCGGTCATTTTGTATAAGTACGACTGGACATCTTTCAGCCATAGCTCCAGTGGAGAGGGTTGTTTACTTGCGGATTCCATGAATGAAGGTTTTAACATTCATTAGCCTGCGGCAATTAAAATACAAAATAAATTTCATCATTCAAATTCCGAAATATTTTTTCAAGGTTCTCTGGATCAAATCTTTGAATAAATGGCCAGTGGGACCTTATGAGCGAGAGGCAGCCGGGGTCAGGCTTTAGTCAATTATTTTATTATAGGTAATTCAATGAAGGACGGATGATCCTTATCATGATAAATGCGGATCCCGGCTTTTTGAAAATCTGTATCCGCACAAGTATAGATATCGGTAAATTTCTGAGGATTACGGTCACCCAGCGGAAACCAGCTGCTTTGTATCTGGATCATGAGGCGGTGGCCTTTTTTGAATGTGTGGGCGATGTCGGGAAGCTCAAATCGAACAGATTCCACATGGCCGGGACGGAATGGTTCAGGCTTTTCAAAGCTGTTCCTGAATTTCCCGCGGAAGATTTCACCTCTTACGAGCATTTCATATCCGCCCATGGGATAGATTCTCTCTGCTTCGGTGACGGCATAAATATCAATCCGCTGGTAGGAAAGCGTATCAGGAAATACATCAATCACTTTCACAACAAAATCAGCGTCCGTCGTGGTTATACTGGTGAGTAAATCAGCTGTTACCGGCCCTCCAATGGTGAGATCTTCCTGCAGTGTGGCCGTTTGATAGGTGAGGACGTCTGGCCTGCGGTGGGCAAAACGCTGGTCATCTGTCATGTATTCCCGCGTTCTGTTAAAGTGAACAGCATCTGTATATGGCACCGGGTGGGCAGGATCGCTGATGTATTCATCATATCCGGTTTCGGCAGAAGGCGGGCTCCATGATAAGCCGCCATTTTCTTCCAGATAAAGATTTTCATTTTTTGCTTTTCCGGTTGGCCAGTTATCGAAGGTTCTCCATTCATTTTCTCCGGTGAAGAATATCGTTGCCCTTGCAAGAGAGGGATCGTTTTTCCCCTTGAGATAGTGATTGAAAAAGGGAATTTCTATTTCATTCTGATACCAGATCGCCGTATTGCTTCCAAAAAAAATATTCCCAAGATGCGAACCATCGCTGGAGCCCCATTGGCCATGATACCATGGTCCCATAACGAGGTGGGCATTGGTCCCAGGACTTTGCGTCCGGATGGCCTTATAAAGATTCCAGGCACCATAGCAGTCTTCTGCATCAAACAATCCGCCGGTGATCAGGATCGCCGGCCGGATATTGTACTGGGCAACCCTGGCGTTACGCGCTTTCCACCAGGAATCTTCATTTGGATGCACGTACAGCTCCTGGAAAAAATCAATGCTGTCGCCGGTAAATTTCAGCAGATTTTTATCTGCCCCCTGGCGAAGGTAAAAAGCATAGTTGTCTTTGCTATTGTAAATGTCAGGCATCGGTGTTTCTGTTTTCCGGGGCAGAGGATGCGGCCGGCCGAAACCGGCTGCTACATAAAAATCAAACGCATCCATGTAAAAGAAAACACCTTTGTGATGAAAGTCGTCGCCCCTGAACCAATCCGTAACGGGAGCCTGAGGGCTAACCGCTTTTAGGGCCGGATG
>JANWIY010000042.1 GCA_025449645.1 Chitinophagaceae bacterium | reverse complement strand
TGGCTAATTTAAAGATTCTAAATGACTTCCTCCTGTGAATCTGGGATCAGAGATAGATAATATATAAACGGTCGGTCAGCCATTGCGGAAATATTCCCAGCAGGATCACGATGATTGCCAGCAGGATCAGCATCACGCTGAATCCCAGGCTTAACTCCAGTTGCTGACCGGGCCCTTCCTTAAAGTACATGGCCTGAATCACCCTGAAATAGTAATAGACACTGACCGCTGCGCAGAAAAGCCCCAGGATCACCAGCCAGAGCCACTTGCCGGTCTGCATCACCGATGCAATCATATAATATTTGGAAAGGAACCCGGCGGTGAGCGGTATCCCGGCAAGAGATAACAAAAATATAGTGGCCGTCAGCGCCATGACGGGATACTGTTTGGCCAGCCCGTTGAATCCTTCAAAACTGTGATCTTTCATCTTCACCAGGATGGCAAAAAGACCAATCGTGGCCGCACTATAGGCGGCCGTATACAGGATAATCCCTTCCTTAGCCAGGTTATTGAGTGTCAGCAGGGAAAACAGCATGAATCCCATCTGCGATATGCTGGAGTAGGCCAGCATCCGCTTTACACTTTGCTGGAAAACAGCAGTTATATTTCCAATGAGCAGGGTGGCCGAAGCCAGGATTGCTATGAATATCTGCCAATAGATTTTCATGTCCCCGAAAGCGTCTCTGAACAAACGGATAAATGCAATGAATGCCCCCGCTTTAACAATGGTTGCCATGAATGAAGTAATCGCCGTGGGAGCACCGTCATACACATCCGGCGCCCAGAAATGAAACGGTGCTGCAGATACCTTGAAGGCCATGGAACACATGATCAGGATCAATCCGGTCATCATCATCGGAGAGCCTCCAACCTTACCTGTGGCAATCTCATCCAGAAAAAAGCTTCCTTTTTCACTGGCCCCGTACAGAAAAGCAATTCCCAGCAGCATGAGGCCGGTGGAAAAAGCGCCCATCAGAAAATATTTCAGGGCAGCTTCATTGCTCTTGAGATTTCGTTTGTCGCTCCCCGTTAGTATGTAGAGTGGAATGGAAATGATCTCGATCCCCAGGAACAGCATCAGCAGGTTATTGAAGGAACTCGCAATGGCAATGCCACAAAGAACAAAAAAGATCAGTGCGAAATACTCCCCGGGATTGCTCCCGATGCCGGCAATGTCTTTCCCATTCATCAGGAATAGGAAAGCGGTGGCGCCAAAAACGATGCAGTTGAACAGCAGACCGAATGGGTCAAAATAGAGCATGTTGTGGGTATCGATCGCAAAAAAGTGATATCCGCTCATCTCCATGCCGGTCGCTACCAGCAAAAGGATGGATCCCAGGATCGCAATCGCAGCGATAGAAGAATTTTTTTTCAGGAAAATTCCGCTGAACATCATGATCACGCCTAAAACAGCAGATATTATGATCGCATTCATAGTTTCCTTTATTCTTCGTTACGGTTTAAAGTACATTTTGGTTAAAACGAAATCCACCGCATTCCGCGTAAGGTGGAAAAGCGGTTCGGGATATACACCGATCGATACAATCATCACCACGATTAAACCCAGTATTATTCTTTCATTCAGACGGATATCCACAGTTTTTTCGGTCAGCGCATTGGTATTGCCGTAAAATACACGCTGCACCATATTCAGCATATAAACCGCCGACAAAATAATGGTGATCGCCGCCGTCACTAAAAACACAACATTGTAAACGGTTACCTTGGATCCATAGATCCCATTGAACATCAGAAATTCTCCAATGAATCCATTGGTCAGCGGAAGACCGATATTGGCCAGTGCGAGGATCACCAGCATGGCGGTAAGGACCGGCGCCTTTTGAGCCAATCCGCCCAGTTCACTGATCCTGCGGGTATGGAATTGTTTTTCTACCAGGTAGACCACGATCCACAATCCGATAATATTGATTCCATGATTGAACAACTGGATCATCACACCCTGGATTCCGCTTGTCGTGGTAGCAAATATTGCAAGGCACATAAGCCCGATATGCGCTATGGAAGAATAGGCCACGAGTCTTTTGAGATCATCCTGGCGAAGCGCGATCAGGGATGCATAGATCATTCCGGTTATGCACAGCGCCGAAACCGTGTCGCCCCACATATAGGTTCCGACTGACAGTACCGGAGCGAGCCAGCGCAACACTCCATACAAGCCCATCTTCACCATGATCCCGCTGAGCACCATCGTCACTGCAGGCGGTGCCTGTTCGTAGGTGTCCGGCTGCCAGGTATGAAATGGGAAAATGGGCATCTTGACAGCAAATGCCACAAACATCAGCCAGAATAACCAGGTCTGGTCCTGCGAAGTCAACAGGCTTTTCGCTGCATAAAAAGAGGTTATTGAGAATGAATGATCCCGCGTGTGATTGGAAATGTAAATGATGGCAACCAGCATCATCAGGGATCCCAGGAAAGTATAAACGAAGAATTTAAATGTCGCCTGAATTCTTTTTTCTCCTCCCCACTGTGATGCCAGAAAGTAAACGGGTATCAGCGCCAATTCCCAGAAAAAATAAAATAATAAACCATCGGCAGCCAGGAAAACGCCCATCAATCCGGCCTGGCTTAGCAGCATGAGGCCGAAAAAATTTCTCGCTTTTTTATATTGCTCACTCCAGGTTGCAATGAATATGATGGGAAAAGAGACCGCTGTCAGTAAGCAAAGGATCCGGGCCAATCCGTCCATGCTCAGGGAAAACTGACTGTTCAGCGAAGGAAGCCATTCCGTTTTTATCGCGAGATGCCTGCTAGCCTCCGGCAGGCAAATGCTTGCCAGCGATGCTCCCAGTGTAAGAATGGATGCAAAAAGCGACCATCCCTTTGCTGCGGAATCTTTTAGGATGAAGCCGATAAGCCCCGCCAGCAAAGGAATCGCAATCAGTAAAACAGGAACCATAAGATTTATTTTCTCAAAAACAATTGCACGATAAATAAAAGCACCACGCTGATGACCATGAGCAATACATAACCGCCCACCTGGCCGCTTTGCAAATACCTCAACTGCCGGCTTCCATACTGAACGAGCCTTCCCGCGCCATTAACCATTCCGTCGATCACATTTTTTTCAATCACTTTATTTAGAAAATCCGCAAAGGCATTTAGCGGCCTAACGAGTACCGCATCATAGAATTCATCAACATACCATTTATTGTAAAGTAATTTTCCAAAGCCAGTTGGTTCGCCGAGTTCAGGCTTCCGGCTGAATCTCAACCATGCGAAGATCACCGTTATGATAGCCAGGCCTGCTGATACTCCCATAAGCATCCATTCGAGGCCTACCTCAATCTGCGGCTCAGTATTTCCGGTTTCGTTACTTTGAAAAACGGGTTGCAGAAAGCGTCCCAGCAGACGGGCATTCGTAGCAAAGATTTCAGGAATGCCGACAAATCCGCCAATAGTTGCCAGGATGGCAAGGAGAATTAATGGAATGGTGATCGCAGCCGGGCTTTCATGAATATGATGCTCCTGATCGGCCGTTCCACGGAATTTTCCCAGAAATGTTGTTGCATACAAACGAAACATATAAAAGGCAGTCATCATGGCCCCGGCCACACCAATAATATAGTAGACCGGGTTTTTTGCGAATGCCGCCGTAAGAATCTCATCTTTTGAAAAGAATCCCGAGAAAGGAGGCACGCCGGCAATAGCCAGGCATCCGAGCAGAAAGGTAATATGGGTAATGGGCAGGAATTTTTTCAATGCACCCATTTTCCGGATATCCTGTTCACCACCCATGGCATGGATCACCGATCCTGCACCGAGAAACAACAATGCTTTGAAGAATGCATGGGTCATTACATGGAAAACCGCGCCATCGTAAGCACCGACGCCCAGGCCCAGAAACATATATCCCAACTGGCTGACGGTTGAATAGGCCAGGACTTTTTTGATATCATTTTGTTTGATCGCAATACTGGCAGCGAGAATGGCCGTTGCAAGGCCGATAATAGCCACTACAGTTTGTGTGACGGGTGCGAGGTCGTACAGCACATGGCTGCGCGCGATCATATAAATACCGGCGGTTACCATCGTAGCTGCATGGATCAGCGCGGAAACCGGGGTCGGACCTGCCATGGCATCAGGTAACCAGGTATAAAGCGGGATCTGCGCGGATTTGCCGGTAGCGCCTACGAACAGCAATAGGGTGACCATGGTAATGAATCCGGTGGTTGCCTTTGGTGCCTGCTGAAAAATCACATCAAATGAAGCCGTTCCAAAATAATTGATCATGGCAAAAAGTGCAATCAGAAAACCAAAGTCACCAATCCGGTTCATCACAAATGCTTTTTTGGCGGCGCTGCTGTATTCCTCGTTTTTGAACCAATAGCCGATCAGGAGATAAGAGCAAAGTCCCACCCCTTCCCATCCAATAAACAGGATCACGTAGTTAGATCCAAGCACCAGCAGGAGCATGGAAAAAACAAAGAGGTTGAGAAAGCAGAAATATTTCGAAAAGGCCGGGGCGTCCTCTTCATGCATATAAGAGGTAGAATAAACATGGATCAAAAACCCAACGCCGGTAATGATCAATAAAAATAAAACGGAAAGCGGATCCACCAGAAAGGAAAAAGGAATGCTGAGTTTGCCGGCATGGATGAATTCGAATAAAGTGACGATCACCGGTTGAAAATGTTCTTCCCTCACTTCAAAAAAAATGAGCAGGCTCACCACAAAAGACGCAAGGATCATCCCGCTGCCTATAACGCCCGAAAGAGGCTTTGATATCCATCTTCTGAACAATCCGTTTATCAGAAAACCGATCAGCGGAAAAAGTGGAACGAGATAGACGAATTTGGTCATATTGCTTTGTGCTTGGCAGCGAAGCTGCGCAGTTGATGGTTGATGGTTGATCGTTGATGGACTTGAACTCGTTGATGGTTGATGGTTGATGGTTGACGGACTTGAATTCGTTGACGGTTGACGGTTGACAGTTGACGGACTTCAACTAAAAATTCTCCAACTAAATCCAGCTGTATCAACATAAAATGTTTTTTATGAAATTCTAATCACAAAATTTTTAGATCTTGCATTCACATCTTTCAACCGTCAACCGTCAACCGTCAACCGTCAACCGTCAACCGTCAACCGTCAACCGTCAACCGTCAACCGTCAACCGTCAACCGTCTACCGTCAACCGTCAACCGTCTACCATCACCCCTCCTAATGTTTCAGCCTGTTCAAAAAATTAACATCCACAGAATGCGTATTCCTATACAACATCGCAATGATGGCCAGTCCCACGCAAACCTCCGCCGCAGCAACCACCATGATAAAAAACACAAACAACTGACCATTAATGCCGGCATTCGGATCCAAGACCGGTAACACGGCATGATGCATTTTTGAAAAGGCGACCAGCAACAGGTTCACCGCATTCAGCATCAGCTCAATGCACATAAATATAATAATCGCATTTCTGCGCGTAAGTACGCCTGCAACACCAATGCAAAACAGAGCCACAGAAAGGAAGATGTAGTAGTTTATGGGCATGGGGTTAATGTGCTAATGTGTTAATGTGAAAATGTGTTAATGTGAAAATTATAAAACGACGCATCCTTATCTAATTTTGAATTTGAATATTATGATTTATAATAAACATATCTCTTGATTCACCAATTACCCCATTAGCACATTTCCACACCCTTCAATTTCACATTTCCACATTAACACATTTCCACATTTGCCTCTCATTCCTTCTTCCCAATCACCACAGCGCCAACCATGGCGCTTAAGAATAATATACTGCTGATTTCAAAGGGTATTACATACTCTTTGAACAGAGCCATACCGAGGTTATGGATCAGGCCGATATCCCCAGTGCCCATCTGGGCCATCTGATTCCGGGTATCCGCATCTTTGAGCGCAGCTACCAAAACCAGGAGTAAGGCGCCTCCGCCAATCACGCCGGTGATCTTCAGCCACTTATTTTTCTGGGGCTCCGTTTCTGCATTGAGGTTCATGAGCATGATGACAAACAAAAAAAGCACCATGATGGCACCCGCATATACAATCAGATTCACAATGGCCAAAAACTGGGCATTGAGCAGGATATAATGTCCGGAGATGGTAAAAAATACAATGATCAGCCACAACACACTGTGCACGGGATTCTTGCTGATCACCACCATGATGGCACTGAATATGGAAAGTGCACTTAAAAACCAAAACAGGAACTGGGTGAGGGTCATGGAGTAATTGACAATTTGATAATTTGATAATTTGAAAATGAAAGGCAAATGTGAAAATTTGAAAATGTGAAAATTTGAAAATTAGAGGGCCCTTCACAACAAATGCGGAAATTTGTAAACTTAGAAATCATATTGAGGTTCAATTTTTATTTATTCAGCCCGACCAAATCATTTTCACTCAACTACGCTGTGCTTCGGCGGGGAATGCATTTTCACATTTACAAATTCTCTAAATTACCCATTTCCACATTCTCACATTTCCACATTCTCACATTTGCCTCTCATTTCCACATTACCACATTTCCACATTAACTCCCCCTCTCTCCTCTTGCTCGTGCATACGCCTCTGGTTCTTTTAGTGGATGAGGGATCAGGAGTTCTTTCTTTCCGTAAACAAATGATTCGCGGTTGAAATTACTGGGCACCAGGGTCTCGGAAAGATAAACTGCGTCTTTGGGACAGGCTTCTTCACACAGCCCGCAAAAAATGCAGCGCAACATATTGATCTCATACCTGGCCGCATATTTTTCCTCTTTATATAAATCTTCTTCTCCGGGCAAACGCTCTGCTGCTTCCATGGTGATGGCTTCGGCAGGACAAGCCACTGCGCATAATCCGCAGGCCGTGCAGCGTTCCCTGCCCTCTTCGTCCCGGTTCAATACCTGGACGCCACGAAATACCGGACTGAATGTTCTCCTTTGCTCGGGATAACTGACCGTAGGCTTTTTCTTGAAAATATGACCAAAAGTGATCCCCATGGCTTTGGCAATGACCGGGATATATAATTTTTCCAGGAATGTCATTGGCTTCCGGCCAACAACCTTCGCCCTGCTTGTGAGTGCCTGCATAAAATTTACTTTATTCCTCTGTTCCAGCTCTCTTCAGTGCTGCAAAAATATTTTTATCAGTTCAACCTTCCAACTAAATTCTCCGCGGAAGAATAGCGGCGCACATTTTTCTCTTTCTTCCTGAAATGCAGGAATAATTCAAAAATGCCAGTGATTCTGCCTGAGCAGGATCAGAAAACCTGTAACCAGCATATTCAGTATGGCAAGCGGAATCAGCGTTTTCCATCCCAGTTTCATCAGCTGATCATACCGAAACCGGGGAACGGTCCACCTGACCCACATAAAAAAGAACACAAATATTCCGATCTTCGCAAAGAAACATAACACCTGCAATATGGCCAGCAGGTTTGCTCCATGATTCAACCCGAAACTGCTGTCATTTACAAATGGTATATCATATCCGCCCCAGAATATCGTTGCCATTACAGCACTGCTAATGAACATATTCACGTATTCTGCAAAAAGGTAAAAGCCGAGTTTCATGGATGAGTATTCCTGGTGGTACCCAAAATTCAATTCGCTTTCTGCTTCAGAAAGATCAAAAGGCGTCCTGTTGCACTCCGCAAACGCACACACGAGGAAGATCAGGAATCCCAGGGGCTGATATAATACATAATACCTGCCATCCATCTGCTGCTGCACAATTTCATGCATACTTAATGTGCCGGTCATCATCAGCAAGGCAATAAGGCTTAGCCCCATAGCCAACTCGTATGAAATAATCTGGGACGCGCCACGTATGGCAGCGAGCAGGGAAAATTTATTGTTGGATGCCCACCCGCCGATCATGACTCCGTAAACGCCCATGCTGACCACACCGAAAATATAGAGTATGCCAATATTCACATCTGCTATCTGCAGGGAAATATCCCGGCCGAACGCATGAATATGACCTCCCCAGGGTACTACCGCACTCGTCATCATCGCTGTGAGCATGGCCAGGCCGGGGCCCAATACAAAAAGAAATTTGTTGGAGTGGTTAGGAACGATCTCTTCTTTGCTGAATAATTTCAAACCATCGGCCAGCGGCTGAAAAATTCCGAAAGGGCCTGCCCGGTTCGGACCATGCCTGTCCTGGATAAAAGCCGCAACTTTTCTCTCCGCATAGGTTTCATACATGGCCACAAATAATGAGACGCCAATGATGATCGCCACGAGAACCATTTTTTCAATGATCAGTCCCCAGTCTGCCGATAATAATAAGGAATGCATCTTAATCTAGTAAAGTTTCTTCGTTTTTTTGAAATGTCCGGTATGATTGGACAGAAATTAAAACCAAATCAATGACGATGAGCTTATTAAATAAGATCATAGATCAGATTTTTCAAGAATTTTCTTTTTCGAAGTCCACCGAATGTGCAGGACCCTGTATCCCGGAGAGATCGATATCCTTCCGGTTCACTTCGCTTACCTGGTTAATATCCATTAGAAGTTTCGGCTTTCTGCCTCCCATCACTTCGGGCAAGGTTTCCTTTGGCGCCACCGTATCCACATAATGATTCCCCGAGATTACAGAATGGCGGTCAATGCGTGTGGGCCCTTCTATCACCCAATCCGCCGTTTTCTTTTTTTCAAACCTGCATTCATTGCAAATAAAATCCTTTACTTCCCCCCATTGGTCCTTGCGAGCGGTAACCCGGAATACTTCTTCTCCCCGGTTCCAGAGCGTTACTTTGCCCGAACACCTGGGGCAATCGCGATGTGCATCCAGGGGTTTCAAAAACCAGACACGGTTTTTGAATCGGAATGTTTTATCGGTCAGCGCACCAACGGGGCACACATCAATCACATTTCCGATAAAATCATTTTCAAGTGCTTTATGGATATAGGTAGCAATTTCCGAATGATCGCCGCGATCAAGAATGCCATGTTCGCGTCTGTTGGTTAGTTGATCCGCCACGTAAACACAACGATAGCAAAGGATGCACCTGGTCATGTGCAATTGAATATACGGGCCGATATCGTGTTTTTCGAATACACGCCTGTTAAATGTATAGCGCGTTCCCTCCGTGCCATGTTCATAGCTCAGGTCCTGCAGGGAGCATTCGCCTGCCTGATCGCAGATAGGGCAATCCAGCGGATGGTTAATAAGCAAAAACTCCACAATACCCTTTCTTGCGTCCAGTGCCTTTTCGCTCGTCACATTTTTGACGACCATGCCATCCATAACATTGGTCCTGCAACTGGCGACAAGTTTCGGCATTGGTCGCGGATCTGCCGTGGATCCTGCAGCCACTTCAACCAGGCAGGTGCGGCATTTGCCTCCGCTACCTTTTAGCGTGGTATAATAGCACATTGCCGGAGGGGCCACATCTCCGCCGATCCTTCGCGCGGCATTAAGAATGGTTGTTCCCGGTTCCACTTCGACCGTAATATTGTCGATCGTTACTTTGAATAATTTTTTTTCTTCGGCCATAATTCCTTTTTTCAATTCCTAAACTGCCGCCACCGCAGGTTCCAGCGGATCTGCGTAATGCGCGAGCCCGTAATTTCTTTTCTGACTTTCTTCTGGGTTCAGCACATGCCATTCAAACTCATCCCTGAAGTGCCGGATTGCGGCGGCTACCGGCCAGGCGGCGGCATCACCCAGGGGACAAATAGTATTCCCTTCGATCCTGCGCTGAATATCCCACAATAGGTCAATATCACTCATCTTGCCTTTGCCTGTATCAATATTCCTTAAAATTTTCTCCATCCATCCGGTTCCTTCGCGGCAGGGAGAACATTGTCCGCAACTTTCATGATGGTAAAACCTGGCGAGGGTCAAAGTATGTTTAACTACGCATTGATCTTCATCGAGAACAATGAAACCGCCTGAACCGAGCATGGAGCCTTTTACAAAGCCGCCATCTGAAAGACTTTCATAATTCATTAGTCTCTTCTCGCCTTTGGCCGTTTTCAGCAGGAGGTTGGCAGGTAAAATGGGAACAGAAGATCCGCCGGGGATGCAGGCTTTCATTTTTTTCCCTTTTGGAATGCCCCCACAGTATTCATCGCTGTAAACAAAATCCTCCACCGAAATGGTCATATCAATTTCATAAACCCCAGGTTTATTGATATTGCCGCATGCAGAAATCAGTTTGGTGCCTGTTGATTTACCAACACCAATCTTCGAATATTCTTCACCTCCAATGAGAATGATCGGTACAACAGCAGCAAGGGTTTCCACATTATTTACTACCGTGGGCCGGTCCCATACACCCTTAACCGCTGGAAATGGTGGCTTGATCCGGGGAAGTCCGCGTTTACCTTCCAGGCTTTCCAGCAAAGCTGTTTCTTCGCCGCAGATATAAGCACCAGCGCCCCGGTGCACATAGATTTCCAGGTCGAATCCTTTGTCTAAAATATTATTGCCGAGCCAGCCATTAGCCTTTGCTTCGCCGATGGCTGTCTCCAGAATGTCAATGACCCAGGAATATTCGCCCCGCACATATATATATGTGACATGGCTTCCCAATGCGTATGAGGAAACAATCAATCCTTCGATCAGCAAATGCGGGAGGAATTCCATCAGGTATCGATCCTTGAAAGTACCCGGCTCGCTTTCGTCAGCATTGCAAACAAGATGGCGGGGCACGCCTTCGGGTTTAGCGATAAAACTCCATTTCATACCCGTAGGGAAGCCTGCGCCTCCGCGACCGCGCAATCCGCTTTTCTTCACTTCGTCCGTGACCTGGTCGGGTGTCATCTCTCCCAATGCTTTTTCCACACTGCGGTAGCCACCCTCACGACGGTAAACATCGTAGCCGCGTATGCCCTCAACCTGCACATTTTCAAACAATAATTTTCTGCCCATACTTTATAAAATTAGCGCTGACAATAAACACCTCTTAGCTCTGACAAGACGCCTATATTAGCACTGACAAGATGTATATAAAGGTATCCTGCCAGATCCAGGTTTAATTATTCGTCGCGGCCGTTTTTTTGCACTCTTCAATAATGGCGTCCACCTTTCCCTTGGTCAGGTGTTCCCGGTAAAATTTTCCAAGCTGCATCATGGGAGCATAGCCGCACGCGCCCAGGCACTCCACAGTCTTCAAAGTAAAAAGTCCGTCATTAGTGGTTTCTCCCACATTAATATGAAGTGTATCTTTTATGTATTGTATGATCTCCTCACTGCCATTGATCATGCAGGGGCCGGTCTGACAAACCTCAAATACATATTTTCCCACCGGTTTCACGTTGCACATCGAATAAAAAGTAGCTACCTCATAAACTTCCACCGGCAGTATATTCAGTATTTCCGCCACATAATCCATAGTTTCCGTGCTCAGCCATCCGCCAAAATTATCCTGGGCGATATGGAGAATAGGAAGTATGGCACTCTTTTGTTTCCCCTCGGGATAGTGCGTGATCAGCTCCTTCACTTTTGCCAGCTTATCTGGCGGAAATACGGGGTGGTTCACGGTGAAGTTTTTAAGATAAGAGAATAAGTGGAAATGTGAAAATGTGGTAATGTGTAAATTAAATACACTTCATTTTAATTTGACTTCATTATCTAATACATATCCATTTCCACATTTACATATTTTCACATGAGTACATTAGCCCATTTGCCTTCCATTTTCACATTAGCACATTTACACATTTACACATTTGCTTTCCATTTACACATTGGTTACGCGTCCATTTCTCCCGCAATCAGATTCAAACTGCTCATGGTGAGAACGGCATCACTCAGCATGGAGCCCTTCGTCAGTTCAGAATAAGCCTGGTAATAAATAAAACAGGGTCTGCGAAAATGCAGCCGGTATGGTGCGCGGCCACCGTCACTGATAAAATAAAAACCGAGTTCTCCGTTTGCCCCTTCCACACTCTGATAAACTTCCCCCGGAGGAATCTCCGTTTCGCCCATCACGATCTTGAAATGCCAGATAAGGGCTTCCATTTTTGTGTACACATCATTTTTATCTGGAAGGAAATATTCTGGCGCATCGGCATGGAATATTTCGGCTTCAACGCCTTTGAACTCTTTCACTTTCCGGTAAGCCTGATCAATGATTTTCAGGGACTCCCACATTTCCTGATTACGAACCAGGAAGCGGTCGTAATTGTCACCCGTTTTGCCTACCGGTATATTAAAATCAAAATCTTCGTAGCTGGAATAGGGAGAATGAACGCGGACGTCATAGTCAACACCTGCCGCGCGGAGGTTGGGACCAGTGAATCCGTAATTGAGAGCACGTTCGGGGCCGATACCGCCGGTGCCCATGGTACGATCCATGAAAATGCGGTTCCTGTTGAAAAGATTTTCAAACTCTTTCAGCACAGCGGGATATTCTGCCTGGAACCTTTCGAGTTTTTCAAATGCAGCATTACTGAAATTCCTTTCAAAGCCGCCGATCCTTCCCATATTGGTCGTGAGCCGGGAACCGCAAACTTCTTCGTAAATTTCGTAGATCAGCTCCCGGTATTGCATAACATACAGGAATCCGGTGTAAGCTCCTGAATCCACACCCACGACAGAATTACAGACGAGATGGTCCGAAATCCGTGCCAGTTCCATGATGATAATCCGGAGATAATCCACCCGCTTTGGTGTTTTCACATTCAGTAATTTCTCGCAGGTGAGGTGCCAGCCCATATTATTAATGGGAGAAGAGCAGTAGTTCAGCCGGTCAGTCAGCGGAGTGATCTGATACAAGGGCCTGCGCTCCGCAATCTTTTCAAATGCACGGTGTATATATCCAATCGTTTGTTCTGCTGAAACAATCCGTTCTCCATCCAGCTCCAGAATATTCTGAAATACACCATGGGTTGCAGGATGGGTAGGTCCCAGGTTTAAGGTAGTGGTTGATTTCTCAATACTCCCTTCCGGCAATTTGATATGATGCTGTTCTTGCATTAAACCCTTGGTATTAATGTGTAAATGTGGAAATGTGCTAATGTGTAAATTAAATACACTTTCATTCCATTTAACAACACTATATAATTTTCTTTCATTTTCAAATTCTCACATTTTCGCATTACCACCTTCCTCCTATCCCCGCCCAAACATCTCATCATCCTTATCGGTGCGCGTCTGGTCTTCCAGCGGATATTCTTTCCGCAATGGGAAATAATCCATTTCATCTACGTTCAAAATACGTTTCAGATTCGGGTGGCCGATGAAATTCACGCCGAAGAAATCGTAGGTCTCTCTTTCCATCCAGTTTGCCGCCGCGTATAGTTTGGTGACCGTAAAAACATCAGGCTTTTCAATACTGGTATATATTCTGAAGCGGATGCGCACATTGTCCTTAAGATTATGCAGATGATAAACGATCGCCAGCTCTCTTCCTGGTTGATGCGGATAATGAACAGCTGTAAGATCGGTCAGGAATTGGAAACGCAATTCCTCGTCATCATAAAGGAACTGCATGATTTTCAGGTTGAGTTCTTTCGGAGCTTCAAAGCTGAGCATGCCAAACGGTTCTTCAAACCTGCCCAGCTGCCCTTCGAAATGTTTCAGCAGTCTTTCTTTTACCGTTTCGTTGGTTAAAACCATGGTGTGCTAATGTGCTAATGTGAAAATAAATTTCACGCAAATTTTCGCAATTTTTTCGCTTTTGTCTTTTCTTGAACCAATTAATAAATACTTTATATTTCCGCATTTCCACCCTCCTTCGCTTCGCTTCGGAGGGCAATGCATTTCCCTATTATCACATTTCCACTTTTTCACATGAGCACATTCCCACATTTCCACATTTTCACATTTTCACATTTCCACATGAGCACATTACCACATTACCCAAATTATTTAATCCCATAACTCCCCATCAACTCCCTGTATCTTTCGCCGTTTCTTCTTCTTACCGACTCCATGCCGACCAGATCCTGGATGCGCATGAAACCGTCCAGGATCCCTTCCGGCCGCGGGGGGCATCCGGGCACGTAAACATCCACTGGAATGATCTGATCAATTCCCTGTAAAACAGAATATGAATCAAAAATGCCGCCGGATGATGCGCATGCGCCAACGGCCATCACCCAGCGAGGCTCGGCCATCTGGAGATATACCTGCTTTACAATCGGGCCCATTTTTTTCGCAATTGTTCCAATCACCATCAGGAGATCGCATTGCCTGGGGGAAAATCCCAACCGCTCCGCCCCAAAACGCGCAAGGTCATAATGGGATGCCATGGTTGCCATGAATTCAATCCCGCAGCAGGATGTGGCAAAAGGCAATGGCCAGAGTGAATTTTTTCTGGCGAGGCCCACTACATCGCTGAGCTTTGTCGCAAAAAAACCTTCGCCGGGATATCCATCCGGCATATCGGTCATGCTGATATGATCTTTGGTATTGGCGGGGTTAGTATGTACATTAAATCTTACGGGTCTTGCCATTTTTTAATCAATTTTAACATTCCCCGGCGGGATCACGGATCCCGGAATTAATTCCGGGTTTCTTATATAACAACTATTCCATAGCGACGGTTCTTCGCCTTAATCCTCCCACTGCAATGCACCCTTTTTGATGATATACACAAATCCAATCAGGAAAAAAGCGACAAATAGCAATACTTCCGCAAATCCGCTCCATCCAAGCTCGCGGAAATTAACTGCATAGGGATAAAAAAAGATCACTTCCACATCGAATAAAACAAACAGTATGGCTACCAGGAAATATTTTATGGCCATGGGCTGCCTTGCATTGCCTACAGCCTTAATGCCGCTTTCAAAATTTTGTAATTTTTCGTCCGTATTCCTTTTGGGCCCAAGGAGGTGGGTTGCTGCCAATACCACAAATACAAAGCCGCCTGCAAAAAGCAATTGAATGCCAATGGGCAGATAATTAGTTGAGCTATGCGATTTTGAAACCAGATCCGATACCTGCAATAGAATGGAGTTCATAAAAATCTTTCAATTGCTGAACAAAAGTAATGCAGCAACGGCAGATTTCCATTGGATTGTTTTTGTACCGAAATTGTCTAAATGCAAAAAAGGTTGATGGTAGATGGTAGATGGTTGATGGATTTCAGGCGCGAGCCCGCGTCTCTACTCCATCAACCATCTGCCATCTACAATTCCTTACACCTGACCCTATCCTACACAAAAAGGTTGACAGTTGACGGTCGACCGATTTCTAGTGCGAATTCACACCAAAAGTCCATCAACCATCAACCGTCAACAACACATTCAAGCTGACCGCAATTCAAGCCTTACCCTCCGGTTCTCCCTGCGGGCGTTTTGGCTCTCGGAGACGCCTGCCTCGGAGGTTTGGTAAGCTGCTCAATAATTTGTCTTGCAGTGGCATTGGTGGGATCTACCTCAAGTACTTTCTGCATGTATTCAACAGCTTTTAACTTGTCCTTTTTAATATCGTTGTAGTAACTGGCCAGATAAAAATAGGCAGAAACGATCTGGTCTTTATATTTGGCAGAATCCGGAATGGACCTGGCAAATTTGGCAAGTTTTTCATAAGCATCTACAGCCAGCCCCTGCGAATTCAGGCTATCATCCTCTGCCTGTTTACTTTTTGCACACCACAGGTATCCGTAAATCTGATCAGGGTATTTGGTTTCATAGGTTCCGCAGAATATACTGTCGGCCTTTTTATAATTCCCGGCTGAGTAGTTCGCCATGCCGAATTTAAACAGGTCAGAATTGTTCGGGTTCTTTATGGCCGCATACATAGCGCCGGAAAGCGTTGCAGCCGCCTGTTTATTGCCGAGTTTTTTGGCGAGTGCCAATCCTTCATTGGCATATTTCTCTTTATTCTCAGGAACGGTATCAAGACCAATCGCCAGGGAATAATATGGGAAGGCCTGGCTCTGAGAGGCAGAATCTGGCATTTTGGTATATATCTTGGCAAATTCTTCATAATCGGTTGGCAATATCTTGTAATCCAGTCCACGCTCTGATGAAGTGTCGGCCTTGCTGAAAAAATTTGTCATTGCATCTTTTGCTGCTGAAAGATCCCCCAGTGTATCGGAAGTATAAGCAACCATCCTGTACATCCGTGGTATGACCTTCCCGTCCAGTTGGGTAATCAGTTGTTGTGCGCGCGTGCGTGCATCGGCAAATTTGCTGGAAGCATAGAGCATATCTGCCTTCAGATATTCGGCTTCAGGACCCTGGTCAGAGTTCGCCAGGTATTTATCAAGATACCCCGAAGCTTTATTTACGTCGCGGAAATACCAGTAAATAAATAACTGCTGATAAGCCGGTGCATAGGCCGGATCAATCTTTACAGCGTCTTCAAATGCGGGCAGGAAATAATCCCGGTTATTCTGCGTCAGGTAAATAATCCCGATTTTCATTCTGGCCTCTGCCAGCTTGGGATCCAGACCCAATGCTTTATTATAATTCGTCACCGCATTTCCGCCATCCAATAATTTCCGGTACGCGTCTCCAAGCAAAACATAGGTTTCGGCATTGTTAAAATGTTTGGTTTCGGTTGCCAGTGTAAGCTTTTGAATGGCGTAATTAAGGTCGCCTGCTTTGGCATCCACATTTGCATATCCTACCGCGTTTAACACATTCACATCTTTTTCCTTGGTCACGCTGATGGCCGTTTCAAAACGCTGGCGGGAATCCGTGGTGTTCCCGTAAAGCAATTCTACATGACCCATGCCGACCAAAAGCAAGGGTGCATTACCGTTGGTCGTAAGCATTTTCTGGTACAATGCTTTCGCGCCAGCTGTATCCCGGGTGTCCTTACGATGAATCATCGTTTGTCCAAGCCAGTACACAGCATCGATATTATTTGGATTTGCAGCCAATACCTTTTCGAAGGCATCCTGTGCACTTTTATACCTTTCGTAGTATAAAAACTGCTTACCTTGTTCTACTGTTTGTGCCATAACCGTACCGCCGATGCAGGTAACCGACAATAACAGGCTCATGCTAAGTTTTCTCATTCTGATTCTCAGTTTATGGTGTAAAGATATATGCAAAAACATTTAAAGATATATGCAAAAACATTTATTACTGCAACTGAACATCGCGAACATTAAAAGACATACGCGCAGGCACCAAATAGGACCTTCTGAATATCAATTGTCCCCGCTCGTTCTGTAAAAAATTGATGAAATTGTTTCCAATCCCACTGAAGTTTTCCTTCAGTACATAGTACAGTCCGCGAATCATAGGGTATCTCTTTAAATAAATATCAGCCTGATAGGGCTTGACAAAGGGTTTATCCGGACAGCTATCACATTCCACTGCAACCACCTTTACCTTTTGGAGAAAAGATAATTGCAAAGAATCCTCCAGATCACCTATCCAGCTAACCCCGATGAACCCCACGGCATGATCATTGGATGATACGTAGTCAATTACCTGTGGACTGGATTTAGCTGCTGTCACATCTTTCCCCAATGGCGCACCTTTGAGGATGGAATCCATTGCATATCGCACGGTACTGGTTTCGGATACGCCGTCCATTACCGCATGCCGGTTTTTCTTATCCTTACCTTCAAGCAGGGATCTGACCTCATCCATAGTCATCAGCGTATCCCGGGAATGGTTATTTGCGATCAATGCAACCGCATCATAAGCAAGAATACCCGAAAACGCAGGTTTCTGGATAGAATCCCTGTAAAAAGCCTCTTCCCGGAGACTGAGCCCCCGGGTAATAATAATCAATCGGGTACTATCCTTAACCAGGTCCCGCAAACATTCTGCTTCAGGTTCGTAATCCACCAGGATTTTGGCTTCCGGAAATGAATTCTCAAACACCTTAAGCTCTGAATCGATAACCGGTTTAAAAGATTCATCCACGCTGATATGTATGGTTCCCGAAGTTGCCGTTTCAACAGGTATCCTTTTATTGTGGCCACATCCTGAAAAGATCAATTCACCGGATACCAATAAAATAAAAGGCATACATCTCTTCCAAATGTTCATGCCGGAATAATTAATTAAAATAGTTTTTTTTGTAGCCCCTGTATACCCGGAATAATCCATAAAGAATGCAAAGTCCGCCAAACATATACCGGAACGTTTCATCGATGCTGAAAACAACTTTAAACTTTGGTGCTATCAGAAAAAAAATACCGAGACAAAATATGATTACACCCATCCCATAGTCCATGATAGATCTTCTGAGTATATATCTCCTGGAGCGACTATCCGGCTCCTGATCTTCGGTCATGTTAAACTCAATTTTAAAGCAAAAGGCAATATACACAATTACCCGTAGATAGAGAATGGCTCCCCGACAAAAAATCCAAGATTAATTTTCCGGAGGGACCACAAAATTTACGGGAAGGCAAAAATAAACCGAAACTTTTTTCTGATGTTGTATCCCGGGCTTCCAATCCGGCATCCTGGAAATAACACGTCGCACTTCTTCATCAAAGGCCTTCCCTCCGGATTGAATCATATTGATCCCGCCAACCTTACCATCGGGGCCAACTATAAATTTTGCGATCACCCGTACCTGGCTACCCGGTTCAAGTCCGGCATCCGGCATTTGAAGATTCCTTATCAAAAACCGTTTCAATGCTTCCGGGCCGCCTGGAAATTCAGGCATGATCTCCGGGTGGTCAAAAATCTCCAGCTTTTCATATGTTGAATCTTTCGTGCCATTTCCGGAACCAACGGAAGGGTCTCGATGATCACCGGTGTTTCCGGGTTCCGCAGATCCATCATCAGCGTGAATAACAATAGCCACATTTTTTAATTCATCGAGCGTGGCCATCGGTCTTATGTCGGGCAGATCCCGGACAATATCCGGATTTGTGAAGATCCCTGATATTGCCCTCCTTGCAGTCGCAGGCGGCCTTGGAACAGCAGGTTCTTTAATCAGCGGAGGCTGGATAGTTACCGATGCGAGATGAGTATCCGGCGGATTGAATACCACAATCCTCCCTCCTCCGGCTGTTCTGAAAAAAATAACCGCCCCCGCAAAAATAAAAACCATGCCCGCTACAGAAAACATCGCGGCATTTAATCTTCTTTGATAGTATTTGCGGAGGGGATAGGCCCCATATAATTTATTTCTGTTTTCAAATAAAAGGTCCAGATGGTCTGCATAAAGAATATCCAGGGGTTCCATATCTCTTTTTTTAATGATGAATCAAAATCAGAAAAGTTGAACCTGCACAGGTCATAATGAGATACCATAATTGCCGGAATCCATAAACAACCTGATTCTTTACCCGCTTTGCATTTTATGTTAGCTTTGCACCCATGAAAATTTTAATGGTTTGCCTGGGTAATATTTGCCGAAGCCCTATGGCAGAAGGAATCCTGGAAAGTAAAGCTAAAATGGCAGGGCTGAACTGGATGGTTGATAGCGCAGGAACGAACAACGGTTACCATGTCGGGGAACAGCCCCATCCTCTTTCCCAGAAAGTAGCCCGGCAGCATGCAGTGGACATTAGTACCCAGTGTGCACGCGCGTTTGTGGCGGAAGACTTTGACCGCTTTGATAAGATTTATGCCATGTCCTCAGATATTCTCAATGATATCAAAAACATTTCAAGAAAAAAATTCGATTCATCAAAAGCTGATCTTTTACTGAATGAATTATATCCTGGTGAAAACAGGAATGTTCCTGATCCCTGGTTTGGCGATGAGCCCGGGTACCACGTAGTTTTTGAAATGATAGACAAAGCATGCGACAAGATCATCAAGCATTACCGTCAGCCATCAACCGTCAACCGTCAACCTTTATGACCAGGGCCGGATTACCACAGGGAACAAGGGACTTCGGGGCGGAAACCGTTCACAAGCGGCAGTTTATTTTTCACACCATCCGGACTGTTTTTGAATTGTACGGTTATGAACCGCTGGAAACTCCCGCTCTGGAAAATCTTGAAACCCTTCTGGGCAAGTACGGAGAGGAAGGGGATAAATTGCTTTTCAAAATACTTAACAACGGACTGGATCATCCTTCAAAAAAAGATTCGGCGCTGGCCGGATTTGAAAAAATTTTGGCTGGGGAAAACAATAATCAAATCACTGAACGCGCACTTCGCTACGACCTCACGATTCCTTTTGCGCGCTATGTTGCCATGCATCATAAGGAAATCAGCTTCCCATTCAAACGTTACCAGGTACAGCCGGTTTGGCGTGCCGACCGCCCACAGAAGGGCCGCTACCGGGAGTTTTATCAGTGTGACGCCGACGTGGTGGGAAGTCAGTCCCTGCTCAATGAAGTTGAACTGATCCAAATCTATCTGGAAGTTTTTCATCGGTTAGGCATGGACGTGGAACTCCGGATCAATCACCGGAAAATTTTGGGGGCGCTGGCCGCTGTTTGCGGAGGCACTGCTCAATTAAATTCGATTACTACGGCGATCGATAAACTGGATAAAGCCGGCCCCGATAAAGTGAAACAGGAACTGACCGAAAAAAATCTTACGCCTGCCCAGGTAAAAATCGTCGGGCAATATCTTGAGATCCGGGGATCCGGCGAGGAAAAACTGGAACAACTCAAAACATTGTTGCATGAGAAATCGGCGGAGAAAACCAATAATGAATTAAGTGGTATTAATGACATCCGTTACCTGCTCGGCTTCTTTCCAGATTCAAAAGACCTGGTTCTTGATCTTTCGCTTGCCCGGGGATTGAATTACTACACCGGGATCATATTTGAAGTTCGCGCAAGGAATATGGAAATTGGAAGCATCGGTGGCGGCGGAAGATATGACGACCTCACGGGTCTTTTTGGCGTTCCGAATATCCCAGGCGTAGGCATTTCTTTTGGTGTGGACAGGATATTTGATGTGATGGAAGAACTAAAATTATTTCCTGAAAACCTGGGTCACTCCGCTGAATTCCTTTTTTTTAATCTCGGACCCGAAGCATTAGCGAAGTGCACCGAACTTATTCAGGCGCTCCATAAAGCGGGTGTCCGCTGTGAATTATTTCCTGATCAGGCCAAATTCGACAAGCAGTTCAAATATGCGGAAAGGAAAAAGATTCCCTATGTTGTAATCATCGGAACGGAAGAGCTGAAAACCGGAGCCGCAAAAATCAAAAATCTATCTACAGGCGTTCAGGAGGAATGCAGGTTTGGGGAGATTGTGGGATATGCGGAGGGGTTGAGTCGATGATGAGTTATGAGTTTTGGGTTATGAGTTATGAATGATGTGTTATAGCCACTATTTGATCTGACAAAAAGCAATTATAAGGTAAGAGATCAGCACGCAATTACTTTTTTTTATTAAGATCTATTCGGCAAATACGAACACTTCATGTATCAAAAGCGTGCATTTTCAATCATTGGCGAAAGCGTAAATTTTTGATAATAAATAAAATGTGTGTTGGCATCACTTTGGCAGAGGACCGGTAACTAAAACTAGTTACCGGCTCATGGAAAAAATATTAGTCCTTCTTGT
>JANWIY010000041.1 GCA_025449645.1 Chitinophagaceae bacterium | reverse complement strand
TTTACTTTTTACTTTTTACTTTTTAAGATTTAGAAGGATAAGCTTCACTGCCATTCTCTAACATATCAAGTCCGCCAGGCCCGGTTTCCCCAATCGATTCAACACGAAGCTTCCAGGGATATGGCAGCTGTTTAATCACCCACATCAGGATGAACGACACGATCAGGGTAGATATGGTAATCGTCATGCTACCAATGAACTGGGCTTTTAATACATCCGTACCGCCACCATAAAAAAGACCTTTCACCGGAGCAGAGTTGTCTGCCCCTGTCGGGCCGGTTGATCCATATAATCCGCATGCGAAAAGTCCGAGCGAAAGCGTACCCCATATACCGCCAAATCCATGAACCGCAACAGCGCCGATGGGGTCATCGATCCTGAGATATTCGAGCAGGTTAACACCCAGCCACACGACTACGCCAGCCACCAGACCCAGGATAATGGCTCCGAATGGTGATACCCAGTAGCAAGGACAGGTGATGGCTACCAGGCCGGCCAGAAAGCCATTGGTGGTGTAGCCAAGATCAAACTTGCCTTTTGTATCTCCGAACCACAGGGCCATGTACATGGCACCTATACCACCGCCACCTGCGGCGAGTGTAGTATTGGCCGCAACGCGTCCGATACCCTGCATGTCTACAGCAGAAAGGGTACTTCCCGGATTAAAACCATACCATCCGAACCAGAGGATGAATCCGCCAACGGCTGCAATAGTCAGATTGTGAGGGGGTGGCATTCCTCCTCCGTCACGCTTAAACACACGTCCGAGGCGTGGACCGAGTACAATGGCCCCTGCAAGGGAAACCATACCTCCGATTGTATGAACTACGGTTGAGCCGGCGAAATCACGGAATCCCTGGCCCAAAGATGCGAAGAAATGATCCTTGGTTCCCATCAAAGCAAGCCAGCCATCAGGGCCCCAGGCCCAGTGACCAATAATAGGATAGATAAAGCCGGTTACACCAATACTATAAAGAATATCACCCCTGAAACCGGTACGGCCGATCATTGCTCCGGAGGTAACCGTTGAAGTTGTATCGGCAAATGCAAATTGGAAAATCCAGTGCGCGAGGATGGGAATGCCGGTTGTTTCATAGGTCTCCGGGGCGCCCTGCAAAAAAAACCAATGGTAACCAATGAAACCGTTCCCCTCACTGAACATGAAGGAATAACCGATGGCCCAGAATAGAATACCGCAAATGCAGGTATCGAAAATACATTCCATCAACACATTTACAGTTTCCCTTTTCCGGGCAAAACCCGCTTCCAGAAAAACAAACCCGGGTTGCATACCAAATACCAGAAAAGCTGCAACCAGGGTCCAGATTGTGTTTGCGGTATTCATCATGGTGGTTTCATGAGCCGTATAGGCTGGCGCTCCCTGTGCATGGGCCGCAGTTCCGGCGATCATGCTGGGCAGAAAAACCATGGCTACGACAATCAAAAACAATCCGAGCAGCTTTCCTGCATAAATGGTCAGGGCAAGCTGCCATTTTTCCTTTTTGTTTAAACTGACCATCATGGTCAGGCCGCTGTCGTTCCCACCGGGCCTGAATTTACCGGCGATGAAATTTGATATTCCCATTTGCGTTTAATTTTATTGTTAAAGGATGGTGTGAATAAGCCTGGTATTGAAAAATTAAAAATGATAGATCGCTGCCAGCAAACCGCTGAATGTACTTTTAGTGGTTGTGCCATCTGATTTTGTAAAGAAATCCTTCGATCCACTATCCATTCGTATTTCCGGAATGATCGTAAGATTGCTGCCTGCTTTGCATATTGCCGAAAGTGTGAAATCAACTACGTTCAGACCAGGTGTCTCCAACGCGTTTGTTGCAAAATCATTTGGATTAATCTTTATGCCATCTTTATCACTAAAGTATTCTCCCCGTAAGGTCAATCCAAAAGTGGCTGTCGGATCATAATTCAGATATATTGCCGCGCCTCCCCAGCTGGCTGTTTTATTAAGTGTTGAGGATTCTACCGATTGAATGGTTCCGTTGAATCCAATGCCGACCTTGCTGCTGAGAGTACCGTTTATGACCAGGTCAAACTGGTTTAGATTTTTGAACAATATATAAGGACCAGGTGCGATCACAGTATCCTGGCTTACCCCGAAATAGCCCTGGTAGTTCAGGAAGAATTTCCATTTGGTATCCTTGGTTCCCGTGCTGAATTGTGCCAGGGCGACCTTGGTGGAAGAGGTGGTTGTTGAAAAATCAGTAGGATTGGCAATCCCAACCATAAAGGCAGTAGTGCCACTTAGCGTAACATCAGCCTTAAGTCCTGTATGGAAGAAGGGGCCATACGAAAACATATAATCCATGCTATAATTCCTGTTGGCATAGGCATCCAATACTTCATATCCAATGTGGGTTCCCCATTTGCCCAGCGTAAACTTAACCTTGCTGGTTGCCTGCCAGCTTAGATATGCCTGCTTAACGGCGAAAAGTGATGGATGACCTGCGTCATTGTAAGAGAATTCTTCCGCTCTTCTGCCGAAGCCGAGGTCTACTGTGGCGCTAACAGCCCCGAAACTGTGATCAGCCCTAATCGAAGCCATTCCCAATTCAAAGGAATTTTTCGAATTTGTAAAACTGGTATAATTATTATTCCCCGACTTGGGATTAGGCAAACTGAATCTGTAATACCCATCCACAGAACCCGTAATGGTCACCGGAGGGGGCGTCTTTTTTGTAGAATCAAGAGACGCCGGCGCTGCCGATTTGGTAGAATCCTGACCATGTGCGTAAGAAAAAGTTCCCAGAACAATAAGAAGGATTTTGAAGTTTTTAACCATTGCAGTTAGATTTTAATAGTGAACTGAAAAAATGGTAATCAGCCTGATCAGGGTTGCTACCGGTTTGTGAAATATGGCCTTGCAATCGTTAAACCGCGGCTTTTTCAAAAGAGAAGGATGGATAGAATAAGGTTTAAAACGATTTCCAAACACGTATATTAATAATTTTATTAATATTAAAGTGTTTTGCTAAAATATTAAATAAACTAAAATAAAAGCGATTTATTTTGACATTTATTTTTTTAATATATGTTTTCGATTTAAAGGGAATTCTATAATGACTAGTGTATCGGGCCTGATAACCAACAAAAAAGGCTTCTCCAGGGGAGAAGCCTTCAAAAGGAATTCGTATTGATCAGCGCAGGAATAAAATCTCCCTGTATTTTGGCAACAGCCACTCGCTGTCATCTATCAGTAGTTCCAATTTATCCACATTATACCTGATCTTGTCAAAATAAGGTTCTTTCACATGATCACAAGAAGCAATCGCTTTTTCACGGGCATCCTTAATCGCATTCGCTTTTTTTCTTGCCTCTATCATCCTGCTCACCTGTTCGCTTATCTGGGAGATATGTTCGGAGATCTTTTCAAGGATCAGCCTTTGACTTGAATAGGTGCTTTCTTTCAGGCCGATTTCTTTCAGTCCCCTTATATTTTCTATCAGGGTATTCTGATATTTTATCGCGGGAGGAAGGATGTGACTCGTGCAGAGTTCACCCATGATGCGGGCCTCGATCTGAACTTTCTTCACGTATTTTTCCAGTTCAATTTCATGGCGCGCTTCAAGTTCAATATGATTCAGCACGTTATTACCCTCGAAAAGCTGTTTGGCTTTGTGAGTTAACAAAGAATCGAGAGCCAGCGGCGTTGTCTTCACATTTGGCAATCCTCTTTTTGCAGCCTCCTTCTCCCATTCTTCGCTGTAATTATTTCCTTCAAACAAAACTTTTTCACTGCTCACAATATATTCGCGAATTACGTGCATGATGGCAATCTCTTTTTTCTCTCCCTTTTCCACCAGGGCATCAACTTCCTTTTTGAATTTCTTCAGCGTCTCCGCCATGATGGTGTTAAGCGTGGTCATTGCATTGGCGCAATTGGCGGAAGAGCCCACGGCCCTGAATTCAAATTTATTGCCTGTAAATGCAAAAGGGGAGGTGCGGTTACGATCCGTATTGTCCAATAACAATTCCGGAATGCTCCGGTGCAGGTCGAGCTTGAGAATGGCTTCATCCTGTTCATCAAATTTATTTCCCACCCTTTGCTTAATGTCTTCCAGCACTTTGGTGAGGTATTGGCCTATGAATACAGAGATGATAGCGGGTGGTGCTTCATTCGCCCCAAGACGATGGTCATTGCCCGAAGATGCAATGGAAGCGCGCAGCACATCCGAGTAATCATGCACCGCCTTAATTGTATTCACAAAAAAAGTGAGGAACATGAGGTTGGTCTTCGGCGTTTTTCCCGGAGCAAGCAGATTTACGCCGGTGTCGGTCGCCATGCTCCAGTTATTGTGTTTCCCGTTTCCGTTAATTCCCGCGAATGGTTTCTCATGCAATAGTGCACGGAGTTTATGTCTCCGTGCTACGCGGTCCATGAGATCCATGAGGAGGAGGTTGTGGTCAACGGCGAGACTGACCTCTTCAAAAATCGGTGCACACTCAAATTGTGAGGGAGCCACTTCATTGTGGCGGGTCTTCAGCGGTATGCCGAGCCTGTAGGCTTCATCTTCATAATCCCGCATGAATGCATATATCCGCTCCGGGATTGAACCGAAATAATGATCTTCCAGTTGCTGGCCTTTGGCCGGCGCATGACCAAATACTGTTCTTCCGCTCATTACCAGGTCCGGACGAGCATTATAAAGCGCTTCATCTACTACAAAATATTCCTGTTCCCAACCCAGGGTTGCATTTACCCTCGAAACATTTTTATCAAAATAATTGCATACCTCCACCGCAGCTTTATTCATCGCTTCAAGTGATTTCAGCAATGGGGCTTTATAGTCGAGTGTCTCACCCGTATAGGACACAAAAATCGTAGGTATGCAAAGTGTTTTACCGGCCTCGATTTCCATAATGAAGGGAGGAGATGAAGGATCCCAGGCTGTATAACCACGGGCTTCAAAAGTTGCCCGCAATCCGCCACTGGGAAAAGAAGAAGCATCGGGTTCCTGCTGTATCAGGGCGTCACCGTCAAATTGTTCAATGCTTGTACCATCTCCCTTAATGGTAAAAAAAGAATCATGTTTTTCAGCAGAGGATCCGGTCAGCGGCTGAAACCAGTGGGTATAGTGGGTTACTCCCTTGCCTTCGGCCCACTGCAGAAGACCAGCTGCAATCTGATTGGCAACAGCCCGGTCAATCCGCTTTCCGCCCTTCACTGATCCGGAAAGGCTTTTGTATGCCTCGTCACTCAGAAATGCGCGGGCAGTCTTCAGGTTGAAAACATTTTCACCGTAAAAATCAGTGATTCTGGCTGATCCGTCTTGTTCTGGCTGATAAGATTGAGTCGACAGATCATTAATGGCTTTAACTCTTAATGATTCCATTTAAAATATTTTTGGCAACGAATGTAAGCGAATATTCATAAGAACAGAAAAAAAATCGATTTTCAATGCATTTTTGATAATTCATTGCATTTTTTCATAAAAAATAAACCGTTTATTGCTATTCTTCCAATAAAAACTAAGAAAAAAAATTACATTAAAGTTTTATTTAATGTATTTCGAAACAGGATCCCCGTGAGTTTATTGTGCAGGAGGTTGCTTACCGAAAACAGGTAGAGGAAAATAAAGAGAAAGGGAATGCAACGATACCGGACTATGGCGCCTGGGAATGGCACTGTATATCCGATGGCAATCACCAGTATGATTCCAAAATAAAGAAATAACCAGAGCAGGGGATCGGTTTTCATTGGTCTTTTCCGACTGAGAAGAAAAAATAATAGAGCGCCAAGAAGAAATACACTCTCAATGGAAGAAAGGGATTGCAACAAACCTTTTCCTTCCCAGGGATAAGGGCGAAGGCTGCTGTTGGCTACTGCCTCAGGCAGTATTTTTAAAAAGGAAACTGGCTCCGGCTTCAGACTGTCGAGCCGGTATCGGGTATTCCCGTGCAACTGAAAAAAGGCCTGCTGGGAATGTATGATGGGCTGCGCAAGGGAATAATCCGGTGGAAGAAAGAAACTCGCCATGAAGACCAGCAGGCCGCAGAGATAGATCCAGCTGAAGTATTGCGGGCCTGACTTTTTGTTTCTGATGCTGAGTAAATAAGCAAGAAAGGCAGGCAGGAAAAGGGCCAGGTACTGAACCCTGAAAAACAGGAATCCGATGAGGCCCAGGATGATGCCGGCAGCACTCTTCCATCCCGGCCTTTGCGCATAGGCTTTTCCGTTATAGAGGCTGACTGCGATAAATAAAAGCAATAGGGACTCGGCACGGATCCCGCTGCACCAGAAGCTAACCGAGGGTATAAAAAAGACCAGCAGGTAATACAACCCGGCCCTTTTCGGAAACCTGGAAACAAGCAACTTAAAAAGCAGAAAGGATCCGGCAATGGTCATCAGGTCGAATAAGAGGAGGTCAATGTAGTAATGCTTGCCGCTGAACAGGTTCAGGATGGCAAGGAACTTGACCATAAACCATTTTTCAAAGTGTGAGATGTAAAAGACCAGTGCGTTCCACCAATGGCCATGTGTAATTTTCATGGAAAAAGAAGGCAGGAACTCCTGAAAAAACTGCAGCGGATGTTTTAACAGCACATCAGTATCTGCCCTGGATTCATTAAAAAAATCCCATGTATCATCTCCGCCATAGTAATGTAGGAAAATATAACCGTAGAAACAACCCAGCAATACTTTGAATAGAACGGCAGCCGCTGTATGATAAATTGAAAAAGGAAATACTTTCTTTCGAACGATCAGATGCAAGATCAGGGTTCCGGCAACCAGATAAAAAATAAAGAGGAAGTATATAAGCATCGGAAAGGTTTACCTGATTTTCATCCCCCAAATCTATAAATTTGAATTTAATATCTCCTGATGACCGAAAATCAGCCTGTCCTGCAGAAGAAAAAGATCGCGCTTGTTGCAAATAGTGCCTGGTCAGTATATAATTTCCGCATGGACCTGATCCGCCACCTCTTACTCCGTTTTGATGTGCTGGTGATTGCTCCAACGGATGAATTTGCAGAAGAATTGATTGGGGCAGGATGTGCATTTGTGAATATTCAATTCAATAACCGGTCGGAAAACCCATTTCAGGATTACCGGTTATACCGTTCCCTGAAAAAAATCTATCGCGAACAAAAGCCTGATTTTATTTTTCATTATGTGATCAAACCCAATATTTATGGGTCTCTAGCAGCAGTGGCCTGTGGCATTGGGTCCGTTGCGGTGGTTACCGGACTTGGTTACGCTTTTGCCCGCCGGAACTGGCTGAATAAAACAGTTTCGATTCTGTACAAGAGAGCTCTGAAACACACTGTCGAGGTTTGGTTTTTGAATAAAGAGGATGCTGAAATTTTCGTTCACCGGAAGCTGGTCAGCATAAATAAAGTAAAAATATTACCCGGTGAGGGTATCAACCCTGCCCATTTTGTACCAGTGCAATTCAGGCCGGTAGCGAGATCCAAGGCTTTCCAGTTTCTCATGAGTACCCGTCTTTTGAAAAGTAAAGGCGTCAGGATCTATATGGAAGCGGCCAGACTACTCAAGAAAAAATATCAGGACATTCGCTTTGAGCTCATTGGTTTTTTTGAGGAACATCATCCGGATTCAATTCCCGAGCAGGACATTCGCCACTGGCAGAAAAAGGGACTCATTCATTATAGCGGATTTGCGAAGGATGTCAGACCTTTTTTGCGCCAGGCCGATTGCCTGGTATTTCCATCATTTTATCCGGAGGGCATTCCGCGCTGCCTGATGGAGGCGGCTTCCATGGAGATTCCCATTATCACGTCCCTGAACAGGGGCTGCAAAGATGTGGTGGAAGACGGCGTGAATGGGTTTTTGTGTGCGGTAAATGACGCCCGGGATCTTGCGCTAAAAATGGAGGACATGATGCAACTGAGTGCTGCCCAGAGATCTGTCATGGGAAAAAAAGGAAGGGAACTGGTTATTGAAAAATTTGACATTCAAAAAATCCTTCGGGAATATGACCGGATACTTTCGCCTCTTTAGAATGAAACTTTCGGAAACGCTGCCTGCAGGTATTCCAATACCCCTGATGCCCGGAGCTGCCGTTCCCAGTGCCAGGAATCCAGATTGGGAAATGTATAATCGAAAGAGGTTATCCTGCCCCAGCTTAGGTTTGAAAGGTCTTCTTTGAGCAGAAAATATTCCCCTCCGAATCTTTCCTGAAATTGGGAAATCCAGTAATAGCTGGTGCTGATGATCGGAATATGCATCGCTGCATATTCGAGAAATTTGGAGGAGGTCTGCGCGTTGAATGGCTCCCGGTCAGAAATGTAGTTCAAGGCAAAACGCGCCTTTGATAGAAAGCCCGGAACTTCTTTCCGGGGCACAGGGCCTTTGAAAATGATATTGGGGAACTGGCTGCAGGCGCTTGCCAGTCCGGGCCCATTTTTTCCCAATAAAAGAATGGACCGGTTTTTCATGGCCCCATCCTGAAAAATGCGAAGCAGTTTGTCTGTATCTCTTCCTGGTAATAAAGGTCCGGTATAAATGAAATCGAAATCCTTTTCTGAAACAGGTATTGGGAAAAAATCATCTGTAATTCCCATATCGCGATAACCAAAAGGTGTTTCGTCCCGGTTATGGATCTCATGCCTCACGTACTCATTGAGGAATAGGCGGAAATCAGGCCGAGGATTCAGTTTGCTTTTGAGAAAATCCTTCAGCTTACGGTAAGGCGGAACCGAAGCAGATGTATATTCATGGATGATCATTTTTCTTCCGGCCGGGGACCTGGGATATGTTCCCATGAAATACCAAAATACATCAGCGCCGGATACCGCTTCTTCTCCGTAATTACAAATGCTGACCTGAATATTTTTTGAAAGAAAGAAAGACTGATAGGCAGCTAATTCAGGCAGGAATGCAAGCTTCGGGTGTACGAAAGCAATCTTCATAAGAAGGTAAAATTATCGAATAGATTAACGTGTGCTTCGTAATTTTGCAGTTTCCCAAATGATTATGGAAATCACGGCTGAAACTGCTGAGCAACTTCGCCTCACGCCTGAAGAGTTTGATCTGATCCGAAAGAAACTGGGACGAATGCCCAATTTTACGGAGCTCTGCGCTTTCAGCGCTATGTGGAGTGAACACTGCAGTTACAAGAATTCTATCAGGTGGCTTAAGACACTTCCCCGCGACGGGGAAAAAATGTTGGTAAAAGCCGGCGAGGAGAACGCAGGTCTCATGGATATCGGTGATGGTCTCGGAGTTGTGTTTAAGATTGAATCCCACAATCATCCTTCTGCAATTGAACCTTTCCAGGGTGCGGCCACAGGTGTGGGAGGAATTCACCGGGACATTTTTACAATGGGTGCACGTCCCATAGCTTCACTGAATTCCCTGCGTTTTGGAAAGCTTTCAGAAACTAAAACACAACACCTGCTTGCGGGTGTTGTGCACGGGATCGGACATTACGGAAATTGTTTCGGCGTTCCTACCGTGGGAGGAGAAATTTATTTTGATGAATGTTATCATACCAATCCCCTTGTGAATGCCATGAGTGTGGGCATTGTGAAAAAGGGGCAAACGGTTTCCGCAACAGCGCTCGGTCCCGGCAACCCGGTGTTCTTTGTAGGTAGTGCTACCGGCAAGGATGGGATTGGTGGTGCTTCTTTTGCCTCGGCAAATATCACGGCAGAAAGCGCGGAGGAATTGCCAGCTGTTCAGGTGGGAGACCCATTCCAGGAAAAAAAATTACTTGAGGCCTGCCTTGAAGTGATTGCAACCGGGGTTGTTGTCGGTATGCAGGACATGGGCGCTGCAGGCATTATCTGTTCCACAGCAGAAATGAGTGCGAAAGGAGAGGTGGGCATGAGGATTCACCTGGATAAAGTACCCACGAGGCAGGCAGGAATGAAAGCCTGGGAATTGCTGCTGAGTGAAAGCCAGGAAAGGATGCTGATGGTAGTGGAAAAAGGTAAGGAAAAAGAAGTGCTGGATATTTTTGAAAAATGGGATCTCCCCTGCGCTAATATCGGGGAAGTTACCGATGACAGGTTGCTGAGTTTTTTTCTAAATGGCCGGATGGAAGCATGTATCCCCGCTGATGAACTCGTGCTGGGCGGCGGCGCTCCCCAATATACCCGGGAATACATTGAACCTGCTTACTTCAGTAAGATCAGGTCTTTTGATCCAGACAGCATACCGGCAGCCGGGAATCTGCTCGCCGTTGCAGAATTGCTTATAGGTTTGCCTTCCATCTCTTCCAAGCGTTGGATCAGTATGCAATATGATAGCACTGTAGGCGCTGCCAACTGTTCCACCAATGAACCTTCCGATGCAGCCATCGTGCTGGTTAAAGGAACTTCCAAAGCAATTGCCATGACCACCGACTGCAACAGCCGATACGTGTTTGCGGATCCATACAAGGGCACCATGATTGCTGTTGCAGAAGCAGCACGTAATATAGTTTGTTCCGGCGGAACCCCCCTCGGGGTGACCAACTGCCTTAATTTTGGTAATCCTTATCAGCCGGAAGTATATTATCAATTCGTGCATGCTGTACAGGGTATGGGTGCAGCCTGTCTGAAGTTTGATACGCCGGTAACCGGAGGCAATGTGAGTTTTTATAACCAGCATGCCGAAGGATCAGTATATCCCACGCCTACGATCGGAATGGTCGGTCTCCTGGCGCAAGTCAGTGAAAAAATGACGCTGTTCTTTAAACGGCCCGGAGATGTGATCCTGTTAGTGGGCAAATCCCGGAGCGACATTAATTCATCGTCCTACCTGTATGCAATCCATGGAGTGGAATACAGTCCGGCCCCTCATTTTGATCTGGAAGAAGAATATCGCCTCCAGGAAAAGATTACCCTTTGTATAAAAAAAGAATTGATCGAATCTGCACATGATGTTGCGGAAGGCGGATTATTTATAGCACTTGCCGAATGTGGATTTCACAGGGAGCTGGGATTTGCCGTTTCGGCTGCGGATAAAAATATTCGGCACGATGCCTACTGGTTTGGGGAATCCCAGAGCCGGGTTGTTGTAAGCGTTAGAAAGGAAAAACTCTCTTCATTGAAAAAACTGCTTGACGATTTCCCCCATGAAGAATTGGGCTTTGTTACCTCTTCAGGCCTGCTGATCGATGGTGAGGAATGGGGTCCGATCCGCCAGTGGAAGAACATATACGACACGGCAATTGAAAAGGAAATGGAATCAATCGTTGAGGCATGACGAAAAATTCGCGCATTGTCATTACCGGTGCTGCCGGCTTTATTGGCAGTTGTCTTGCGGGATACCTGAATGCACAGGGTTTTGAACAACTCATCCTGGTAGATGAATTCAACCGCCTGGATAAGATCTCAAATCTGAATGATAAGGAATCCACCGTCAAGATCGAGCGCGACGATTTTTTTGACTGGCTTTCGACAAAAAAACCGGCAATCGATTTTGTTTTTCATATTGGAGCCAGAACAGACACTACAGAATTTGATTATGCCGTGCATGAAAGGCTGAATGTGGAATACTCGCAGAAAGTCTGGGATTATTGTATGGTGAAAAGTATTCCGTTGGTCTATGCATCGTCCGCAGCCACTTATGGTGCAGGGGAATTCGGTTACCGGGACGATCATGAGCTTCCATTTAAATTAAGGCCCCTCAATGCCTATGGCATTTCTAAAAATGAATTTGACAAATGGGCAATCCGTGAGCGTAGTCAGCCGCCTTTTTGGGCCGGACTAAAATTTTTTAACGTTTATGGACCAAACGAATATCATAAGGGAAGAATGGCCAGCGTCATCTGGCATTCCTTCCGGCAGATTAAAAGCAACGGTGAAGTAAAGCTGTTTAAATCCCACCGGTCAGATTTCAAAGACGGTCAGCAATTGCGGGATTTCATTTATGTAAAGGATATATTGAGGGTGTGCTACTGGATGCTTGAAAATTATCAGGCTCTGAAAATTCCCAGCGGAATTTACAATCTTGGAACCGGAAGGGCCAGAAGCTTTGAGGATCTTGCGAAGGCTGTTTTTGCCGGTCTTGAAATGCCACCTCAGATAAAATATATTGAGATGCCGCAGGATATCCGGGATA
>JANWIY010000040.1 GCA_025449645.1 Chitinophagaceae bacterium | reverse complement strand
GCCTTCCCCAATACACATCCGTGGCTTCAACACTTGTGCGGGATGTACTAAGGAATGGAGGTGACGCTATGCAATTCCTTCCGCAGGTGGTGGCAGATTCATTAAGAAATAAAACGACCTGAAATGTCTATCTGGTTTAAGAAAGAATTGAATCCGGGAATGCTCAATTAATTTGCCACGGATACCATGAATGAATATTTAGGTATCAGGTTCATTGAAGTGGGCGAAAATTATCTGAAGGCCACTATGCCTGTGGATCATCGTACAAAACAGGCATATGGACTAATGCATGGAGGTGCGTCGGCGACCCTTGCCGAAACCGCAGGCAGCGTGGGATCTGCCATGGTAATCGATCCTCAACAATTCATTTGCGTCGGAGTGGAAATCAATGCCAATCATCTGCGCAGCGTTCGTGAAGGATTTGTTACGGGGACAGCAATCCCTCTCCATCTCGGCGCATCATCTCATGTTTGGGAAATCAAAATTATAGATCAGCATGAAAAACTAATCTGCGCAAGCAGGCTAACAGTATACATCATACGCAAAAAAACGGATTGGGTCTAATATCCTCCCGCTTTCAGCACGTCGAGTATATTGGGATAGGTGTTTTGCTTCATTTCCCCCAATTGCTTTTCCCCAACCCACCTGAGTACAGTGATTTCTTCTTCCAATTGGGGAACCAGGGGTTGATCTCCTGCAGCTTTCATCCGGTACCAATGTGTCTCCTTTAATATTTCCATCCCCTGCTCTTCGTATCGGTGCTGTGTAATAAGCAGAAATGAACCAAGCTCTAATTCCCCAATGCCGGTTTCTTCTTTTACTTCCCGCAAAGCACATTCGTCAGCCATCTCTCCAGGCTCTGTTTTCCCTTTTGGAAGATCCCATTTATTGCGCCTCAACATAAATAGCACTTCTCCCCGATCGTTTTCCACCAGTCCCCCGGCCGCCTGAATGATTTTGGTAACTGATGATTCCATATGCTGGCAACCAAAGATATACCCGGGACCAGCAACTGTATAAAAAAATCAGGCGGAATTTTTATCTTCACGCAATGACTAACGAAAAGGCCGTTGCCGAAAAGCTTTTACAAATCCAGGCCATCAGGCTAAATCCGGAAAAACCATTTACCTGGGCCTCTGGCTGGAAAAGCCCTGTTTACTGCGACAACCGCAAGGTGCTTTCTTTCCCTCATATACGCGAATTCATCAAATCGGAAATGTGTAATCTGATCTTTGGGGAATTTGCAGACGCAGAATGGCTTGGAGGCGTAGCAACGGCAGGTATTGCCTGGGGAGCAATGGCGGCTGACCAGCTGAAGCTTCCATTCATATATGTTCGCTCAAAACCCAAGGAACACGGCTTGGGAAATCAGATTGAAGGATATTATGAGCCTGGTAAAAAAATCGTTGTTATTGAAGATCTGATTTCGACCGGCAAAAGCAGTCTCCAGGTGATCGAAGCGTTACGGCAGGCAGGGCTGCAGGTCATCGGCATTGTTTCCATTTTTGATTATGGATTTGACGAGGCAAAAAAAAATTTTGAAGCAGCGGGTATCCAATCCCGATCTTTAACCAATTATCTTACCCTCATCAGTCTTGCCACCGAAAAAGGCATGGTATCGTCCTCACAGCAGGAGATTTTGAAGGATTGGAGGAAGGATCCGGGAGGGTGGGGAATGAAAATTAAAAAGTAAAAAGTAAAGCCTGTTAGATTGTAATCCGCCTCTGTAGGTAGAATTTGTCTTCTTCCCAGAACCACAACCTCCCTTTTTTAATTTTTACTTTTTAATTTTTATTTACCTTTACCTCATGAAAAAGCTCATTTTCCTCTCTCTTTTATTCAACTCCTTCCTTGTGGTTTCCCGAGCGCAGGTCGTAAGAAAAGGTGCAATTGAAACGGCAACGATCAAGGTTCCCACGGTTCAATGTGACGAATGTAAGGACCGGATTGAAAAATATATCAGCCGCGAGGACGGTGTTCAGAAAATAACGGTGGATTATAAAAGAAAAACTGCCAAGGTCACCTATCTCTGGGACCGCACCACCATTGAAAATATTAAGACGGCCATAGCCAATATAGGTTATGATGCCGACGATGTAACTGCCAATCCCGAAGCGTACCAAAAATTACCAACCTGCTGCCAGAAACCTGAAGATGGCGGAGGGCACGAAAAGAAAAAATAATTCGTCAATATCTTATTTCCACTACGAACCTGCCTTCGCCTGTGCCAAGTTCTGAAGATGCTGCATTGCTGATCCGGGTAACCAGCCCATTGCTTTCTTTCATTTCCGGGAGCTGACCCAGCACCTTCGCATATACAGTTTTTCCATTGCTATTGATCCTGACGATCGTTCCTACCGGAACGCCATCGATAAGGGCGTAATATTTGCCATCGGTCCAGCCACTGGTGCTTTTGAAAGTGCCGGCCTGGCCATTGATTGATTTATTGCCGTTGCCCAGATAGTTGATGCTGAAAAAACCGCCACCTGCATGGGTAGACGCATAGGTATTGACGTGCTCAGTACTGCTGCTGCCGGAAGTTGCGGAGACAGGTGGGGCTGAAATTGTTTTTGTCTGCGAATTTGTAACCGTTTGGGCAGGCTGATCGATGATTTTGGTGTCCCTTGATTTTTCAGCAACCGGCTCCATATTTCCAGCCGGGGCATCAGGAGCTGTGGGAGGCACGGAAGCAAATGGAGATTGATCATTTTTCACTTTCAGGAAACCCACAATAATCGGCATGCCCTGCTTAACATCGTCGCGTTTAATCCTGTTCCATTTTTCCAGGCTGCTTACCGGCACATCGTTATAAATGGAACTTAGGCGGAACGCCCATTCCTTTTCCAGAACGATATGATAAATAGGTATCAGGGTTTCTGTAGTTGCCTTTTTCTGCTTTTGATCGAAATTGACCGAAGTAAGAGGAATATTGAGCTGCTGCCCAATTTCGAGTGGTTTATCAAAACTCATGCTGTTATAAGTGGCAATATCATGGGGACTTGCGTTGTATAGCCTTCCGATACTATACCAGTTATCTTTTGCAACCACAGTATGAATCAGGTAAAAATTTCCATTTATACCTTCAATCTGAAGCGGTGCATGCTGGGCAACTGCCGTGGATGCGATCAGCATCATACTGAACAGACCGGTGATCAGGCTCTTCATGGGCTTATTTTTTGGATAAACGCAAAGATCCCAAAATATCTTGCAAATAAAATATTAAAAACCGGCGGAACGGGCTCCAATAGGCCGTTTATTTCAGTATGCGCCAGGATTTGGGGAAATAGTTGTTTATCCGGTTTGAAAGTATCTTGACCCAGCCTAGTTTCTGTTCCTGGTAACTCACGGGCATCCATCCTTTTGTTTGCACATCCGCTGTAAAATCTTCCCTGCGCAGGTATTTCAATACGTCCGGCCGGTTTAGTCTGAGTTCCTGGATCCGGGGGTTTAATCCTGTGCTCAGGGCAAGTTCATGGTCGGGCACCCATTCATCTGAGCCCATTTTTCCTGTCATTATACCGGCCTTCTTCAGATACAGGCAATTCTTCAGTAACAATAAATCAGGTATCAGGTTGGCCGGCATCGCGTGGATCTGTTCATTGACACGGGCGAATTGAAGCGTCTCATCCGGCAGGAATTTTCTTAAGTAAGATGCTTCCTTTCTGGATATGGCTTGTAATTTTTCGGAAATACTGGAATGATGGATGGTCCCTGATTTTTTTTGAACAACTGCCAGGTAGAATCCTTCACCATTTAATTTGTCGGGATAAAACCGGTATCCATACCCCTTTGCATTTGCTGAACAGGTTTCTATAATATTCCATAATGGATCAAGCAGAATTCTTCTTGATTCGCAATCATAATTATTCAACAGGCAGTCGAGGATGTTTTCATTTTCCTCGGGTGAATAAGAACATGTTGCGTATATCAGTATGCCATTCTCCTTTAAGCAATCCCATGCATCGGCAAGAATCCTTTGTTGCCGCCGGCTGCAAAGATTTACCGCGCTTTCACTCCATTCAGCAATAGCAACAGCATCTCTTCGAAAGAGACCGCTGCCACTGCAGGGTGCATCAACCAGCAGCAAATCAAAGAAACCCACCAGCTTTTTAAAGTCCCTGGGATCGTTACAGGATACAAACCCATTTGCAAAACCCCACTTATCCAGATTTTGGTGAAGTACAGGTACGCGCGTTTTAATTACCTCATTGCAAACTAACATTGACGCAGGGGAAATCATGCCCTGGATTAAAGTGGATTTGCCACCAGGTGCTGCGCAAAGATCGAGCACCTTCAGGGGCAGGGAAAGATCAAGGATATTTCGCAGCGCATGTTCCAGGAACATGCCAGATGCCTCCTGAACGTAATAAACTCCTGCATGAAACAGGGGGTCCAGGGTGAAGGAGGGCCGGACTGAAATATAATAACCATCCCTGGTCCAGGGAATCCTGCCGTCCAGGGAGAAAGGCGGTTCAGAAATGACTGCTGGCCATCTGCCTTCATTCATTTTAATTTTAGCCGTGTTAAAACGCACTGAATTCACCTGCTCTCCTGATTCATGCACGGCGCAAAAAGCGGCTTCATCAAATTGATCCAGTGTCTTTAAAGATGTAATTAATTTTTGGGGGAGTTTGGGTTTAAATGCTTCCGGTATTCGGTTCATCATATTCAAAATCTGATGATGAAATGTTGTTTAACCCTGAAATTTTCCCGGAAAAAGATAAAGCCTGCAGAAAATAAATCAATGCTCACCATTACTTCCGGATGATCACGGATCATTCGCCACGCTGCCTCCATTTCCCTGCTCCAGTGAATATCATGAAAAATAAACATAGACGAAACTGATCTCTTTTCCAGAAATTGGTGGAAATAATTTAATACAGGTTCTTTTCGGTGATTGCCGTCCAGAAATACAAGATCCAACGGCGGAGATTGCTTAATAAGGTTTTTCAGGGTATCATCAAAATTGCCGACGACCTGCCAAATATTTTTCAAACCCAACTTTTTGAAATTCTCTGCCGCAATTTGAGCGATTGATTTGGATCCTTCTAAACTGACCAGAGAGCAGGCCGGATTTGCAGAAGCCATGTAAGCCGTAGAAATGCCGAGTGAAGTGCCCAGTTCCATCAGGTTCACCGGCTGATAATGATTTACTATCCTGAACAGCAGGCGGCCGAATTTTTGGGTAGACAGTGCTCGCCGCGCAACGTCTGCTACTGTTTTTCCGGATATATTTTTCAATGAAGAACCGGCGCCAAAATCTTCTGACTCCGGCATTCGCAAATCCCTTTCCAGTGTGGTTCTCAGTTTTTCAATTTCAGCATAAGGATAAAAGAATCTCGAATCATTCAACACCTCCGACACGAATTCATAAACAAATGGGGAATGGATACCATGGCCCCTTCTACCAGAGGCCCGCCAGGCATAATTTAGATATTTAATAGCAAGCTCAGTGGAAGAAAACATGTTCGTGCATTAATCCGTTAATCCGGAAGAGAGCTTTTCTTTGTCCATGATTGAAAGTCCATGGTATATGCATGTTTTTCATCTGCGGGAACGAGCTTTGAATGGCTCAATTGAAATTTATCCAGTGGAATTTCGGGAAAAAATGCATCTCCGTCCAGTGTGGCTTTTACCCTGGTTATATAAATGATATCGCACTGCATGATGGATTCAGCATAAAGCTGTCCGCCTCCACCAATAAATGCCATTTTGCTGTCTGTTTGTTCAGCCAGCCTGATGGCTTCAGACAGGGTAGTTGCAACCTGCACACCCTGATTTCCGGCCTTAAAATCCTGCTGGCGGGTAATGACGATATTGAATCGCCCCGGCAATGGCTTTCCACCGAGGGCCTCATAGGTCTTCCTGCCCATGATGAGGGGAAAACCCCAGGTCGTGTTTTTAAAAAAGCGCGTATCCTCCGGCAGATTCCAGACCATTTTATTGTTTTTTCCGATCACATTATTTTCCGAGGCGGCTACAATAATAGCAAGTTTCATTTATATCCTCATTTACACCGCTACCGGGGCTTTTATTGCCGGGTGGGGCTGGTAATTTTCAAGTGTGAAGTCTTCAAAATGAAATTCAAATATATCTTTCACTGCAGGATTGAGTTTCATAACCGGTAGACTATTCGGCGTTCTCGACAATTGAAGTTTTGCCTGCTCGAGGTGATTGTTATACAAGTGCACATCCCCGAAACTATGGATAAACTCTCCGGGTTCCAGCCCGCAGACCTGGGCAATCATCATGGTAAGCAATGCATAGGAGGCAATATTAAATGGGACACCCAGAAATACATCCGCACTGCGCTGATAAAGCTGACAGCTCAAACTCCCCCGCCCTCCGGATATCCCGGGCGGTGATGCGTAAAACTGAAATAAAGCGTGGCAGGGCATCAATGCCATCTCCGGCAGGTCAGCAACATTCCAGGCGCTCACGATGATCCGGCGACTGTCCGGATTTTTTTTTATTTGCTGAATGGTTTCGCTGATCTGGTCAACCTGCCTTCCATTAGCTCCTTCCCAGTTTCGCCATTGTTTGCCGTAAATGGGTCCCAACTCACCCCGATCATCCGCCCACTCATTCCAGATGCTCACACCATGCTCATTCAGGTAGCGGATATTCGTTTCACCGTTGAGGAACCAGAGCAATTCGTAAATAATGCTTTTCATATGCAGTTTTTTGGTTGTTACCAGGGGAAAGCCCCTGCCGAGGGCAAACCGCATCTGATAGCCAAAACAGCTAAGCGTGCCTGTGCCGGTCCGGTCAGATTTTTGAACTCCTTCATCTAACACGTGCCGGAGCAGATCCAGATATTGCTTCATAGGCGCAATTTACTGAAGTTCTGAAAGCGCTTATTGATCCGGTGGAATATACCCTTTTACCGTTTGCATAATGAGCATATGAATTCCGGGCTCTGGCATATATTTGGCTTCTTTCTTCATACAACAAAATTTCAGACAATGAAACAAATCCTTGCAGGCGCCATCATTATGCTGGCCCTGTTCACTTCAGTTGACGGCTTTGCGCAGCAACAGGACCCTGCTGCAAGGGCTGCTGAGATGAAGCAAAAATTGAAAACAGACTTGAAACTAACTGATATTCAGGCTGATTCAGTTGTTGCGATCAACCAGGAATTCATGCCACAACGCAGGGATGTTTATATGGATCAATCCCTGAATCAGGACGATAAAAGGACCAAGATGAAAGCAATTACAGATCAATCTGACAAACGGATCCAAGCTGTGCTGGGAGATGATCTTTTCAAGAAATATCAGGACTGGCGCATGAAGAACAGACCGATGAGAGGTGGTTCGAGTGGCGGGGGAAATTAGGTTGAGGAGGTGATGGGTTATGGATTATGAGTGATGAGTTATGAATTATGGACTTTATTCAAATTTCAGGATCCTAATTTGAAATTTACAACTCATTACCATAACCCATAACTCATCACTCATAACCCATCACCCCAAAACTGATCATCAACTATCAACCCTTTTTCGCGTCCTTCAAACTAACTGTGCGGTTGAAAATGATTTTTTCGTCGGAACTGTCTTTATCCAGGCAGAAATAGGCTTTCCGGATAAATTGATATCCCTCACTAAATTTTGCATTACGTAATGAAGGTTCTGCAAATGCATACGGGATAACATGGAGTGAACCTGGGTTGATATAATCCTTGAAATCTCCGGATTCCATACCCGGATTCTCCACTTTAAAAAGGCGGTCATATAATCTCAGCTCAATATTTATTGCCTGGGAAATGCTTACCCAATGCAGGGTGCCCTGCACCTTCAGTCCGGAACTATCTGCACCGCTTTTACTTTCAGGTAAATATGCGCATCGGAGTTCTGTGATTTTCCCGGATCCGTCTTTAATCACCTCATTACATTGAATAATATAAGCGCTTTTTAACCGCACCATTTTGCCTGGCGCCAGCCGGAAAAATTTCTTAGGCGGGTCTTCCATGAAATCCTCGCGCTCAATATACAATTCACGACTGAACGGCAGTTCACGGTAACTGTTTTTTTCTGCGGCTTCAGGATAATCCTCGCTGGTAAGCATCTCTATGCTTTCCGGATAATTGCTGATCACGATTTTCAGGGGGTCAAAAACCACCATTTTTCTCTTCGCTGTTTTATTGAGATCTTCCCTTATACAAAATTCAAGCAAGGATACATCAATCAGGTTGTCTCTTTTCTGAACACCGATGCGTTCAGTGAAGTTGCGGATACTTTCCGGAGTATACCCTCGGCGCCGCAACCCGGAAATGGTCGGCATACGCGGGTCATCCCAGCCGCTCACGTATTTTTCATTCACGAGTTCCAGGAGTTTTCGCTTACTCATCACCGTATAATTGAGATTGAGCCTTGCGAATTCATATTGTCTGGATGGAAAGATCTCCAGCTTTTCAATAAACCAGTCGTAAAGCGGCCGGTGAGGAATAAACTCCAGCGTACAAATGGAATGGGTGATATGTTCAATGGAATCACACTGACCATGCGCAAAATCGTACATGGGATAAATGCACCAGGCTGCCCCGGTGCGGTGGTGGTTCGCGTGCTTGATACGGTAAAGGACCGGATCGCGGAGATGCATATTCGGCGAGGCCATGTCAATTTTGGCTCGCAATACCTTGGCGCCATCAGCGAATTTCCCTTCACGCATTTCTTTAAAAAAACGCAGGTTTTCTTCTATGGAACGGCTGCGATATTCATTAACGACGCCGGCTTCGGTGGGCGTTCCCTTCTGTAAAGCAATTTGTTCGCTGGAACTTTCATCAACATAAGCCAACCCTTTTTGAATCAGCTTTACGCCAAATCCATAAAGCTCCTCGAAATAATCGGATGCATAAAATACGTTGGAAGGCTTAAACCCGAGCCAGTTCACATCTTCCAGGATACTGTCAACGTATTCGGTTTCCTCCTTAACCGGATTGGTGTCATCAAACCGGAGGTTGGTTTTGCCACCATACTTCATAGCCAGGGAGAAATTGAGACAAATGGATTTGGCGTGACCAATATGAAGATATCCGTTAGGTTCCGGCGGAAACCGCGTATGGATGGCTTTATATTTGCCGCTTTGCAGATCGGCTTCGACAATCTCTTCCAGGAAATTCAGTGATCTTTCTTCTGCAGTGCTGTCTGCCATGAGTTCTTTAGGTATGAATCCGCAAAATTAAATAAAATGGTTGACTACATTCCCGGTGATCAAATGTCTTACTTCCTTTCCCCGAACAACAATGTTCCAATTCGGATCATCGTGCTTCCTTCTTCAATGGCTATTTGATAATCACCGCTCATACCCATACTGAGTGTATCGAATGGATCGCCGGGCAATTCGGATTTTATGCGATCGAATAATCCCTTGAGATATTTGAATTCATTCCGGATCTGTTCATTATTATCAGTCAGTGAGGCCATCCCCATGACACCTGCCAACTCCACCTGCTTTATCTGATTCGCCAGGCGAAGTCCGGAAACAAAACCTGCCAGATCCATCAATTCCTTTTCACTGAATCCGAACTTTGTTTCTTCTTTTGCGACATGCACCTGGAGGAGGCACCTGACCTGACGGTTATTTTTACCAGCCTGCCTGTCGATCTCCATGATTAATTTTTCACTGTCCACGCCCTGGATCATGTACACAAAAGGTGCAATGTATTTGACTTTATTGGATTGGAGATGTCCGATAAAATGCCATCGGATATCATCCGGCAAACTGCTATGTTTCTCTGCCAGTTCCTGCACATAGTTTTCTCCGAAATCACGCTGACCCAGATTGTAAAGTTCAATGATTTCCTCAGGTGTTCTGGTTTTGGAAACGGCTAAGAGCTGCACATTTGCCGGCCGGAGTTCTTCCAGTATTTTATGATAAGCGGTTGTATTCATTTCAAAACGCTTCTGCTGATCACGATTCTTTGTACCTCGCTCGTGCCTTCATAGATCTGGGTGATTTTCGCATCACGCATTAGTCTTTCAACATGATATTCCTTCACATAGCCATATCCACCGTGGATTTGAACTGCTTCTGTGGTCGTCCACATGGCCGTTTCACTGGCAAATACCTTGGCCATAGAAGAACTGACGGTATAATCCATATTCTGATCTTTTTCCCGGGCGGCCTTCATGCAAAGCAATCGTGCTGCTTCAATCCGGGTTGCCATATCTGCTAATTTGAACTGGATGATCTGGTGATTTTTAATTTCCGTACCAAAGGATTTTCTTTCTTTGGCATATTTGAGAGAAAGTTCATATGCGCCGGAAGCGATGCCCAGGGCCTGCGAAGCAATGCCGATGCGGCCGCCGGATAAGGTTTTCATGGCAAAAGTAAATCCGAATCCATCCTCACCGATCAGGTTTTCTTTCGGCACGATGACGTCAGTAAAACTCACACTGTGCGTATCGCTGCCCCGAATGCCCAGCTTATTTTCCTTGGCACCAACGGTAACACCGGGTGTTTCTTTTTCAACAATCAGGGCATTGATACCCTTATTGCCCTTTCCCCGATGTGATTGTGCCATTACTAAATAAACGGAGGCAGAATGACCATTCGTGATCCAGTTTTTCGTTCCGTTCAAAATATAATGATCGCCCTTGTCGACCGCCGTTGTTTTCTGCGAAGACGCATCGCTGCCGGCTTCAGGTTCACTAAGAAGAAAAGCGCCGATATAAAGCTGATCTCCTTTTCTTCCTTTTGCCAGCGGCACGAGGTATTTCTGTTTCTGTGATTCGGAACCGAATGCTTCGATGCCATAGCAAACCAGACTATTATTTACGCTCATGCTTACGGAAACGCTCGAATCAATTTTGCTGATCTCTTCCATTGCCAGCACATAACTAACCGCGTCGAGGCCTGCTCCGCCGTAATCAGGAGAAATCATCATGCCCATAAAGCCCAGGTCTGCGAGTTTTAATAATTGTTCCCGGGGGAATTTCTGATGTTCATCCCTCTCAATAACGCCGGGCAAACATTCACGGACAGTAAAATCCCTGGCAGCCTGTCTGATCCAAAGTTGTTCCTCTGTAAGTAAGAAATCCATATCCTGATAAATGTTGTGCGCAAAAATAGCTGAATAAGTTCAAAACTAACAACTGTTAGGTTTTGAACCCGGAAAGGGTTTAGTTAACTTTGCAGATTCAGGTAAACATATGAGTAAACACACAAATGCCATCCGCGTCAGTTCAGAGATCGGCCGGCTGAGACGACTGCTGGTGCACAGTCCGGATAGCGGCCTGGGCAAGGTGGTGCCATCCAAAGCGCAGGACTGGCTGTTTGAAGATATTGTGCACCTGGACACGATCAGAAGGAAGGAATATGATTACTATACAAAACTGCTACTCTATTTCCTGGACCCTGAAACCATTCGCGGGAAATTACAAAAAATCGATTCAGAGAAAAGTAAAAGGAACTTTTATAAACCTGAACACCCGGATTTTTTCCGGTCAGATAAAGTTATTGAATTGCAATGGCTGCTGGCCGAGATCCTGGAAGACGTTGAGATCAGGCTAAAACTGGCCGCTTCGGTATGTGCCATTGAGAATTGTTCATACGATACACAAAAAGAATTACTGGACCTGGATTCCATAGCATTGGCAAAAGCATTTATTACCGGCACGCTTCAAAGCGACCGAATGCTTTTTGCACCCATTCCGAATTTTATTTTTACCAGGGATATTGGTATCGTCGTCAATGAATTTGTATTACTGAATAAACCTGCAAAGAAAGCGCGTACGCGGGAAGCCCTGCTGGCCAAATACATTTTTTTCAACCACCCCTATTTTCAATCCTGCCAGAAAAATATACTGGAGCTGAACGATGGATACCACCATTTTTTATTGCCCAGGGAAGCCGATGATAAGAAAGTTACGCTGGAAGGCGGCGACGTGATGGTAATAACCAAAGATCATTTACTCATCGGCGTTAGTGAGCGAACGACCATGGAAGCCGCCCATCAGGTCATCAACCTGCTGTTTGAGAAAAATGTGGTAAAGAAAATAACCGTTATCCGTATTCCGAAAAAAAGGGACTATATGCATATTGACACGGTGTTCACCCAGGTCAGGCGGGATGCCTGGGTCATGCTGGGTGTATTCTCCAAAAAATCCATGAAACACGAAAACGAGGATCCAGTGCAGCGGGTACTGGAAGGAACGAAGAAAGACGAAAAAATGAAAATTATCCAGTTCCGCAAAAAGGATATAGAAAACCCATCTTATTTCGACAACCTCGAAGACCTTTTGAGCGATATCAGCAAACAGGACTTGGAATGTTCAGGCAAAGTGAAATTCATTTATTCCGGAAATAATGAATTCCCGTTTGATGCGCGTGAACAATGGACAGACTCCTGTAATCTACTTGCCTTGAAGGAAGGCGTCGTGTTGGGATATGACCGCAATGACAAAACAGTTGAAGCATTCAAAGAAAACGGTTTTGAGATCATCCATGCTGCTGACCTGATTCAGCAGATGGAGAGCGGATCGGTAAAGGCTGAAGATATTAATGATACCCTGATCCTGATGCCCTCAGCTGAGCTTTCCCGCGCCCGCGGCGGCTTTCACTGCATGAGTATGCCGCTGCTTCGCGATGACGTATAAATGAATCCATGCAAAGTACTTCCCATTTATTAATGATCAGGCCGGTACAATTCGGTTACAATGATCAAACCGCAGTTAATAACGCATTCCAGATCAAAAGGGATCAGGATGGCGTACAGGAAAATGCTTTGCAGGAATTTGACAAACTGGTGGCCCTCCTCCGGTCCAATGGAGTGGATGTGATTGTGGTGCAGGATAGCTTAACCCCCTATACACCCGATGCCATTTTCCCGAATAACTGGATTTCCTTCCATGACCAGCATACGATTTGCCTTTACCCCATGTATGCCCCAAACAGGCGCTCAGAAAGAAAAGAAGCTGTCATTAATACCATCAGCAGGAAATTTAAGATTACTCGTCGTATTGACCTGACCCATTACGAACTTCAAAATCTTTTTCTTGAAGGAACAGGCAGTATGGTGCTGGACAGGGAAAGCCGCATAGCGTATGCCTGTATATCGCCCCGAACCGATCCGGAAGTCCTCGATGATTTTTGCAGGCAAATGAACTACAATTCCTGCGTTTTTCATGCCATGGATGGAATGGGCCAGGACATTTATCACACGAATGTGATGATGTGTGTTGCCGATCGCTTCGTCGTGATTTGCCTGGATTCGATCCGGGATCTCCAGGAAAAAAAATCAGTGAAGGATACCATTGGAAAAACAGGTAAGGAAATTATTCCGATCAGCTTGGAACAAATGAATCAATTTGCAGGAAACATGCTTCAGGTGGAAAATGCCGGGGGAGAAAAGTTTCTGGTGATGTCAACTGCTGCTTACGAAGCGCTGTCCAGAGAACTGATTGATAAGTTATCTTCCTACAACAAGCTATTGCGTTCCTCTCTTCAGACTATTGAAACGAGTGGCGGCGGAAGTGCGCGCTGCATGATTGCTGAGGTGCATTTGGGGTAATTTGATAATTTAAAAATGAAGGGATATATTATTTCATTCCAGCTTAGTTAATTTGTAAAAAGTTTGGGATTGCGCCATTTTAATGTTTTAAAATTGATTTTCCTACTTTTATGATCTACTATGTTTCGGAATATCCTGCTGGTTACGTACCGCAACCTCGTCAAGAATAAAGCTTACACCTTCATTAATATCGTCGGACTAACTTTAGGTATTGCGGCTTTTATTCTTGTCAGCGCCTATGTTCATTTCGAAAAAAGTTATGACCGGAGGCCTGGAGGCGGTGTCGCGATATACCGGGTAGAAAGTCAGTTTTACAAAGACGGCCAATTAACGGATGACTGGGCCACCAGCACGAACGGGTACGCCCGCGCAATGATGGGCAACCTCCCCGAAATGGCTTCTTTTGCCCGTATCGACTGGCATAATTCAGAACGCGTCGTCCGGTACAGGGAGATCAAATACAGGGAAGATCATGTTTGTTTTGCTGACAGTAATTTCCTTTCATTCTTCTCTTTACCCCTGATCAAAGGGGATCCGTTAAAGGCACTGGAAGAAGTAAATACAATTGTAATATCTGAATCGGCAGCAAAGAAATACTTTGGCAATGCCGATCCCATTGGAAAGTTCCTGGAAGTTAATACCCAGGAAGACAGCTATCATTGCGCAGTTACAGGGGTCTTTAAAGATATGCCTGCCAACTCCACCATGCAATTCAATTTTCTCATGTCCTGGGCAACAAATCCTGCATTCTTTAAGGATTTCTGGTATCAGCATGAAAGCTATACTTTCGTAAAACTCAAGCCTGGCGCCAGTGTGCAGAATCTGGAGGCTCAATTTCCCTCTCTTGCGGAACGGTATAAAACAGGACCGGCACTCAAAGAATTGAAGTGGGCCATTCATCTTGTTCCTCTTACGGACATTCATCTTAACCCGGCTAAACCTAATGAAATAGAGGTAAAGGGCAGCCGCACTGCTGTCAATTTCCTAAGTATGATGGCTTATATTATACTCATCATTGCCTGCGTAAATTATATTAACCTCACAACGACCAAATCAATGGACCGCGCGCGGGAAGTAGGTATTAGAAAAGTAAGCGGCGCTCTTCCTCTGCAACTTGTCTGCCAATTCCTACTGGAGTCCTTCATCATCAACCTGATCGCAATGTCACTTGGCGTTCTTCTGGTTGTTGCCGCCTGCCTGTGGCTGCCTCCATTTTTAAATAGCTATGGCTCAAAAGGTCTTTTATTCGATGAGGATTTATATTTCCATACAGGCATTATATTATTGTTTGCCTTTTTGCTTTCTGGGATTTATCCGGCTTTGGCACTTGTTAAGTTAAAGCCTGTTGAGGTATTGAAGGGACGTTTTTCTTTTTCAAAAAAGGGTACCCTATTGCGCAAAATCATGGTTGCTTTTCAATTCATCGCTTCATTGTTATTGATAACCGGAACAATTGCCATCAGCCGACAGATTAATTATATGAGCAGCCAAAATCCCGGCATCAGCATCAGCCAGACTATCGCCATTAAAAGTCCGGTGAATACGCCCGGCTACGCCCAAAAGTTAGAAGGTCTGAAAGACGCTTTGCTGGCCGTTTCGGGCGTCAGCATGGTTACGGCATCCGGAGCTGTACCAGGAAAAGAAGTTGGGCAGGCCTTGGCAAACAGGCGATATGGCGCCTCCAGGGAAGAAGAACGCACTTATGAAATGCTGAAAGTGGATCATGACTTCATCAGGGCGTACAAATTGGAAGTTGTTGCTGGAAGGGATTTTGACAAAAGCCGCCCATCGGATTCGACATGCTTAATTCTGAACGAAGCCGCAGTGAATCAATTGGGATATAAATCGCCCGCTTCAGCCATAGGTCAAAAAGTGTGGCTTGAAACCCTTGACAGACACCCGGATGAAATTATCGGAGTAATAAAAAATTATCACCAGCAATCCCTGCAGAAAAATTACACTCCTCTCATCCTTTTTATGGACCCTGATTTTTCCTGGATTCCTACAGATTATTTTTCTGTAAAACTGACCACAGCACAGATCCATGATAAGATCAATGATTTCAAAAACATCTGGAACAACTTTTTTCCTGAATCATCTTTTGATTTCTACTTCCTGGACGATTTTTACAAGCATCAGTATCAGCAGGAAATACAGTTCAGTCACAACTTCATGTTATTTTCTTCATTGGCAATATTTATTGCCTGCATGGGACTGTTTGGGTTAACCGCATATTCAACCGCGCGCCGCACAAAAGAAATAGGCGTGCGAAAAGTATTGGGAGCGTCCGTTAAGGACATCATTGCCTTACTCATCTGGGACGTGATAAAGTTGATCCTGCTCTGCAGTGTTATTGCCATCCCCATGGCCTACATATTCATCAGGCAATGGCTAAACGGATATGCTTTCAGGGTTCATTTAAATACTCAGCAATTTGTATTGCCTGTATTTTCGATGGTTCTCATTGCCCTTATTACTACGGCCTGGTTAACAATTAATGCGGCACTCAGCAATCCAACGATGAGTTTGCGGGATGAGTAACAACTTTATTTAAAGGACTCCTCCAGGCCCGACTGCAAACTGCAAGGCGAAAAACCCAACTCCTGCTGGGCTTTGCTGATGTTGAATCCCGTCTTCAGGGGCCGCTTTCCCAATTGTGAAAAAGAATTTGCATCGACAGCTTCTATCAGATTTTTATCAAAAGCAAAATAATCTGCAACAGTAATTGCCAGCTCATAAGGAGTCATAATTTCCTTTCCCGACAAATGAAAACGACCCCGTGCACCTTTTTCGAAGATAAGACGTATCCCGGTTGCAAAGTCCCGTACATTCGTGGGTGTGCGCACCTGATCATTCAGGACCCGGATGTGTTCGCCTTTTTCGAGTGCAGATTTAATCCATGAAATAATATTCGGCCTGGACGCGTGAATGGGCACGCCATAAAGCAGGCAGGTGCGGGCAATGGCCCAGGCACCGGAATATTCAGAAACCTTTTTTTCGGCGAGCGCCTTGGTTTGGCCATACCAATTAACCGGATTTACAGGATCTTCCTCGCTGTAATTTCCTTTTATACCATCAAATACAAAATCAGTTGAAAGAAAAATAAAATGAGTATTTCCACCCGAGCAAGCGTCCAACATTGTTTCCGTGGCAAGAACATTCACGAGCAAGCTCTTTTCCTGATCCCGTTCGCAATCATCCACCTGCGTCATAGCGGCAGAGTGAATCAATATATCCGGCGCATGTTGCCGGATGAATTTTCGCGTCTGCATCGCCCGGGTTATGTCCAGATCGACATAGTTTATGCCGGCATCCGGGGAAATTCTTTGAGCGCCCATTCCGGTTGCAATCACCCGATGATTCATGCCTGCAAGTTGCTGTATCAGATTCTGGCCCAACAGACCATTGGACCCCGTGATCAATATTTTCATTACTGACCGAAAATATATAATGAATTTTTATATCCGGAAAATAATCTGATGGATGGTCCGTTGTTTTGCGGCTTTCAGTTATATAAGAGGCGATCTGCGTTCTGTTTCCATTCAAAATGCTTATTTTTGGGACTTGTTTTGGAAAGACTATAGAATTTCAAAAATTTTAGCCATTTAGTTGAAACTGATGCAATGAATACAACCCTTTACTAGTTAATGCAACAAAAAGTATCAAAAATAGGGGTACTCACTTCGGGAGGTGATGCGCCTGGAATGAATGCCGCCGTTCGTGCTGTTGTTCGCACAGGGATTTATTACGGATTGGAGGTTTATGGAATCATGCGGGGTTACAGCGGAATGATTGAAAACGACATTGTCCCCCTTCATTCCCGAAGCGTTGCCAACATTATACAGCGCGGAGGAACCATTTTAAAAACTGCAAGGTGCAAGGAATTCTTTGAATATGAAGGTCGTTCCCGCGCATTCGGAAGTCTCAAAAAACTGGGTATTAACGGCCTCATCATTATCGGCGGGGACGGTTCATTCCGGGGAGCGCATAAATTCAGCACCGAATTTCAGATACCCTGCATCGGACTACCTGGCACGATTGATAAAGACATTGCCGGCACGGATTTTACCATCGGCTTCGACACTGCAGTCAATACAGCCGTAGAGGCCATTGATAAAATAAGGGATACGGCAGACGCACACGATCGCCTCTTTGTGATCGAAGTGATGGGCAGGGATGCCGGTTATATTGCATTGCATAGCGGAATTGCCACGGGTGCGGAGAATATTCTCATTCCTGAAAGAAAAACTGATATCGAAGAATTGATCAGCTCACTCCAGGAGAAGGAAAAAAGGAAAAAGCTGGTTAATCTCGTCGTCGTCGCCGAGGGTGATAATTATGGAGGTGCTGAAGAAGTGGCGAAAGTAGTGAAGCAAAGGCTTCCTAACATCGATACCAAAGTCTGCATTCTGGGCCACATTCAGCGCGGCGGTTCACCTTCCTGTATCGACCGGGTGATTGCCAGCCGCATGGGTTACTCCGCCGTGGAATGCCTGCTTGAAGGAAAATTTAATGTGATGGTGGGGATCGTGAATAACAAAATGCATTTTACCCCGTTGGAAAAAGCAGTGAAGGCTAAGCAGAAAATCAGTGACGATTGGCTGAGGATTATAAAGATTTTAGCGTCTTAAATTAAAAAGTAAAAATTAAAAAGTAAAAAGTAAAAATCGGGGCCTCCATTTTTTAATTTTTACTTTTTAATTTAAAGAACAATCAACCTAATAAATCATGTCAAGAAACATCGACAAATACATTTACGGACAGATGGACAAGCAGGCCGGGCTGGAACATACATTTCACCGGACTAAGATTGTAGCAACAGTCGGTCCGGCCTGCGACACCTACGATAAGCTGCTTTCCCTTGTTCGGGCAGGAGTAAATGTATTCAGGTTGAATTTCTCTCACGGAAGTCATGAGGACAAAACGAAGATCATTCAACACATACGAAAGATCAATACCGATGAGCCATTTAATATTGCTATCCTGGGTGACCTGCAGGGACCGAAGCTCAGGGTTGGTGAAATTGAAGGCGGAAGCATGCAGGTAAATGAAGGAGAGATTCTCACCTTCACGAACACGAAACTGGTCGGTAATAAGGATCGGATCTATGTTTCTTATCCAAATCTTCATCAGGACGTGAAAATCGGCAACACCATCATGATTGATGACGGTAAGCTGGAGGTGAAAGTTGTAAGTATAGAACGGAACAATGATGTGAAGGTGCAGGTGACTCTGGGTGGCATCATTTCTTCAAAAAAGGGCGTTAATCTGCCGGACACGAAAATTTCACTTCCGGCAATTACAGAAAAAGATGAAAAGGACCTTGAGTTCATTATTGAACAGCAACTTGACTGGGTCGCGCTTTCTTTTGTGAGAAAGGTGGATGACATCGTCGGGCTACGCGAGAAACTCAACATGAAAAAGAGCAAGACCAAGATCATTGCAAAAATAGAAATGCCGGAAGCGCTTACCAACCTGCGCGAGATCATCCTGGAATCAGATGGTATCATGGTTGCGAGAGGTGATCTGGGCGTGGAACTTCCCGTAGAACAGGTTCCGCTTATCCAGAAACAGATCATCCGGAAGTCCATTCACCGTGCAAAACCGGTCATCGTTGCGACACAGATGATGGAAAGCATGATCGACAGGACCAAACCTAACCGCAGCGAGATCACAGATGTTGCGAATGCCGTGCTCGAAGGGGCAGATGCCGTCATGCTCAGCGCTGAAACTGCTACCGGAAACTATCCTACCCTGGTCGTGGAAACTATGCGTAAGATTATCATGGAAGTGGAAAGAACCGATTACAATTATAACCGGGAAGATGAACTGGCGCCACAACCACATTCTCCTTCATTTCTTAGCGATGCCATTTGCTACAATGCCTGCAAACTGGCAAAAGATACGCATGCTGATGCCCTGATCGGCATGACGCAAGGTGGATATACAGGATTTATGTTGTCCAGTTACCGGCCTAAATCCCCATTATATATTTTTTCCAAAGAAAAAACCCTGATCAATCAACTAAGCCTCAGTTGGGGTGTTCGCGCTTTTCATTATGCCGAAGAAGAAAGCATTGATGACATCATCGGGGATCTGACAGAAATTCTCAAACAAAGGGGATTCATAAAAAAAGGGGACGTGATCATTAATACAGGCAGTCTCCCTGTGAACCTGCATTTACCTACTAACCTGCTGAAAATTTCGAAGGTGGAGTAAGCTTTGGTTCAGCCATGTAATCGAATCAGCATTTTCTCAATTTCCTGGCGGTTTGCCAATAAATTTTCCTGCTCTTCCTGCATGGATCGCTGAACAAAATCCATTGTGGATCTTTTACTTATGCGTGCCGAGCTGTGGAATTCCCGGGCACCGGTCTCCCATTTCAGATCAGCGATATTTGAAGCCCGAACGCCCGACCCGGGCATTATAATGATCCTTCCTGCTGACTTCTTCACCAGGTCTTTTATCAGACCTGCGCCCAGGATCGCAGTTGACTGCTGGCCGGAGGTGAGTATCCGTTCACAGCCAATATCGACTATATCTTCAAGGGATTCAAACGGATTTCGCGTCCAGTCGAATGCGCGATGAAAGGTAACTCCCATGGGATATGCTTTTTCAACGAGGATGGCTGAATGAAACTTATCTACACGCCCGTCTGATAATAGCATGCCGATGACAACACCGTCGCATCCGGCGGACTTGCATAATTCAATATCCTGCAACATAACTCCGAACTCTTCTTCTGAAAATAGAAAATCGCCGCCCCGGATGCGGATAATGGGATATAGTTCGATAGAGATTTTCTTTCTTACTGCCCTGACAAGCCCCAAAGGCGGTGTTGTTCCTCCGCCAGTCGGATCAGCGCAGAGTTCAACCCTGTCAGCTCCTGTATCTGCTGCTATCAGGGCGGATTCCAGGTTGAAGCAACAGATTTCCAATGACGTTTTATCCATGATCAAAACCAGCTTTCTGATTCATAAATTTTGTCTTCTGTGCCAGTACGCACGGCATAAGTAAATCCTTTTTGTATGCAGAATGCCCCATAATTTCCATCATTCCTCATGGCTAAAAAACCGACCTGCAACGTCCTTGCTTTTGCGGGGTCTCTTTTTACAATCCTTTCAACAGCTTTTTTGCAGGCTTCACCCGGAACAGATCCCTGACGCATAAATTCAACAACCAGATGGGATCCGGCAATGCGGATCACTTCTTCTCCCACGCCGGTGGAAGTAGCTGACCCAACTTCATTATCTACGAACAACCCGGCTCCAATAACAGGAGAATCTCCTACCCTTCCATGCATCTTATAAGCAAGCCCGCTGGTGGTGCAGGCACCACTCATATTTCCGTATGAATCCAGCGCGAGCATGCCAATGGTGTCATGATTAAATGGACCGCCCGGCATGGTGACCGCATTTATTGAGGCGCTGCTTTTATTTTCTATGTTGATCACCGGTTGGTAATTAGATGTTTTAAGCCAGTCCTTCCACATTTTTTCGCTTTCGGGTGTAAGCAGGTTTTCCCTCGTAAATCCATTAGCCAGTGCAAACTGCAAAGCGCCCTCGCCCACAAGAATAATATGTGGCGTTTTCTCCATGACCATACGGGCAACAGAAATGGGATGCACGATATGTTCAAGGCACATGACCGATCCGCAATTACTTTTTTCATCCATAATGCATGCATCAAGTGTAACGTGACCATCGCGGTCGGGCAATCCGCCATATCCTATTGTATGAATGGTTGGATCCGCTTCGGGAATCTTCACTCCTGCCTCCACGGCATCAAGGGCCCGGCCCCGTTTACTAAGCACTTCCCATGCGCCAGCGTTGGCTGCTTTTCCGAAATCCCAGGTTGATATAACAATGGGTTTGTTGGAAATAAGTGTTTTTGGAGTAATCAACAGATGGTCTTTCATCATCCAGCCGGTGGAAGCAAGCACGGAGGAATGTAAAAATTTGCGTCGGTTGAACATGGGCTTTATTTATTACTCAATTTAAGCCAATTGAAAATTAAAAATTAAAAATTGGAGCCTTTATTGCTTCAAGATACACTATCATCATCCATTTTTTATTTTTTACTTTTTACTTTTTAAGACCAGCGCCCCGTGCTGTTGGTTCCTACCGTATTTAAAATAATGAAGATTTTATCCCGCCTGGTTCTTATATTTAAACAATAAATGTGTCTACATGAGATTATTTCTTATAGCCGGATTTTTCTTAGCTGCCAGCCTTGCTTTCGGCCAGAATGAAAGCCAGGATAGCGCATGGTTCCGTGAAAATTATTATAAGATGGAACGCAATATTGTCATGCGTGACGGGGTGAAATTATTTACTGCCATATATGTTCCGATAGACAGCACAGAAAAGCACCCTATCCTGATGGAAAGGACGCCTTATTCCTGCGCTCCTTATGGGGAAGATCAATATTCCAAACTATGGTCTGGCTATGCCCGGTATTATTTACGCGAAGGATATATCATGGTGTTCCAGGATGTGCGTGGGCGATGGATGAGCGAAGGAAAATTTGTAGATGTCCGTCCTTTCATCAGGGATAAAAAATCAAATGCAGATATAGACGAGTCCAGTGATGCATATGATGCCATTGACTGGCTCGTCAAAAACGTTCCGGGCAATAATGGAAATGTGGGGGTAAAAGGTGTTTCTTATCCAGGATTTTATGCCGGCATGGCTGCAGCTTCAGAACATCCGGCCCTAAAAGCGGTTAGCCCTCAGGCTCCCGTTACGGATTGGTTCAGGGGCGACGACTTTCATCACAAAGGTGTTTTCTTTTACATGGATGCGTTTGATTTTTATGTAGCAGCCGGTTTCG
>JANWIY010000039.1 GCA_025449645.1 Chitinophagaceae bacterium | reverse complement strand
CGGAAATCTTACAAATCACAGAAACAGTATGAGCAGGTGCTTCGAATGATTCTTCCGGCTCAAAGGAGGGGATTCTTATCTGCGTTGCCATAAGACCTTCATTTAGCTGTCTTTTAATAACCCCTATTCCTCCTATTCTTGTTCTATATTCCTTCAAATCAACTCCGTAGTAAGTCCGGTAATTACCGGACTTACTACGGACTGTCAGTGTATAAATATACTACTCATATCGAACAAGAGGTAAAGTAATATTGGGCAGGAGGGCTTGCTACGGGCACCAATGCCCGCGATAGAAAAATAGAACCACAGGTCTATTGGACAAAGTTGGTTTTACAGGTCAATTGTTTTGCCGGAACTATCCTTTGTTGTAAATTAAAGGGTTTTTATTCCTTCTTTAAGACTGGTTTGCGCCATAATCTGAAAAGAGGAAAATACTATTGCAACTATAAATGCATACTTCTTCATTTTTTTATTTTTAATTAATTCACCACCAAGGCAGGTTTGGGCTCAATCATTAGCCATAAAAAAATTTATACAAGCACAGATAATAATTTGAATAGAATAGCAAGCTATACCGAGATATGAAAATTATCAAAGAAAAACATCCATTGGTCATGCGCTGGACGCATTGGATTAATTTTCCCATTTTGGCGATAATGATCTGGAGTGGCATGCTCATTTACTGGGCAAATGATGTATATACCGTCACTATATTTGGTCATACTTTTGTCCAATTCTTTCCTGATTGGTTTTATAAGCTGTTGCATATTCCTCATCGGTTAGCCGAAGGGATGGCATATCACTTCCTGTTTATGTGGTTCTTTACCCTGAACGGATTTTTTTACATATTGTATACTATATTTTCAGGCGAGTGGCGTGAACTGGTTCCCCAAAAAAAATCCTTTAAAGAAGCGTGGCTGGTCTTGTTACACGATCTCCATATCCGGAAAACAATACCTCCGCAAAACAAATATAATGCAGCTCAAAGGATCGCTTATACAGCCATCATTGTGATGGGTCTTGGCTCTTTGGTAACCGGGCTGGCTATTTATAAGCCTGTTCAATTCTATTGGCTGACCTGGATTTGCGGTGGTTATCATTTGGCGAGGATACTACATTTTGGCTTAACATTGGGCTATGTACTTTTTTTTGTGATTCACGTTGTGCAGGTTATCCTTGCGGGATGGAACAATTTCAGGCCCGTCATCTCTGGTTTTGAAGTGGTGGAAATACCTCCTCCCATCATGGTGGAGATGGCCGCTGAAGTGCAGAATACATCGACAATGGAGGTCGCCGATGAAGAGAAGAATACATTAACAAACCAGGACGATATCGCTGATCAGGCGAGGGATGATCAAATCAATCCTTCAAATAACATGCAATGAAAATGCCAATAAAAAAAAAGGAAAAGAAATTACCTACTGTTGAACAAAGGATAAAAAGGAGAAATTTTTTATCTTTCACTACCTTTTTTTTATTGGGAGGCGCCGGACTTGGAGGCTGGAAATGGCTATATCATTCTTCTGCGGAAACACCAGGTATCACCGCGGGTGCGGCCAAACCATTAAGACGGGCATTGAACAGGACCGAACTCTTTTTTAGGAATTTATTTAGTAATAACCATTTAGTTAAAACCTATCCGAAGTCCATGGCGGCCAGGAAGGTAAGGGTCAATGCCCATATTGGAATCGAAGCTGAGGGTTTCAAGCCTGAAAGCTGGCAACTTGCCGTGGTAAAAAGTGCTGGCGATATCCTGAATTTAACCATCGAAGAAATTAAAAGCCTTCCTAAAACAGAAATTGTCTATGATTTTAAATGTGTCGAGGGGTGGGATCAAATCCAGCATTGGGCTGGTGTCAGTTTTGTTGATTTTGTATCTCATTATAATTTACAACAACAGATTAAGATGCAATATGTGGGTATGGAAACGCCGAACGGGGAATATTATATAGGCTTAGATATGGAGAGTGCCTTGCATCCCCAGACCATATTGGCCTATGAAATGAATGAACAACCATTAGCAATTGAACACGGTGCACCACTCCGCCTGATTATACCAGTTAAGTATGGGATCAAGAATCTGAAGCGTATTGGGAAGATCACCTTCAGCAATAACCGTCCGCGGGATTACTGGGCTGAGCGGGGCTATGATTATTATTCAGGCCTGTAAACCAAAAAGATCCGCGTAAGGATTTATTACGTATGTATACTTAAACCATGTAAAAATAAAATATGAAAAAGTTATTTTTAATAATATTCCCCATCGTGACTTTAGCAATGAATGCTTGCAGCCAAAGCCATTCTACGAATAAACCGACCGGCAGCTCTGAAGATACCAAAACCTTTCCCGATGCTAAACCTGACAGTTACTGGAAAAGCATTTTATCTCCTGAAGCTTATCAGATTATGGTTTTAAAGGGAACAGAGACACCATTTAAGAATCCTTATTGGGACAACCATCAAAAGGGAATATATGTAAGTGCGGCAACCGGTAAGCCAATATTCAGTTCGGAAGCCAAGTTCGAGTCCGGCACCGGCTGGCCCAGTTTCTATCAGCCCATCGATCCCAAGGCCATTATGATTGTTGAAGATACCTCGTATGGTATGGTAAGGGACGAGGTAGTGGAAAGAAGCACCGGGTTACATCTGGGTCATGTTTTTAATGATGGCCCTGCGCCAACAGGCAAAAGGTATTGCATGAATTCCTATGCGTTTAAATTTATTCCATCAAAATAATTTAATGACATCTCAAATTTGGACTTCCATCCATCGGATTAGGCATGCAACGCCATGCCTCTAAGTGAAAAAGCCCCGGCATTCGCCGGGGACATTTTTGTGTGCGGAAGAGGAGATTAGCTTCGCTGATCTCAGGGTGGGGCTTATGGATTATTTCTGCCGGCCGCTTCGCGGCCTTCATTTTGTCGTCTTATCCGCGTCCGTGAGCAAGCTCACTCCCGCTCCTAAAACGACAAAACCCCGGGCTACGCCCGGGGCAGAAAAAATCCAGTGCGGAAGAGGAGATTCGAACTCCCACGCCAGTTACGGCGCTACCACCTCAAAGTAGTGCGTCTACCAGTTTCGCCACCTCCGCAAACCTTAAAATGGACTGCAAAAATAATGTATCCCAGTTAGAATTCCCTCATTTACACATTTGCACATTTTCATATTTCCACATTATTTCTTCAGCACTATCCTAAACATCGTCCCCTTCCCCGGCTCCGAATGTTTCACAAATAATTCTCCCCTATGGTATTCCTCCATGATCCGTTTAGATAAAGTCAGGCCCAGTCCCCAACCTCTTTTCTTGGTTGTGAATCCCGGATCGAAAACGCGGCGGACATTAGAGGCTGAAATACCTTTGCCCGTATCAGAAACATCAATGACTACCGACTGCTGCTCGTCTTTAATATCGACGCTGATTTTTCCCTTGCCTTCCATGGCATCCAGCGCATTCTTGAAAAGATTTTCAATCACCCAGTCAAACAGGGGTTTGGAGATATCCGCCTCAACAATTTGTGATCCGTGTGTTTCCAACGCGAACTGAACTTTCGAAGTCGTGCGTTTGCGGATGTATTCAATCATCTGCTGAACCTGGAATAAAATATCAGATTTCTCCAGGCTGGGGATGCTGCCGATCTTGCTGAACCTGTCTGAAATAAGCTTCAGCCGGTCAACATCCTTCTGCAGTTCGGAGACGGTTTCAGCAGTGGTCCCTTCTTCCTTTAACATTTCAATCCAGCCCTGGAGGGATGAAAGCGGAGTACCGAGCTGATGGGCCGTTTCTTTGGCCATGCCCACCCACACCTGGTTTTGCGTGGCACGATTGCTTGTGCTGATGGAATAAATGATAAAGAAAACAAGCACAGCCACCAGGAGAAGTTGAATGATCGGGTAATAACGAACCTGGTCCAACAGTGCAGTATGACCGTAATAATACCGGTTCGCCGTATAGGGCGAATCGCTCCATTTTATTTCCAGGGGCGGATTCTGCGACCGGAAGGTCTTTAACTTATCCGAAAGATAAGATTTGTTGTGCGCCGCATTCAGGGTATCCAGATTGAAATAATTGGTGATGCTGTCTTTTTCATTGGTTTCGATAACGGGAATGGAATGTTGTTCGTTTCGTATGAGATTGGGGAGCGTCAGGTCGGGATTGAGGATTGCTTTGCTTGCGGCCAGCCACTGTTCTATCTTCTGTTGCTCCTCTCTTTCGATCTTTTCGGCGAGGTATTGGGAATAGAGGATCGTACCGCACACAATACCGATCCCCAGAAGTGCGAGCAGCCAGCGCCAGTTGAACCGGAATCCGATCATGCCGCTAAAGTAGTTAAAGACAGTCATATCACTAATTCAGGGGAGGGTTCTCTGCAGAACCCTTATTTTTGGCGCAATTTTCTTACCGTAACGAATTCAATTGCCGGCTAAAGTATCAGTTGTTATTCTCAATTTTAACGGGCGCAAATACCTGGAGCAGTTTCTGCCTTCAGTATTGGCAAGTACTTATTCCAATTTTGACCTTGTGGTGGCCGATAATGCTTCCTCGGATGATTCCGTTGATTTTCTCCGGAATAATTTCCCGCAGGTGCGACTGATTTTACTGGAGAGGAATTATGGTTATTCCGGCGGATACAACCAGGCATTGAAGCAGGTAGAAAGTGAATACTATGTTTTGTTGAATTCGGACGTAGAGGTATCTCCCGGATGGATAGAACCAGCGATCAGCCTCATGGAGAATGACCGGATGATCGGCGCCTGCCAACCCAAAATCTTAAGTTTTAACCTGAAAGACCATTTTGAATATGCCGGGGCCTCAGGAGGATGGATGGATTGCCTGGGATATCCATTCGCCCGGGGAAGGATATTTGATATCTGCGAACAGGATCATGGGCAATACGACGACACACAGAAAATTTTCTGGGCCAGTGGTGCAGCGATGTTTGTGCGGGCAGAATTATTTCACGCGACAAAAGGGCTGGATACTTATTTTTTTGCGCACATGGAAGAAATTGATTTTTGCTGGCGCCTCCAGCTGATGGGTTACGGGATATATGTCTGTCCGGCCTCTGTTGTATACCATGTCGGCGGCGGCACTTTGCCCAAAGGAGATGAAAGGAAAGTATTTCTGAATTTCCGCAACAATATGATCATGCTGGCCAAGAATTTGCCGAAACGCCAGTCGTTCTGGAAGATTCCGTTAAGGATATTGCTGGATGATATCTCGGCGTCGAAGTCCTTGTTTGCCGGGGAGGCTGTGTACTTTTTTGCCATTGAAGAATCGCATCTGGCGTTTGTTAAATGGCTTTTGTTTAAGAAAAGGAAGAGTGTTTTTCCTCTTCAGAGAAAAGCCAGGTTGTCAGGTTGGTTCCAGCACTGCGTTGCCTGGAAGCATTTTGTGAAGGGAAAAAATACTTTTGATGAAATTATGGACGATAAAAGCTGATTTTTTCTACGAATCTGTTATTTTTGCCCTGTAATCAACTGATTCTTATGGAAGATGAACCGATAGAATACAAGGATCCGAAGCTGAAGGACATCACGTATAATTGGGTGAATTCCTCTGTATTTCTTTTTTACCTGGAAACATTTTGTATCGTGGCTCTTTTAATCGGCGCCTGTTATGGGCTGTATTCGCACCGCTACAAAGGCAAACCCGAAGTGGTTGTTCCCGCCAATACGCTGTATACTCCGGAATACAAGTAAGATTTCGTTTTGATCCGGACCGAATGCTTAAATTTGCCGTCCCCGGAAAAGTTCTTATGAAAGTTCATATGCGGAAGTAGCTCATTTGGTAGAGCGCGACCTTGCCAAGGTCGAGGTGGCCGGTTCGAGCCCGGT
>JANWIY010000038.1 GCA_025449645.1 Chitinophagaceae bacterium | reverse complement strand
TGTGCATGTGGGTGTGAATGCCTGCATCTGGGCGAATGACGGAGGAGAGACATTTAACCTGGCATCTCATTTTATGGGCACTAATGTTATTGTCCGGATCCTTGAAGTGGGTTTGTTTGTAGGGTTGATCCTGCACATGGTTCAGGGCCTGGTACTGGAAGTGCAAAATCGGGGACGCAGGCGTGCCGGATATGCCGTCAGCCTGGGTAATCGGGGCAGTAAATGGTATAGTCGCAGCATGGGATTGCTCGGAACATTGCTGCTTTTCTTCCTCGTCATGCATCTGGCCCATTTCTGGGTTCCTTCCCGTTTTGGTGATCTTCCTACCGTTGAGATCAACGGGAAACAGGTGGCCAATCAATACGCGGAAATTGTGCGGGTGTTTCAGAACCCTTTGGTTGACATTTTATACGTTATCGGTTGTGCATCTCTGTTATACCATTTGCTGCACGGATTCCAGAGTGCATTCAGAACTCTGGGTGTGCCAAACGGCAAGTACATGCGGATCATTTATTTTGCAGGGTATGCTTTTGCCGTGATCGTTTCCGTCGCCTTCGCGATGATGCCGGTTTCGGTTTTTCTGGATTGGGTGGGGTGAGGAAAATGTGGAAATGTGGAAATGTGGAAATGGGAAAATAGTATATTGGCTTTCATTTCCACATTTCCACATTCCTTTAGTCTTAACTAAAAACTCTCTAATCGCTATGCTCGAATCAAAATCTCCTTCAGGGCCACTAGAGCAGAAATGGAATGAATATAAAGGACACGTTAAACTCGTTAATCCTACCAATAAACGCAAGCTGGAAATTATTGTCGTCGGGACCGGACTAGCCGGCGCTTCAGCAGCTGCATCTCTGGCTGAACTCGGATATAAGGTAAAATCTTTTTGTTTCCAGGATTCTCCGCGCCGTGCCCACAGCATTGCGGCCCAGGGTGGAATCAATGCCGCAAAAAATTATCAGAATGACGGAGACAGCGTATTCCGTTTGTTCTACGACACAATCAAGGGAGGCGACTACCGCTCCCGTGAATCGAATGTGCACCGACTTGCTGAAGTGAGTGCAAGCATTATAGACCAGTGTGTGGCCCAGGGCGTTCCTTTTGCAAGAGAATACGGAGGGCTGCTCAGCAACCGTTCTTTTGGTGGTACGCAGGTGCAGAGAACATTTTATGCTGCCGGACAAACCGGTCAGCAACTTCTTATCGGTGCGTATCAGGCGCTTGAAAGGCAGGTGGCCCTGGGTAACGTGACCGTATATGCGCGTCACGAAATGCAGGAACTCGTAGTGATTGATGGGAAGGCTCGCGGTATCATCACGCGCCACCTCCTGACTGGAGAACTGGAAAGACATTTCGGACATACCGTGGTGCTTTGCTCCGGAGGCTACGGAAATGTATTTTATCTTTCCACCAATGCCATGGGCTGCAATGCAACGGCGATATGGAAAGCGCATAAACGGGGAGCTTATTTTGCCAATCCATGCTTTACCCAGATCCATCCCACCTGCATTCCGGTTTCAGGCGACTACCAGAGCAAGCTCACGCTGATGTCTGAATCCCTTCGAAATGATGGACGCATCTGGGTGCCAAAGAAACAAAATGATGGGCGCAGACCCAACGAGATTCCCGAAAACGAAAGGGATTATTATCTGGAAAGAAGATATCCGGCATATGGAAACCTGGTCCCTCGGGATGTGGCCAGTCGCGCAGCAAAAGAAAGATGCGATGCTGGATATGGTGTCGGCACTTCCAAGCAGGCTGTTTATCTTGATTTTGCGGATGCCATACATCGTTTTGGCCACGTGGAGTGCCATAAGCAGGGAATGGAAAATCCTTCTGAAGAACAGATAAAAAATGCAGGCAGGGAGGTAGTGAAGGAAAAATACGGAAACCTCTTCGACATGTATGAGAAGATAACCGGAGAAAATCCATACGAGGTGCCGATGCGAATTTATCCTGCTATTCACTACACTATGGGCGGGCTCTGGGTGGATTATGAACTGATGACGAGTATTAAGGGCCTTTACTGCCTTGGGGAAGCCAATTTTTCTGATCATGGAGCGAACAGGCTGGGCGCGTCCGCCCTTATGCAGGGACTGGCAGATGGTTATTTCGTGATTCCTTACACGATAGGGAACTTTCTCGCCGATGAGATCCGGACCCAGGAAATTCCGACAGACCATCCTGCTTTTTCCGAAGCAGAAAAGGCCGTTGCGTCCCGCATCGATCAGTTAATGAAAATCAGGGGCACAAAAAGTGTGGATCATTTTCATAAACTGCTTGGAAAGATCATGTGGGAAAAATGCGGCATGGCAAGGAATGCTGCCGGGTTGAAGGCAGCGATCGGAGAAATACAAAAGTTGAAAAAGGAATTCTATGAGGACCTGAAAATTCCTGGCGGCATTCAGGAGATGAATCCTGAACTCGACAAGGCAAACCGCGTGGCTGACTTTCTTGAATTGGGTGAATTAATGTGTATTGACGCGCTTGACCGCAATGAAAGTTGCGGCGGCCATTTCCGCGAGGAGATGCAGACCCCCGAAGGAGAGGCCAGGCGTGATGACGAACATTTTGCATTTGTATCAGCGTGGGAATACAAAGGCCCGCATCAATGGGAGCTGCATAAAGAAAATCTTGATTTTGAAGTTGCAAAGCCGACGCAACGGAGCTATAAGTAATGTGGTCATGTGGTCATGTGGTAGTGTGCTAATGAGGAGTAGTAAAGTTCCTTGGTATATGACAGTAACAATAGTGGCATTTGGTTGAATGCCTTACGGAGTTATTGGAAAATAGGGTAATCTGAAATTTTTTTCGTTATTGACGTTAATTTCAAACTAAACCTGATATTTCTTTTCGTACTATATGAAAACCCAATACTATTGTTGAAAAAACAATAAATTTTTCATTACAGATTATTGCTTATTGCGACAAACTTAATGAATCGAGAAAATTTGTTGTTTCTAATCAGTTGTTAAGATCTTCGACCTCGATCGGCGCGAATGTGTTTGAAGCCCAAAGCGCAGAAAGCAGGGCGGATTTTATTCATAAAATGAAACTTGCAGCAAAAGAAGCTGGCGAATGCTTTTATTGGCTGAAACTATGCGAAAAAAGTAATGGTTATATTTTTGAACAAAAATATATGAATGATTTGGAGGAAATCATTAAAATTTTAGCTAAGATAATCACCTCAGCAAAACAGATTTAGTAAAGGAATTAATTTACACATTTACATATTTTCACATTTACACATTAACACATGGATCACTACAGCATGAACCTGACCCTGGAAGTGTGGAGACAGCAAAACGGCGGAGCCAGGGGAGGCTTCGTGACTTATAAAGTAGAGGATATTTCCTCGGAAATGTCCTTTCTGGAAATGATGGATGTGCTGAATGAGCGTTTGATACACGAGGGCCAGGATCCCATCGCATTCGACCATGATTGCCGCGAAGGTATCTGTGGCATGTGCTCCATGTATATCAACGGACGCCCTCATGGACCATGGCATGCGAATACTGTGTGTCAGCTTCATATGCGGGCATATAAAAACGGAGATACGATCATTGTCGAGCCCTGGCGGGCCAACGCATTTCCGGTGATTAAAGACCTTGTCGTTGACCGCTCAGCATTTGACCGGATCATGCAGGCCGGTGGATATATTTCCGTGAATACGGGTAACGCAGTCGATGCCAACTCCCTGCCCGTGGAAAAGAACCTGGCGGATGCTTCTTTTGCCGCAGCTGCCTGCATCGGCTGCGGAGCATGCGTTGCAGCCTGCAAGAACAGTTCTGCCATGCTTTTTGTCTCTGCCAAGGTTTCCCATCTCGCATTGCTGCCACAGGGAAATCCGGAAAGAAAACCCCGCGCACATGCAATGATCGCTCAAATGGATAAAGAAGGATTTGGGAGCTGCACCAACACGCAGGCCTGTGAATCTGTATGTCCTAAAGAAATTTCCATGACCAATATTGCCAAGCTGAATTCGGAATATATCAGGGCCGGGCTGAGTGAAAAAAGTTGATGGTTGATGGAGCTCAAATTAAGTGCTAACCGAAAATAAACCAACGCTTCCTCCAACCCATTCCTGGTCTTTATTATAGCGGACGCCGATCATTTTTCCCTTGCTTAGTCTTGCAAGGTTAATGGCTGCCTTTGGCCTTTCGGCTCCCTCGGGCCACATGTACATCATCCTGATTTCCGCTTTGGCCGGCGTATGCGGCGTCTGAATTACAGAACCATAATTAACTTTTTGCTGAATGATCCAGTTCTGCGGATCCGCAATCGAAATAAAGTCTTCCTTCTTTAAATCTATAATTACGCCCTGGCCCGCAAAAGAAAAAAGTGGCTTTAATACATAGTGCTCCAGGTCATCCGGGATCTGCTTAACCTGGTTGAGGAAAAAGGTTTTTGGAACATAAGGATTCCTTATGAAGGGAAGGGTGTATTTCGAAATGCGGTAGAACCAGTTGGGATGCGGGATCCATTTCACATTCCAGTTTTGTTGCAGCGAAATATGCGGACCCAGCGAAGCATGCTGTGCATGGAGATCGTCAAAAATGACCCGGTTATAAATCCGTTCGATCCGGGTTTTCTTTTTTGTCTGTTCATTGACATAATACAATTGGTCACCTTCCGGAATTAATTCCGTAATGCAAACAGGTTGAATGCCCAGGTAATCCCGGGTACAATAGAAATCAATTCTTGTTTTCTGCTCGTGAGGCTTTATTTCCAGCAGCACTACCTGTTCCGGGTCAGCGTTTCCCAGGATAAGCTTGCTGAATTCGCTGAGATAGGTTTCCCTGGTGTAGCTACTGAGAAAAGGCGTGTAATCCGCCGGCAGGGAAAAATGTTTTCGAATAACGTCCGTATAATATACCTGGAATGCATAAAGGGTCGGGAATCCCTGCATTTCAATAAGCTGAGGCTCCAGTTCATTACGGTCATTCACACAAACACCAAAATCAAAGGCGATAAAAGAACAGTCAGATTCTTCTCCCGGTACGAAGTCGCCAGCAGGGATTGCTTTTTCGCTTTGCCTTCTGAAATCAGGTGATGTGATGAGATCCACAATGGATTCACAGGCACTGATCATCTTGTCCCGGAAATCAGATGGAACGAAAACAGGTGTTTCGGCTACCCGAAACTCAATGCTTCCGGGATGCCTTGAATTGAGATCCTGCAAAAAATCGCCGTACGCATCCGCAGTGAAGGCTTCATTAAATGATTTTCGGAGGTGGGGGATCATGATTTTTTCTTTAAGACATCAGCTTCTGCCCCGGGCTGAATTCAAAAAATTCGGAATTACCCTCGAATAGGTATTGCGAATTTTATCCGGATCATTCAGGTGCTGTATCATGCGCTTCCATTTTTCTTCTCCATAACCTTCTATCACCGTTTTCTTTTTGTCTTCTCTTTGTAAATACATACTCATGCCGAGCGGATCCGCCTCGGGATGAAATTGGGTCCCCAGCATATAATCGTTGAAACGGATAGCCATGATGGCCCTCTGCAGGGGTACATGCGGCCTTTCTTTCTCGATGGCCAGGATGCTCGCTCCCTTTTTTTTCATGTCTGATCGATCCTCCTCGATCACCTGGAAGTCACGGCTGTCAACTGCGTAAAAGGGATCTTTCAACCCGCGGAATACGGAATCTCTTTTCCCCTCGGCTTTCATATGCATAGGGAAAATACCGAAAGCGGTTGATCTGCGGCGGGTCACTTTTCCTGTTTTGAAAAACCGGCATGCGAGTTGGAAGGAATGACAGATGAACAAAACATATTTTCTGTCGGGTTCATTGGACACGATGTTATGCTTTACCAATCCGTGCAGCCAGTCCATATATTTATCGTCCCAGCTCAGGCCTTCACTATCCAGCGGACTTCCGGGGCCACCGGTGGACAAATAAATATCATAGGAAAAATCCGGAAATTCTTCCTGTATCCTGACATCAAATATCCTGGACTCTACGGGTAAACCATTAGCCGTGCTGTATTCCTGCAAAATTTGTAAAATGCATCTCATACCTTCGTTGGGGCGTCCTTCGTAAAGGTCGAGAATAGCAACACGCAGCGGTTTGACCATGCTGCAAATTACTCTAAAATCAGCTGTTATGCCTTCATCCAAAAAAAGTTCAGATCAGCGCTCAGAAAAATTTGAGCCCAGGATTGAATTGTCAGGAAGTGCAAAAAAGATTCCGCCGGGAAAAAACACGGGTGGCACCCTGCTCAATGAAGTTATTGAAGTTTCCGTCGTGCTCAGGAGAAAAACTGCTATTAGAAATAGCGTAAAAGGGATCGGCACCGGAAAACAAAAAGCAGTCAGCCGTGAACAATACAATCGCCGTTTCAGTGCGTCCCCGGAGGATGTTCAGCTCGTCAGGGAATTTGCACAGTACCACGACCTTACCGTGTCCGGAGTCTCCCTCCCGAGAAGAACCGTTGTTTTAAAAGGAACCGTTCAGCAGTTCAGTCAGGCTTTCGGAGTCTATCTCGCCAATTTCATTGGGGAATCCGGGGTCAGTTTTCGCGGAAGAAGCGGAAGCATCCGAATTCCGGAATCACTCAGGGACATTGTCATGGGTGTATTCGGACTGGATAATCGTCCGCAGGCCAGACCCATGTTCAGAATGCTGCATGGTGAAGGTCATTTTATCCAACCCGAAGCTGCATCAGTTTCTTACAATGCCGATGCCGTAGCCAGAGCATATAAATATCCCACCGGCGTAACTGGTGCAGGCCAGTGTATTGGGCTGATTGAACTTGGCGGTGGTTTCCGGAATTCCGATATGCAGGCCTATTTTAAGAAACTTGGCCTGGCCCTTCCTCAGATCAGCGCTCAATCGGTAGATGGAGCACATAACGCACCATCCACTCCGGATTCTGCTGACGGGGAAGTTGCACTGGATATTGAGGTAGCGGGAGCAGTAGCACCCGGGGCAAAAATCGTAGTTTATTTTGCACCGAACACAGATAAGGGCTTTCTGGATGCCATCAGCACGGCAATTCATGACGAAGAAAACAAACCAGCGGTGATTTCTATAAGTTGGGGCTCCGCAGAAAATCAATGGACCCAACAGGCAATAACCAATTTCAACGAGGCATTCATGTCTGCTGCATCGCTGGGTATTACCATTACTGTTGCAGCCGGTGACAATGGATCTTCCGACGGTCAAACCGATGGAAAGGCACATGTTGATTTCCCTGCGTCAAGTTCATATGCGCTTGCCTGTGGAGGGACGAAATTGCTGAAAGTCAGCGAGACCGTATGGAATGACCAGGACGGATGGGCAACCGGAGGCGGAATCAGTGATGCATTTCCTGTTCCTGATTACCAAAAGGCGATTAAGCTACCGCCTTCGGTGAATTCAAAAAGCCGCAAGGGGCGCGGTGTTCCGGACATTGCCGCTAATGCCGATTCTGCTTCTGGATATAATGTACTGGTGGACGGACAATGGTCGGTTATCGGAGGAACCAGCGCAGTTGCGCCACTGATCGCAGGATTGATTGCACTGGCCAATCAAAAACTAAACAGGAATGCCGGCTATATCCATCCGAAAATTTACGCTACCAAGTCAAACGTATTTAAAGACATTACCCAGGGAAATAATATCACGGCGAAAGATGGAGGATATTCCGCAACGGTAGGCTGGGATGCGTGCACCGGCCTCGGGGTACCTTTGGGGAGTGTGGTAGGGGTGCTTTGAGGAATTTTCAAATTATCAAATTCATCAATCAAACTTCCTCCCTCTCGTATACCAAAAATCCCTGTAAGAGAATATAAAGCTGGCTCCAATGTACCTTTCCTGGATCAGATTATTTTCTGTGGTTCCCTTGATGCCGTATTGAAGTATGACATTACAACTCAGCGGGCTCCGGTTGGAATTCACGCCGAAGCCAATGGTTACCCCGATGTCGTCGATTGATTTTCCATTAACCACGAGATAGGATTTACTATAATACAATCCCGCCTGCAGAAAGCTGGTTTCAAACAACTGGTTGAAAGCTGTTTTCTTTTTTGAAATCTCGAATCCGACAGAACCGCGCTGACTGTTCTGGTAAGAGAAATTGCTGGTATTGGAATGAAGCGCACTCCAGTTCTGATAACGGTAATCAGCAAGAAAAGTATATTTCTTGTTATGGGTTACCGATATTCCGGCACCGTATTCCGGAGGAATGGTAAATGTGCCGACATCCTCTTTTGTGCGGATCGCAACGGAGTCAATATTGAGTACGGTTATCTCGTGATCCGTATTGAGTGTGCCCTGATTCGCATACACAAGGCCGATAGAAATATCCCAATGCTTGTTCAGCGTCGTATAATACTGGAGGCCGTAATCAAAATAGAAATTACTGTAAAAGGTATTGTCGTTCTTTGAAAGATAAATGGCGCTTCCTGTAGGACCCTGCAGGATGTTCTTCGAATTGATGGATCCGAAAAGATAGGAAGACGTGATGCCGATGGATAAGTGGTGAAAAAATTCGTAGGCGTTGGACCAGTAAACTTTGTTGATACCACCGAATCCTTCGTTATAGGAAGGAATAGCGTTTCCACCGTATCCCAATGGTTGCATATTGCTGAATTCGTAATTTTCTGAACTGAAAGGAGTGAGCCCGATTGCACTACCCCAATGCTTAAACAGCTTGGTGCCGAAAGTAAACCTCTTAAAAGTGATATCACCGGATGAACTGTAGGCTGCGCTTACGGGGTTTCCGGAATAGTTAATGTAATCCCCGGTCACGCCGATTTCACCAGCAAAAAACTGGTTGTCCAGCGCACTGAGTGATGCAGGGTTGTTCATGATGATGTACCTGTTATTCCGGTAAGCAATTCCAGTGGATGAAAGACCGGTGGTGCGGTTCAAAAAGCCATCCTCAAGATCTCCGATTCCGTTAATAGAATAAGGCGAATTATTATTTTGCGCACTGACTTCTCCCAGTAGAACCATAGAAAATAATATGGTCAAATTCATTCTCATGAAAGAAGAAGGGCCTGGTTTGATCATATTAATAATATGAAGCATAAAAGATGTTCAGAGAAATTTGATTCACTTTCAGCGGACTGAACTGATCACCTACGACCACGCGGTTGAAAGTGGTATTATAGGCAGGCGAAGGGATGGTTAACATGATGCCGTTTACCGCATTATCCTGAACCCCTCTTAAAATGGCTTGCTGGATATAACTCGTCACGTCGTAGGTATAGGCAGTATTCGCTCCATAGAGATAGTCAATTACAAGACCCCCGGTGCCTATAGCAGCGGTAGTCCCCAGGGTATTTGCCTGGGTGGTATTGATCAGGTTTACCAGGGGCGGCAGAGCATAGATAGGACTATAAGTTCCATCCACCGGTTTTATGGTAAGTGTTGCTCTCAGCACACTCAGGTAGTCGGGGTACTGAAGCAAATTTCCAAGCGTAGGGAAAAGTAATTTCACATAAAGCGCCGTTGAAGGCTGCAGATAGGCTGCGTTGCCGGTCGCGGTGGAAACGATTTCAGGATTCTGCTCGCTGATGTTCTGAATAGGCGTGCCTGTTCTGTCTGCCGTAATCCTGTTGAACTGATTTGGCTTGTTGACATAAGGAAAATCCACAAAGAGAGGCTGGTAAACCACACCAGGTTCGTGATAATGCAAACGGATAAACATTGAATCCCTGAATCCGTATATGGCCCCCGGCATAGTCGTATCCGGATAGATCGTCAGCCCCTTAAAAAATCCTCTGAATGTGGTTGCATTCTTGACCGTGTCTGATTGATTATACAGGAGATTGTACAGTAATTTACCTTGCGAATCAGGCAGCCTGATCTTAACTGAGTCACCTGTTTTTTGAGAAGTGAATCCGGCCGTGGGATTTATCTGAACATCCGCTGAACCAAGAATGGTTGGGTCGTAGGGAATAGAATCTATGTTAAAGAATTGCAATTGGGTGCCCGGATAATTAAGTACGCTGGATAGCTGGCTGACAAGATAGCGCTGCACTTTGGTAGTGTCCCCGTAAAAACTTTTATTGATCCTGAAGATCAGTTCCAGGGAATCAAATTGTGCGAGACTGGTGAGCGTGGGAAGTGCGCTTGGATAAATGATTTCCGAATAACTCCTGGAGGTCACGGTTCCGATGTAAGGATCGTGGTACCTGCCGATCAGCATACTTCCCGTTCCGGAAGTTGGGAAGGAATCGAGGAAAACCGTGGAGAGCCGAATGCCAAATGTGTCCACTGTAACTACATTCGTGGCGTTGTCATTGCTGTAATTATTTCCAAAATTGATGACGGGTTTAGTGCATGAAATCATGCCCAGCATCGCAAGAACAGGTAACAGAAACAAAGCTATACGATGCCTGAAATAACATTTCCTTGTCATGCTGTGGTAATCTGCTGATTAGGGATCCGGCCTGAGATGAATGGATGTATGGTGGTGAAAAGGCAAAAGTATGTTTTTTGAATTCGATTAACAATTGAACTGGTTCACGTTATTTGATAAATTTTTGTGAAATCCCCTGAATTGTCCGTATTTCGCGCTGCAAATAAAATACTTTTATCGCAACAAAACGAGGTATCTATTATTAATACAACAATATGAAGCGGATCTACTTTCTTGTACTCTCCCCTTTCTTTTTATTCACTTTGTTTTCTTGCCATAAAAATACCATCCCTTACACTGAAAGCGGTAACTGGGTAACCAGATCCCAATTAAACGGCCCTGCCAGAAGTGAAGCGGTTGGTTTTACCATTGGCGATACAGCTTATCTGGGATCAGGCTGGGACGGATTGAACACAAGGTTCAGGGATTTCTGGAAATATGATGCAGTTAATGATAACTGGTCACAGGTTGCGAGCATGCCGACCGGAACCGAAAGAAGTTCGGCCATTGCATTCAGCGTTGGCGGAAATGCTTTTGTAGGCACCGGTTACGATGGATTTAATTACCTCACGGATTTTTATGAATTCGATCCTTTAGCAAATGCCTGGTCAAGAAAACCTGATTTTGCCGGCGGTGCCAGATATGAAGCCGTTGCGTTCGGTATTGGCAATTACGGATATGTTGGAACTGGTTTTGACGGAAGCAATGCACTTAAAGACTTCTATCGTTACAATCCTGCAGATAGTAGCTGGGAGACGATCGATTTCAGCGGAAATAAAAGATACGGAGCTGCTGTAATGCTTTATAACAACAAGGCTTATCTCGTAACAGGAATTAACAGCGGAACAGAAGTGAGTGATTTCTGGGTGTTTGATCCAAGCCTGACCTCCGAGAACTGGACCCAGCTTCGTCATATTACCAATTACAGCAGCGATACATATGATGATGGCTATACAAATATTATAAGAAACAATGCAGCGGCATTTGTCATCGGCGATAAAGGATATATCAGTTGCGGGGAAAACGGGGTCGCTTATACCTTTACATGGGAATATGATTTTGCCTCTGATCTGTGGACCGAAAAATCTCCGTTTGAAGGACCTGCAACAACAGGTGCGGTTGGATTTAATGTGCTCGGCCGCGGATTTGTTGCTACCGGAAGAAGCGGACCTGGTCAGGCAGCTGCTTCTGACTTTCTCCGCGAATTCCAGCCGAATGTCGTGCTGAATCCAAATGACAATTAGCAGAAGGAAATACATCTTTCTTACGATCACCGCGCTGTTGATTTGCAGTGCGGTTATTTTTTTTGCATGGCATCGACAGGCATTGCGGCTGGATCACCAGGATAAAGTTTTCCTGAGCGCAGTTGCTTTTCAAACTGCCCATGGATGGGGATACAATATTATGGCTGATAATAAAATTTATATTCATCAGGAATTCATTCCTTACATAACCGGAAAACAGGGATTTAAAACCCGCGAAGATGCATTACTGGTGGGCCGGAAAGTTGTTCAAAAAATCAGTACGAACCAGTTGCCGGCCATAACGCAGAAGGACCTGGAACAATTGGGCATACTGAAAAATAAATGAAAAGCCGGCCCTGTTCAGTGGGACGGCTTTTTCAATTCGTTAAACCGGGTAGTCAAAGCGTAAACGTGATCATGATGGTTAGGGTTTAGGATTAAATTTTCCGGTTTTTTACGATACTGGTTCCTTGGTTTTCATTAGGATGGATCTTCAGACACTGTTTGGTTTTTCAAAGGATCAGTCGGATTGGTTTTTCGGATTTGGATCTGGTTTCTAGGATCGGGGTTCTGATTAAGGGTTCTTTAAAGGGTTGGATTCGGTTTGGTTTTTCAGGATCAGATCTTGGTTTTTCGGGATTCGGTTTGATTTTTCAGGATTCAGGATTTTTCTACAGTTAAGGTTTAGGGGTTCAGTTTCGTTTTCATTGGATATTTTCGGCGCGTTGACATAACAAAGATGCTGTGGATTGACTCTATATTATAACTTATTCGACTAAGTGCGACAAACCTTCGATTTTCAGGCCAAAATGGACGATTAAGGGAAAATCCTCATTGCCGATTCCTCATTCCTCAATACTTTTGCCCCTCCTTAAATCGTAATACATGAGACAGATCGCCTTCCGTGAAGCTTTGCGTGAAGCCTTGAGTGAAGAGATGCGTCGCGATGACCGTGTTTTTCTGATGGGGGAGGAAGTGGCTGAATATAATGGCGCTTATAAGGTAAGCCAGGGCATGCTTGATGAATTCGGTCCTAAGAGGGTTATTGATACACCCATTTCTGAGCTTGGATTCACGGCCATTGGCGTGGGTGCAGCCCAGAACGGCCTACGCCCGGTACTGGAATTCATGACCTGGAACTTCGCTAACCTCGCCCTGGATCAGATCCTCAATACGGCATCTAAAATGCTGGCCATGAGCGGTGGCCAGATTAGTTGCCCCATCGTTTTCCGCGGCCCCAGCGGGTCGGCCGGGCAGCTTGGAGCCCAGCATTCTACTGCTTATGAAAGTTATTATGCAAATATACCCGGGCTGAAAGTGGTTTCTCCCAGCAATGGATACGATGCAAAGGGACTTCTTAAACAGGCAATCCGCTACGAGGAGGATCCCGTGATCTTCATGGAAAGCGAAGTGATGTATGGTGATAAAATGGAAATACCGGAGGAAGAATATTATATTGAACTTGGCAAGGCAGCCGTCAAAAAGGAAGGAAAGGATGTAACCATTGTTTCCTATAATAAAATGGTAAAGGTTGCGCTCGGCGCAGCAGCCGAACTGGAAAAAGAACAAATCAGTGCTGAGGTTATTGATCTCCGAACCATACGTCCGCTGGATTGGAAAACTATCCTTCTGAGTGTTATGAAAACAAACCGCCTCGTCATTGTTGAAGAACAGTGGCCTTTTGCTTCCATCTCTTCGGAAATTGCCTACAATATCCAGAAAGAGGGTTTTGATTACCTCGACGCACCGATTCGCAGGATCACTTCTGCAGACGCCCCGCTTCACTATGCTGCCAACCTGGTTGCTGCCGCCATGCCTTCTGTGGAAAGGACGGTAAAGCTGGTCAAGGAAGTGATGTATCTGAATAAATAATTTCCGATTTTTTAAAGCGGTCAAAAACTCAAATGAAATCTGCCTGCTCTTTCTTCCTTTGTTTTTCCATTGCGCTGTTTAGCCGCGCACAAACAAATTATCAGCCCGGTGCAGAAAACCTGGCAGCTCGTAAGTGGTTCGACAGTGCCCGTTTTGGATTGTTCATCCACTGGGGCGCATTCAGTGTAATGGGAAGCGGCGAATGGGTGATGAATGACCGCAACATTACGGTTCCTGAATACCATCGCCTGCAAACTATTTTTGATCCGGTTCGATTTGATGCTGCAAAATGGGTAGCAACCGCCAAACGTGCCGGCATGCAGTACATTACCCTCATTACCCGCCACCATGATGGATTTAGCAACTGGGACACCAGGGAATCAGAATGGAAGATCACGAATACTGACTGGAAGCAGGATGCCGTAAAACTATTAGCAGATGAGTGTCATAAGCAGGGCATAAAATTATTTGTGTATTATTCCTTGCTGGACTGGTCCCGAAGCGACTACCAATATGAGACCGGAAGGACCGGCCATGGCACGGGCCGAACGAAAAAAAGCGACTGGAACAGTTATATCCGGTTCATGGAAGCGCAACTGACCGAACTGCTCACGAATTATGGTCCGATTGCAGGCGTTTGGTTCGACGGATACTGGGACCAGCTTTCGAATGAAAAAGATAAGCACCTGCAACCTAATGTTGACTGGCGCCTGCCGGAGATCTACCAGCTGATTCACAGGCTTCAGCCGGCATGCCTGATCGGTAACAATCATCACCTGAGCCCTTTACCCGGAGAAGATTTTCAAATGTTTGAAAAAGACCTTCCAGGTGGAAACAGCACCGGATTTGGAGGCCAGGCTGTTTCAGCTCTTCCATTGGAGACCTGTGAAACCATTAACAATTCATGGGGTTTTAATATCACGGATAGCAATTATAAATCAACCACAGAGCTGATCCGCCTGCTGGTAAAGGATGCCGGATATGGAGCGAATCTTTTACTTAACATCGGACCGCTGCCTAACGGAGAGATACAAACGCAGTTTACAGACAGGCTGGATAGCATGGGCAACTGGTTAAGGATAAACGGTGAAACAATTTACGGAACACATGCAGGATTTATCAAGCCGCAACCCTGGGGTGCCGTTACGGAAAAAGGGAATATGATTTTCCTCCATTTGTTTAAAACAGACGGCGATAAATTCTTTTTAAAAAGACCTTATAAGGTGAAGTCAGCAAAAATGTCGGGAAAAGAGCTCCGGATTCAGCGTCTGGCAGATGATTACCTGATGATTGACCTTAAAGGATTGAACATAGATCCGGTAGACGCTATTATCCGGCTGGACGTGGCGAGGGGGTAAAGCAAAAATCCCGAACCATGATAACATGATTCGGGAACTTATTTTCTAGTGAATGGCTTTTAATGCGTTGCCAAGAAAAAGCAGAGAAACATAAGCGAAGCCGATCAGAACAAAGCCAAAGACGGCCAGCTTAACAAAAACTTTCGCATGGGTATTGGAGGAATTATCCATTTCCTGTTTCATAGGTTGAATTTTAAATATTGGGTTTTCTTAAATAATGCCGTTCACAAAATAAGCAGCGTATCCGGGATCTGCAACGTATTTTTACGAAGCTTGAAAAAATCCTGTTGGCACTGTCAATCAGTCAGCCTGATTCCCGAGTTTTTAATATTATAGCCATTATCCATTCATCTCTATCGTAAATAATTGAAAATCAATCACTAACAATAAACTAATAATCCGGAACATGTCGACCATTCTGATAATTGATGATGAAAAGGCCATACGTAAAACCCTGAGTGAAATCCTTTCATATGAAGGATATAAGATTGATGAATCTGGAGACGGAGAAGAAGGTCTGAGGAAATTTAGGGAGAAGGAGTATGATGTGATTCTCTGCGATATTAAAATGCCAAAGGTGGATGGTATTGAATTTCTGGAAAAAGCAAAAGAGTCAAATCCTGACATTCCGATTATTATGATATCCGGTCATGGCACTATTGAAACCGCCGTAGAAGCAGTGAAGAAAGGTGCTTATGACTATATTTCCAAACCGCCCGATTTGAACCGCCTGCTCATCACCATCCGGAATGCCATGGATAAAACCTCCCTGGTTGCGGAAACAAAAGTTTTGAAGCGAAGGATGAGCAAGGTGCAGGAAATGATCGGCGCTTCGGCCCCCATTCTGAAGATCAGGGAAACGATAGAAAAAGTAGCGCCGACAGAGGCGCGCATACTCATAACCGGGGAGAACGGGGTGGGAAAGGAACTTGTAGCACGCTGGGTTCATGAGAAAAGCAACCGTGCTTCCGGACCGTTAATAGAGGTGAACTGTGCGGCCATACCTGGGGAGTTGATCGAAAGCGAGTTATTCGGCCATGAAAAAGGATCTTTTACTTCAGCAGTCAAACAGCGCATCGGCAAATTTGAACAGGCGAATACGGGAACACTTTTTCTGGATGAAATCGGGGACATGAGCCCGAATGCCCAGGCAAAAGTACTGCGTGCCCTGCAGGAAGGAAAGATCACGCGGGTCGGCGGCGATAAGGACATAAACGTAGACGTGCGTGTGATCGCAGCCACCAATAAGGATCTGCTGAAGGAGGTGGATGAGAAAAATTTCCGCCTGGACCTGTATCATCGGCTCAGCGTGATCATCATTCACGTGCCTTCATTGAATGAACGCAAGGATGATATTCCCCTGCTGACAGATAAATTCATGAATGATATCTGTAATGAATATGGAATTGCCAAAAAAGGGATCGATGATGAAGCCATCCGTGCCCTGCAGGATTATGACTGGACGGGAAATATACGTGAACTTAGAAATGTGATCGAGCGGCTCATCATTCTTTCTGCCAAAACGATTACGCGGGAAGACGTTGATAATTATGTGCTTCCGAAAAAATAAGCTCTTAAATTTTATTTAAATATTGGCTGCAGGCTCCCATATTCCTTTCTGCTGCTGTACTTTGACGGATGATTAATATGTTAGTTTTTGTTTTTCCCCTCATAAAATTCCCCGCATGACCTCACATCAGTTATTTGTGCTCGTCCTCATACAATTATTGATCCTTCTTTTGCCTGCATTAGGTCTTTATAAAATGTTTGAAAAAGCAAAAACACCAGGATGGAAGGCGTTTATTCCTTTTTATAATACCTGGGTCATGCTGGAACTTGCAGACAGGCCCAAACATTGGGTCTTCTGGCAGATTATCCCAATTGTAGGCTGGTTCATTTCCATGGGCATTTATATTGAATTTGTAAAGACCTTCGGGAAATACAAGGTCTATGAACATGCGCTTGCCGCCCTGCTGCCTGTTTTTTATTTCCCTTATGTTGGGTTTAACAAGAAAGACCATTTCGCTGGTGCTGAAGCCGTTCGCAAGTATAAAAAATCTGTAGCCCGTGAATGGCTGGATGCCGCCGTGTTTGCTGTGATAGCAGCCACCCTGATCCGTACATTTATTTTCGAAGCGTATGTGATCCCCACACCTTCTATGGAAAAGACCCTGCTCGTAAATGATTTTCTTTTTGTGAGCAAATTCAGTTACGGTCCTCGCATTCCGAATACACCGATTGCAATGCCTTTTGTGCATCATACCATGCCTCTCGTCAATATGAAGTCGTATGTGGAATGGATCCATATCCCATACACACGCTGGTTTGCGGCGCCTGTAAAAAGAAGGGATGTGGTCGTATTTAATTTTCCGGCGGGTGATACCGTAATCAACAAAGAAGGCTTTCAATCCGATCAGCCTTATTACGATGTGGCACGGGCACTTGGCGGGGAAGGAGGCATTGACGCAGGGCGGAAGATCATACTGGATGATCCCGATGATTATCCGCTGGTTGTCCGCCCCGTCGACAAGCAGGAGAACTTTATCAAACGCTGTGTTGCTGTTGCAGGTGATACCCTGCAGATAAAGAATCAGATTGTATATATTAACGGCCACGCAGAAACGCTACCAGATTATTCCGAAACCAATTATATCGTAGTCACGCGCGGTCAGCCGCTGGATGAAACGGTGATGAAAGAAGAATATGATATTGATCTGGGAAATGCAGATGAATTTCAGCAAACCGGTGTTCCCAATCGCTATCGCATTCTGCTGACGGCCCTTGCCAAAGCTAAAATGCTGAAGGATGGTCTGGCCAAAGAAATCATTTCCGAAATTGACAGTACCCGGGGCGTGTTTCCATATGATCCACGGTATAACTGGACAAAGGATAATTTCGGACCCATCTGGATACCCAGGAAAGGAGCCACCCTGCCATTGACCCGGCTGAATTATCCTTTATACGAACGTGCGATCAGGGATTACGAAGGGAATAAGCTGGAAATGCACGATGGTAAAATTTTTCTGAATGATAAGGAGGCCCTAGACTATACATTCAAAATGGATTATTATTGGATGATGGGAGATAACCGGCATATGTCGCTGGACAGCCGGTATTGGGGTTTTGTTCCTGAAGATCATGTGGTGGGCGAAGCCTGGATGATCTGGATGAGCTGGAACAAAGGTGTCCGCTGGAGCCGGCTGTTCAAAAGGATCAAATGAAGATTCCATGAAAAAAAAAGACCTGACCATCCCCATGGAAGTTTATGCGGATGCCGGGGAGCTTGGGCCGGCAGACAGCCTGCTGCTCAACCTGGCGAAGGAAGCTACCGGTAATGCTTATGCGCCATATTCCGGATTCCGGGTCGGTGCAGCGGTGAGACTGGCCAACGGTGAAACACTCACCGGATCAAATCAGGAGAATGCCTCTTTCCCGGCAGGGATCTGCGCCGAAAGGGTCGTGCTCTCCGCTGCGTCTGCTCTTTATCCGGGGACCTCAGTCACGGATATGGCCGTTTCCTTTTACCATGAAGGTGGAAATAATGCCAAACCCATTTCTCCATGCGGTATTTGCAGGCAAACCATTACAGAATATGAACTCCGTTTTGCAAGTCCCATCCGACTGATCCTTGGGGGGAATTCCGGCGAGGTATTTATCCTGAACCGCGCGGCAGATCTGCTCCCTTTGGCATTTACTTCGGCGGAAATGAAATAACAGAAACGGGGTTTCGGAATTGTTAAAATGAGACCGGCCTACATGGTAAATCCATAATATTGCCTTTGAATTAAAGCCATTCCTTATATCATCCCACCATGAAGAAATTAATTTTTGCATTTGTTTGTTTTAGCGGTATGGGATATTTTCTGGCTTGTGGTAAAACGACTCCGGGATATACAGCCTGCGGAGGAAACACCCCCGCGCAGGATTCAAGTGCGCTCCTGCAGTATGCTGATGATTCCATTCATGTTACGAGAGATACTTCGGGATTGTATTTTCAAATCATAGACACCGGTACGGGCGTGAGCCCCATGGGAAGTTCAATGTTAACCGTCAGCTATGTGGCCCGGTTAATGAATAATGTCATCTTCGATTCAACCTCTAACTCTATGCTCGGAGGATTCACCCTGAGCCAACTGATTCCGGGCTGGCAAATCGGTTTGCCAAAAATTAAGAAAGGAGGACATATTAAATTGCTTATCCCATCTGCTCTGGCATGGGGTTGCCAGGGTTCCAGTACAACAGTTCCTCCGAATGCGCCCGTGTATTTTGATATTCACCTGATTGATGTGCGCTAGATAATCGTTAACTTAGATTTCTAAATGGAGTTGCAACACAATGGCAACTCCGATGCACTTCGATATACCGTGGACCGCACCAGGGAAATTCAAAGAAGTTTAGGAGGAGACCGGGCTGAAGGAACTTTATCAGCCTTTATCTGAACATTTGCATTTACCCGCATATCCCTGAATTGTTTTTCTTTCTCATAAAAAACTGACAGCAATGGCAAAAAACAAATCTTCTATCTCAAGGCGCAAATTCCTTCGTAATGCTGCCTATGCCACAGGAGGGATCATGATTGTTCCGCGACATGTTCTCGGCCGCGGATTTATTGCTCCAAGCGACAAACTCAACATTGCGGGTGTGGGTGCGGGCGGCAAAGCGGAAGTGAATCTCCCTTATGCATTTAATAAAGGATCGGATAACATTGTTGCCCTTTGTGATGTGGACGACCGCATGGCCGTACATGCCAGAAAAACATGGCCGAATGCACCTTATTTTAAGGACTATCGCAAAATGTTGGAAAAAGAAGCAAAAAATATTGATGCCGTGATTGTGACCACACCCGATCACATGCACGCTGCCGTTGCCCTGGCGGCAATGCAAATGGGGAAACACGTTTACGTGGAAAAACCACTTACACACGATATTGCCGAAGCCAGAATGCTCACACAGGCGGCAAAACAATATCAGGTTGTTACCCAGATGGGAAACCAGGGAAGCAGCGGAGATGATACCCGCCTGGTTGAAACCTGGATACAAAACGGGATTCTTGGTGACGTGCATACGGTACATGTATGGACGAACCGGCCGGCATGGCCCCAGGGAATTCCCTCGCCTACCGGACTTTTTGATATTCCATCTGAACTGGATTGGAATCTTTGGCTCGGAACCGCACCGCTGCGGGATTATAATCCTGCTTATCTGCCGGCGATATGGAGAGGATGGGTTGATTTTGGCTCAGGTTCCCTCGGCGATATGGGATGTCACTTTATCGATGTCCCTTACCGCGCACTCAAAATGGGCTATCCCATCTCTGTTGAAACCAGTATCGGGTCAGTATACACAGGATTCTTTAAGGAGCTGATCAATACTGATGGTTTTCCACCTTCATCTAAAACACATATCCGCTTTCCGCAACGCGAATCGCTGATACCGATGGAGATGATTTGGTACGACGGAGGCATACTGCCACGTCGGCCGGACGAGCTGCTACCCGATGAACCCATGGGAGAAGAAAGCGGAGGTATGATCTTTGAAGGCACAAAGGGCAAGCTCATGGCCGGCCTGTTTGGTAAAAATGCAACCCTGCTTCCCACCCGCCTCATGAAAGAAACGACGCTTCCGGCGTCAAAATATCCGTTTGTGGAAGGCGGATCCGAAGGCCACCAGCAACAATGGGTGAAAGCCTGTAAAAAAGGATATGGAACCTATACCAGTTCTGATTTTGCTGTTGCCGGGCCACTAACAGAAACCGTGATCATGGGTAATCTTGCCGTGCGTAGTTATCAGTATAATGAAACCAATGCTACAGGAGCCAGGGTTTTTCCTGGCCGCAAACAATTACTCTGGGATGGAGATAAAATGCAAATCACAAATTTTGAGCCCGCTAACCGTTTTGTGAAGAGGGAATACAGGTCATTTTAAGCGGATGCTGTCCCGGATTTCAAAAGTATGACATCTTTATTTTTTAATACTTTAAGATAGAGTTCAATGAAAATTAAAAAAAACAATTCAAGAAGAGAATTTCTCAAAACATCTTCCATGGCAGCAGCTGGACTGATGATTGTACCAAGGCATGTGCTGGGCAGGGGTTTTGTGCCTCCCAGCGATAAACTCAATATTGCCGGCATAGGCGCTGGCGGGAAGGGTCAGAGTGATCTGTACGAATTTTCAAAAAGCCCGCATGCCAATATAGCTTATTTGTGCGATGTAGACGATCGGCAGATCAAGAGTTCAGTAGGCCGCTTTCCGAATGCCAAACGTTATTATGATTTCCGTGAGATGCTTGATAAGGAACATCAGCATATTGACGCGGTTTCTGTTTCGATTCCTGATAATTGTCATGCTGTTGCAGCCATCGCGGCCATGCAACTGGGGAAACACGTGTATGTTCAAAAACCAATGACCCACGATATCTACGAAGCCAGAATGCTAACGGAGGCGGCTAAACGCTATAAAGTGGTTACGCAAATGGGAAACCAGGGCGCTTCGGGAGATGGGGTTCGCACCATGCAGGAATGGTATAATGCCGGTATTATAGGAGACGCTACGTCAATTCATATATGGACCAACCGGCCGGTTTGGCCGCAGGGATTTGGGACACCGAAAAGCACAGATCCGGTCCCTCCTGAATTAAAATGGGATCTCTGGTTAGGGCCGGCGCAGGAAGAAACATATCATAGGGAATATGTTCCGTTTAGCTGGCGTGGTTTCTGGGCATTTGGTACCGGAGCCCTTGGAGACATGGGCTGTCATCTCATCGATCCGGCTTTTAAGACCGTGGGCCTCGGCTATCCTGTTGAAGTGGAATGCAGCGCCGTTTCATTGGTTGAGAAAATGTGGACATCCGATTACTTCCCTGAAAGTTGCCCCGCCGCTTCGTTTATCATATTAAAATTTCAAGGCAAAGCAGGAAAGCCCGATGTAAAAATGTATTGGATGGATGGAGGGATTGTTCCCGAAAGACCTGAAGAACTGGGTCCCGATGAATTGTTTGGCGATCGTGACGGTTGCGGCGTATTGATAACGGGAACTAAAGGGAAAATGATGTGTGGAACCTATGGGAGCAATCCGACTTTATTGCCAACTTCCAGAAACAGTGAAGTGCATGTTCCTCAAACGCTGGCCCGTGTTCCTGAAGGCCACTATGTGCAATGGGTAAATGCCTGCATTGCAGGATATGGACAAAAGGAGCTGAGCTCTCCTTTTGAATACGCAGGACCACTTACCGAGACCGTCCTCATGGGCAATCTTGCATTGAGAAGCCGTGATGTAAAGAGCGGACGCGGCTTTCCAGGCAGAAAGAAATTGCTCTGGGATGCAGTAAATATGAAAATCACGAATTTCGACGAAGCAAATCAGTTTGTAAAAAGAGAGTATAGGAAGGGATGGTGAAAAGGTTGACGGTTGGCGGTTGACCGATTTCGGTTGCGGATCCACACCTAAAGTCCGTCAACGGTCAACCGCCAACCGTCAACCTTTTTTGATTCGTCTTCACATGTTAATACCGTTCTTCGAAAAAGCCTCAAAAATATCAAGCATAAGTTCGTTGCGCAAAGAGCTGGTCTCGGAGAGGTCGGCGACCCAGAAACCGATATCGAAATTAACAGCATTATTCGCAAATGAATCGACGGTTACTGTAGGGGCAGGCTCCTGCAATATTTTATTATCTTTCTTGATTTCTTCCGTGATCAGCTCACTTGCTTTTCTGAAATCCGATTTATAAGGAACGGAAATCTGGATATGCACCCTGCGGTTCCGGTTATGCATGGTCCAGTTGATGAGCTGTTGGGATAAAAGATCACCGTTCGGGATTATGATATTTGCACCCTCTCCATTGCTCATCTTACTGGACCTTACCCCGATTTCCTGAACAGTTCCAACTTTCCCTGATACCTCAATCGTGTCGCCTATCTGGATCGGCCGTTCAAATGCAATGATAATACCGGAGACCAGATTATTCACGAGGTTTTGTAAACCGAAGCCAATACCTACACCGAGCGCTCCGAGAAGAATTGAAATTTTGTCTATGGGGATGCCTGCGGCCGCAACGGCAATCAGAAATCCTGCAGTCCATATTCCAATGCGCACGATCAGTGCCAGGGAGCCCAGTTTGCTTTTTTTATGCAAGCCTTCATCCCGGTTCTGCTCAAAGAAAAAGCTTACAAATTGCGATAGCACGGAAGAGACCCAAATGATCAGGATAAACAAAACAAGGCTGGAATAACTATAATTAAAACTTCCGATGGTCCGCGGCTTATTAAAAAAGACATCCAGGAAATGGTAGATCTCATCATAAAAGGTGAGGTTACGCAGAATAGAAAATAACCAGACCACAATAGTTACCACCCAGAGTATTCTTCGGAGTTTACTCTTGAGATCAACAAAATTAAGGAATGCGGAAAATCGGTTGTTGCTGTAGGCTTCGGACTGGACGTAAACAACATCTATCAAAATGGTTGAACAAACTTTGAGTATTACGGCAAACATCAGGCTGTCAATCGCACTGATAGCAAAAAGTTTCGACAGGGTGAGGCGGCCGGCAAAATTGCATCCGACCGATATCCCAATCTGGATCAAAGTGAGGATCAGGATAATTTTTCTTGCCGGTGAGTCTTCCAGGTTTTTGAAAAGAACAGTTTTTTTCCTTATCATCAGCAGGCATAAAATAATCAGGACAATACCGCCGGCCATGAGTCCCCATCTTTCCCCATACGCGGAATCCAGCAATAAATCATCAATTGCAAATGATATCCATACCAGGGAAAGGAAAAGCCAGATCCATTTTCCCCCCTTGCTGAGATATGGATAAAGCAGAAAACTGGCAGCCAGGATTCCGAAGAAGCCATTACAATGCATATACATTGCAGGTGCGCTCTCATAGAGGAAGGAACCATAAGTAAATAGCAGCATCAGGCTCGAAACAAATGCCGAACGGCTTAGAAATTTCAGATTGGCTGAAATTTTTCCGGTATCCTTCTCCTTTTTGATATGGTGAAGATTGATCATGAACCATACCAGCAAAACAAGCCAGATCCCAATATTGATTGATCGCGTGTCCCAGGTCGTAGCCATAAAAATGATAATCACCCTCACTGATCTTGTCAGGGCATTGGTCATGACGTCCACCAGCGAAACTTCATAATCCGTTGGTGCGGCATCGAGCAGGAAGGGTTCCTCCTGTTTCCACATTCCTGCTCGCAATTGATTCATCCGAAAAATGATCTCTGTTTTAAGGTCCTTTACCAGCAAATAGTTAATGGAAACGCGGTTTCGCAAAGCATTGATCTTGAGAAAGGTCTGGTGTTGAAGCGAATCCAATGACAGGGACCGGTCATATACGGCTTTCATTTCTCCATGCAGGCTGGAATCAAGTGATGCGTTCAGTAGACTACTATCATGTTTTATTTTCCGGATCTGATCATGGGTCTTGTCAGTTTGATCACTATATCCATCCAGTAATTTTTGCCAGTCACGGAGTCTTTCCCCCGATTCATCCAGAAGCACAGAAGCCGTATTCAGGTTGCGGAGGTTTAACGGATTATCATTCCGTTCAAGGCCATTGTGGAGATAATTCAATCCGCGCTCCAATCTGGACAGTGCCTGCAGCATTCCGGCCGTATCCAGCTTACCGGTCAGAAAGGATTCGGCGCGATTCAGGCTGAAGGAATAGGATTCCACCTTGTTTACCATATTGGGCAAAATAGTATCCTTGATCTCGGCTTCCTGAAGAAGGGAATCGGAAAGCCTGGAATTCATATCCAGAAGGGCGCTGTCGTTCTTTCTGTGATGGTGTACGCGTTTTTTAATTTGTCCAAATCCCAGGTTGGAATATCCAATTAGCGCTAGCAAAAGAGGGAAGACCTTTACGCAGATCTTAAACGGCATATTCTGGTGATTTTATCGGCAAATTAAGGCAAAAGGCTAGCCGGGCTGTTCACAAATTGCATTTTTCGTGCCAGCTATTATTCGTTCAGCATGCGGGAGAGCATGAGCAGCTCAGTTTTTTTGTAGAGATTGGATTCATTATCGAAACATTTGCTGAATTCTTCCAGCAGGGTCTGGATAATTCGCAGGTGATTCATTGGTTTGAAATGAATGGCAGCCGGCGTAATTGCAATCCGGGTGAAATAATTATTGACGTCTTTATGAGTAAAGACCTGTCCGCTCATAGGATCAATAAAAAACTCAATCCGGTCCTGTGGCTCCTTCATAGAAGCTTCTTCACTATAATCCGGTTTGATATAAGCCAATACAAACTGCCTCGGAATATTAACGGCTTTAACGGGTATATCGAGCAGTTCGCAGAGAAGGAGGTATACGATACCATTGATCATGGTATTCCCTCTTTTAGTTTCTATCAGTTTGTTGATCAGGAATTCCTCGGGGTGCTGATAGCCTACCTCAGTTCCTTTCAGGTTATAATATCCGTAAATGATACTCGTAAGCACGTTGATCTGTTCCAGCGGGGTAAGATAACTGTTCAGCTCCAGCCATATGTTCCGGCGCAGCTTTTCCATTTCCTGAAGTACGGCGCTGGTGCCGAGATCCGGATACTGAAATTTTGAAACAAGCAGGGTGGCCGTGAGCAGGTCCTGATAACTGCTGGTTTTCCATCGTTGGAAATCTTCAGTGAGGTCGCGGTAATGCAGGCGGTGAATAAGCATTTCGATCCTTTCCTGAATAGTTCCCTGAACCGTATTCTCCCAAAGATATTCCAGGTTGGGAATGATGCCCCTGCCGTAACTGATGATACGGTTGCTGATCGTAGTAAAGACTTCTTCGTCCGGATCATCAATGAGATGAAACAAAGCCTTGATTTCTTTTGATTCCTGCATGGGGTGGATGTTTTATCTTCAGGCGATATACAGCCGGGGATAACGGAGATGAATATCGCGGAAGTTAAAAAAACGGCAATGGGAATCTTATCCACAAACCCTTCCGGGGTGTTTATTTCATGGATAGCCCATTGATGCTGTCTCCATGAATAACGCAGAAATTGCAAAAATCTTATGAGGATTTCTTTTTCCGGGGAACCCTTTTCGGGGGGTTGGCCTTCACATCTTCGATGATGGCTTTGATCTCGTTTAATTCAAGCCCCTCTACGTGCTCCTGTTTTTCTTTGGGGATTTTATAATTGCGGAGTCCCTGTTTTATGTAAGGACCGTAAGGGCCGCGAAGCAGTTGGATCTTTTCTTTTTCAAATACTTTAATGGTACGTTGTTCCTTTGCCACCCTTTTTTCAACTATGATGGGAGTGGCTTCTTCAAAGCTGATGGTATAGGGATCAAATTCCTTGCCCAGGGAATAGAATTTCTTATCGTGCGCAATATAGGGCCCGAATCTTCCGATGTTTACGCTGACCTCATTGGCTTCAAATGACCCGAGAATCCGGGGCAGGCGGAATAATTCCATGGCTTCCGCCAGATTGATGGTTTCAATGCTCTGGGTGTTCTTGAGCTTTGCGAACTTTGGTTTTTCTTCATCATTCTGTTCTCCGATCTGGACCATGGGGCCGTAGCGGCCCATACGGGCAATTACTTTCTTGCCTGTCACCGGGTCGATGCCCAGCTCCCTTTCTCCGCTGATCCGTTCCGCTTTTTCAATGGTATTGTCTACATCCTTTTTAAAAGGCAGGTAGAATTCATCTATCATAATATTCCATGCCAGCTTACCGTTCGCGACTTCATCAAATTCTTCTTCAATACGTGCAGTAAAATGATAGTCCATAATATCATCAAAATAAAGCTTCAGGAAATCGGTGACTACCAATCCGAGGTCGGTTGGAAATAATTTTGATTTTTCCGCACCGGTCGTTTCCTGACTGCCTAATTTGCTGATGATATTGTTTTTTAATTTCAATATCCTGAATTGGCGGATCATCCCTTCTTTGTCCCGTTTCTCCACATATCCTCTTTTCAATATTGTGGAAATTGTAGGTGCATATGTGGAAGGCCGGCCAATGCCCAATTCTTCAAGCTTTTTTACCAGTGATGCTTCGGTGTAGCGTGGCAGGGGGCGGCTAAATCTTTCCGTGGCGTTTATTTCTGCCAGCGGGAGTAGCTGGTTTAACCCAAGCGGCGGTAACATGCCTTCCTGATGCTCATCTTCAGTAATTTCGTCGTCATCTTTATCTTCCCGGTATACTTTTAGGAAACCGTCGAACTTCAATACTTCTCCGGATGCTTTTAATTCTTCCTTATTGGTAGAGATCTGAATGATGGCAATCGTTTTTTCCAGTTCCGCGTCTGCCATTTGTGAAGCCATTGTTCTTTTCCAGATCAATTCATACAAGCGCCGGCAGTCGGCGTCCTCCACGCTCATATTTTCCATATAAGTAGGCCGGATGGCTTCATGCGCTTCCTGAGCACTCTCATTTTTATTTTTGAATGCGCGCTGCTGATAATATGGCCTGCCAAACTTATTGCTGATCTCGCTTTTCAGGTTTTCCATGGCGGTTTCACTCAAACTCACACTGTCTGTTCTCATATAAGTGATCTGCCCGCTTTCATATAATTTCTGGGCGAGCACCATGGTGCGGCTGACAGAATATCCAAGCTTGCGGGACGCTTCCTGCTGCAGGGTGGAGGTGGTGAATGGCGCGGCAGGAGATTTCTTTCCGGGCCTTACCTGGATGTCGGTGACCGCAAATTTTGCGTTTGTACAGCTTTTCAGAAATTCTTCCGCGTCCGCTTCCCGGGAAAATTTCCTGCCCTCAGCAGAAAAAACTACGTTTTTTCCTGATATATCCTTTGCAGTAAATAAAGCTTCAATTCTGAATGTACTTACCGCTGCAAAAGCATTGATCTCCCTTTCCCTTTCCGCAATAATGCGTACAGCCACGCTCTGCACCCTTCCTGCACTCAGGTTGTTCTTCATGCTCATCTTCCGCCAAAGGACAGGGCTTAATTCAAATCCAACAATGCGGTCCAGAATACGGCGGGCCTGTTGTGCATTAACCAGGTTCATATCCACGGTTCGTGGATGCTGAACGGCCGATTGAATGGCAGGCTTGGTAATTTCATGAAAAACGATCCGCTTTGTCGTGTTGGGATCAAGGCCCAATACTTCACACAGGTGCCAGCTGATGGCTTCGCCTTCCCTGTCCTCATCTGTTGCCAGCCAAACTTCTCCAGATTTCTTCGCTATGGTCTTTAGTTCCCTGACCACTTTTTGTTTTTCATCGGGAACAAAATAACGGGGCTTATATTTATTTTTCAGATCTATGCCCATGTCCTCCTTTTCAAGGTCCCGGATATGGCCATAACAGCTTCTTACCTCGAAATCCTCCCCTAAAATCTTCTCTATCGTCCTTGCCTTTGCCGGTGACTCCACGATTAATAAATTCTTCGCCATACTCTTTTATAATGTGTTTAACATGCCCGAAGGCGTGCAATTTTACAGTATAACCATGAAAGTAAAAAATTGATACAAGTGGAAGAATACGGTGAAATAACCCGGAAGGCCTTAATTCATAGGCCCTTCCGTACCGTTTTGAGGGATATTATCCTGCTCAGCCTTGTTGTTTTTCCTTTTGAAAAGTGCTGTGTCGAATTTTCCGAACCGGTAGTTGAATTGGAGTCTGACAAATTGCGGATCCCGGATGCGATATGTTTCCTGTGTTGAATAGGCAGAATTGATAAATACATCGGATCTACGCGTTTTGAAAATATCATCTATGCTGAGCGTTATATTGGCAGCTTTCTTTTTAAGGAATTCAAATCTCAGGGAGGCGTTCACGGTACCTGTGGGCTTGGAGTAACCCTGGGAATTTCCGCTCACGGTCGGCCCCCAACCCGGACCTGATTGGCTGGCCGATCCTCCTGGAGGAAGTACGGTTTTAGATGTATAATCTCCGGTAAGCTGCAGGGTAAAATTCCCTGGCAATTTAAACGTGCTGTTCAGCTTGGCAAACCAGCTGTAGTTGGCAGGTGAAGTCTGAATGGAATCTGCGGTGTTTATTTTCGATGTAAATATATTCAGGTTGCTGGTAAGATCCCACCAGGGAGTAATGGAATTCCTTCCGATGAGTTCGAGCCCACCGACATAACTTGACTGTGCATTTATAAAAGTATTGATAAGTACTAAGGAATCGGTAATCGGATTGATTTCCTTGCTCTGATAACGGGTAATCAGATCGGTCGTGTATTTATAATATACGGATGCCAGAAAGCTATTGCTGCCTTTATAGGTTTTCTGATAATTCAGCTCAACGGAATTCGTGAACTGGGGCCTGAGGTCCGGATTACCTTTGTTGAGATTCAGTGAATCGGAATAATCGGTAAAAGGGAAAAGCTGGAAAAAATTCGGACGGTCAATCCTTCTTGTATAGTTGAACTGCAGTTCATCGTTATCATTTATTTTATAGGAGAGATAGAAACTTGGGAAAAGACTGACGGGGTAATTGTTGCTGAAGCTGCCGGCCGTATCTTTTATGCTGCCTGGATTTTGTCCGTCTTTAACGGCAAAGGTGCTGTATCCGTGATAATTTGAATTTTCAGCGCGCAGGCCCAGCTGGTATCCTAAATGACCGATCGTGTTTGTATACGTCAAATAACCGGCAATAACCCGGTCATGGTAATTATAATTTGAGGAAAGCAGCGGCTGAAAAATTTCTTTGCCGGTTTCATCGAGTATGCTTGTATTGTTGAGGCTGCTTACATTTCGCGCAGCTACTCTTGCACCCGCTTCCAGTTTGGATTTATCCGAAAAGGGATTGGTATAATCTGTTTGAGCGGTTATGTATTGATTGGTTCCATTTCCCTGCTGCTGCTGGCTGTAGACGCTGAAATCCGGAGCACCGATGGTCTGATAAATATCGGATGTGGTGCTGTTGAAACTCGGATTGTTTCCAGAGCTGTAATTCATGTCGGACGACCATTCTTCACCTGCTTTGGGAAACGTGTGTTTAAAGCTGACCATACCCTGCTTATTATTAAAGGCATCGTTGGTAAGTGAATTGCGCTGAGTAAAGGAACTATTGCTGTACCCGTTGCTGAAAAGGGAATCGAGCGTAAGCTGACTATTGGTAGTCGGCTTAAATGTGCCGTGCACCAGGGTCCCGGACAAAGAAAGTGTATTGCGGTTATCAATGAGGTAGTCAAGGCCCACCCTGCCGAAAACAAAATATCCGCTGTTCACATTATTATCAACCTGGTGAAGTTTGTTTTCCGGATCACTGATAAAGGTCAGCCGGTCGGTGGTTCCTGGGGAAATGGTTTTGCGCTCCCTGAAATTTCCGCTTCCAAAAAAGTTCAGCTTCCCTTGCTTCACATTGAGGCTGCCACCTGCGTTATATCCACCGCGCTTATCGACACCTGCGCGTACATTGCCATTGTATCCGGCTTTGCGATTCTTTTTCATTATGATATTCAGGATCCCGGCAGTTCCGCCGGATGCGTCATATTTGGCGCCCGGGTTGGTGATGATTTCCACGCTCTCGATATCGTCTGATGGGATCTGGTCGAGTGTTAGTGTTGTTGGCCTGCCATCAATAAAAATAGTCGGAGCTGTGTTCCTCAGTGTAACGTTTCCGTCTATATCTACTGCCAGCGAAGGAATATTTCTCATAATATCCACTGCGGACCCACCCGGCGCTGCAATGTCTTTTTCCACATTATATATTTTCCTGTCGATACCCAGTTGAATGAGTGGCTTGGAGGACGTAACAACCACTGAGCTTAATGTTTCCGCATCCACCTGGATCTTTATATTTCCGAGATCCTTGTCCACTGCATTTGCTCGCAATTCCGGATCTGAACTCTGACCAAGCTTCAAGTTGAAAGCAATTGCTTCGGTGAACAACTTATAACCGATAGCAGTTACTTTTAATTGATATGATCCGAGAATGGGGAGGTTGGTAAAACTAAAATCTCCCTTAGGTTCCGTGATCTGACCCTCGATCACCGAATCCCGCTTTGCTTTAGTGACAGGATTAAATATCGATTGGACCAACTGCACAGACACACCACTCATGCCTTTATTGGTTTTGCCATCCACGATGCGTCCGTAAAAATGACCAATTGCCGGAGCATGCCGGCCCATTGCGGAGATCGCAGGGGTTGCCGGTTGGTCATCCTGAGCCATGGAAACCCCGGCGTTTAGAAGCAGGAAAAAGCCCAATAGAAAACGGTGTGAGTAAATTTTTATCATACAGGCGCAAAATTCGGCTAAAAGGGGAAGGAGGTGCGGTGTTTGTTTACGAGCGGCGGATAGAAAGTTTAATAGGGTGGGTTTTGTTAAAGCAAACTAAAAATCACGAAGAAAAAAATTGGGTGACTGATGGGGTTCGAACCCACGACCCCTAGAACCACAATCTAGTGCTCTAACCAGCTGAGCTACAATCACCGTTTGGGTGAACAAAACTAAAGTAAAATCCTGAATTATCCGGGTCAGCATCCAATATTTCGCTGTTATGATCCTGTATTCGGCCGGCAAACATGGATTCACGCCGGCCAACAAGGAGTACTCGTTAATAATTGGCCAACAACAACAATAAGGAGGCATAAATCGTTATTTTTGGAACGCATGTCTAAATTGATTTCATATATGTTTAATAAAAGGAATTTGCCCATTGTTTTGCTCATTTCCGCCCTTGGAGTTGCAGTGGCCCTGAAAACGTTTGCATTCAGTTCTGAACCGCCCACCAAATACGAAAAAATCCTGAGGGATGTAGGCGAAATGCTGGAGAAAAAACACTATAGCCCGAAGAATATTGACGACAATTTTTCAAAGGAAGTATTCAAAAAATATCTTTCTGAAGTAGATGTGGAGAAAAAAACATTTCTGAAAAGCGATGTTAACGAATTATTTGCCAAATATGGTACCAGCATCGACGATGAAATTCTCGGAAAAACGTCCGTCGCATTTGTCCCCGCAATGGATGTAATATACAGGAAGAGACTTCAGGAAACACAAAATCTCTGTCATGAAATCCTTGCTCAGCCATTCGATTTCAGCAAACAGGAATCGGTGAACCTGGACTACGATAAAATGGATTATCCTGCTTCCGAAGCTATCCGAAAAGATGAGATCAGGAAAAAACTGAAATACCTCACCCTGGAAAAGTATGCCGACTTACTTGAACAGCAGCAGAATGATAAAGGCAAACCCGGTTTTGTTGCCAAAACAAATGAAGAACTGGAAAAAGATGCAAGGGACAGAACGGGTAAGATAATGGATCGCTTTTATACTCATCAGTTGATCAAAGCGAATGACGACGACCAGTTCAATGATTTCGTAGAAACGATTGTGCAGTGCATGGATCCGCACACCGATTATTTCCCTCCGGTAGAAAAAAGATCCTTTGATGAAGATATGAGCGGCAGGTTTTTCGGCATCGGCGCCGCCCTGCGGGATGAAGACGGAGTTATTAAGATCGTTACCCTGGTAACCGGAAGCCCTGCCTGGAAATCCGGGCAGGTTAATGTTGGCGATATTATTATGAAAGTCGCACAGGGGAGCCAGGAACCTGTTGATCTGACCAGTGATATGGTGGAAGATGCCGTAAAGATCATCCGCGGAAATAAGGGAACTGAAGTTCGTCTCACGCTCAAGAAAGCAGACGGAACAGTTAAAGTCATTTCCCTCATTCGCGATGAGATTGTGCAGGATGAAAAATTTGCAAAAAGCGTGGTCGTGCAGACCACTAAAGGAAAGATCGGATATATTTATCTTCCCGAGTTTTATGCTGACTTCGACAATCCGAGAGGTAACCGCTGCTCGATCGATGTTGCCCATGAGATCCTAAAACTCAAGGAAGCCAAGGTTGACGGGATTGTGCTCGATCTGCGCGGAAATGGCGGAGGATCCCTGTGGGATGTTGTGCAGATGGTTGGTTTATTTGTCGACCAGGGCCCTGTAGTTCAGGTGAGGGACCGCGATGGCAGGCCGCAAATATTGAGCGATCAGGACAGATCTGTTTTGTATGAGGGGCCATTTGCCGTAATGGTGAATGAATTCAGCGCCTCCGCTTCAGAGATTTTTGCTGCAGCTATTCAGGATTACAAACGCGGTGTTATCATTGGCAGTACAAGCACCTATGGTAAGGGAACAGTTCAAAGAAATTATCCGCTGGACAAGGACCTGGGATTTAGCGATATGGGTGGTCCTCTGGGAACAATTAAATTGACATTACAGAAATTCTATCGGATTAATGGTGGTTCTACCCAATTGCGGGGTGTTTCGTCCGATATCGTTCTTCCTGATTTGTACGAACATTATAAGGTCCGGGAAAAGGACCAGCCCGATGCACTCCCATGGGATGAAATGCCGAAGGCAGATTTCACTACCTGGAGATATGCTTATGATATAGATTATATCCGGAACGAAAGTATTGAAAGGACCCGGCTCAATCCGGCATTCAGTACCATTTCAACTGATGCTGCGTGGCTCGATAAACAAAATGATAAACAATATCCCCTGAACCTGGAAGCCTATGAGGCCGAACAAAAAAAGGTACGGGCAACGGTTAAACAGATTGATTCCGTGAGCAAACTGAAAGTGCCCATGGACATCACAACGCTGGCGGTTGACACAGCAAAATATGATCAGGATAAGGATAAGGCTGAGCGTTATAAACAATGGCTTGACAGCCGCAAAACGGACATTTATCTGAAAGAAGCCGTGAATGTGATGGATGATATGATCTCAAGAAAAAATCTGGTATACAATAAGTAATTAATTTTCTCCGGTTTAGTTTTCGCGCATTCTTCCGGCGATCAAGGCAATCATCGCTCCCATAACCGCGATCAGGGCTAAGGAAACGCGCAGGCTGCTGGCCTGGGCTATAAATCCGATAAAAGGCGGCCCGATTAAAAAGCCAAGGTAACCAATGGTGGATACGGCAGCTATGGCCACTCCGGGTGACATATTTTTTGATCTGCCTGCAGCGCTATAGATCATGGGAACTACCGAAGAAACGCCTGCACCTACCAGCAAAAAACCCAGAGTTGCAGTAATAATATTCGGAAAGCAAACCGCAAGTAATAATCCTCCGGCAGTTAAGGTGCCGCTGAGTTGCAGCATGCTCTTCATTCCCAGCCGGGATGCGACCCAGTCGCCTACAAATCTTCCTGTGGCCATGCTGCACATAAAAGCAGTATAGCCGACGGTTATCCATGCTTTTCCAGGCCTCACCACATGTTCGAAATAAATTCCGCTCCAGTCGAACATGGCGCCTTCACAGATCATGGAACAGAATGCAATCAATCCCAGATTGAGTATGGCCCTGTCGGGCCTGGCAAAAATCGGAAGCTTTTCATCCTGGTTTCGATCCTGCGGAACAAGTAAACGCGAAAAGACCAGCAGGATCACCAGTGCAAATGCGCTAATACACAAATAATGGTATCCCGGCAATATGCTAAACCTTACCATGAAAGTGCCGACGGCAGCTCCAGTAAAACCCGCCAGACTCCAAATGCCATGGAAGGACGCCATAATGGGTTTTTTGTAATAAGATTCTGCGCCGACGGCCTGCGTATTTATCGAAATATTCATCAGGTTTCCACCAAATCCGAATATAAATAAAGTGATCATCAATTGCGTTGTCGAATGCGCAAACCCCAGCATGGGAAGGGTAGAAGCATATAGTACGGCAGCCAGGATCACAATGAGCCTGCTACCAAATCTGGCTACCAGGTAGCCTGCAACAGGCAAAGAGGTCAGCAACCCGACAGGCAGACAAAACAGGACAGCCCCCAGCGCGGCATTGTTAAGGTTCAATTTGGCTTGAATAGCGGGGATGCGTGAAGCCCATGAAGCAAAACAGATTCCAGCCAGGAAGAAAAAAAAACTGACCGCAATCCGATGAATCCGGCATTTTGGTAGGGCCATACATAAACAGGTTAAAAGACCAGGGCTGCGAAATCCAATTCATCGGAAAGTTAGTGAAATAGGGTTTCTTTGCTCAGATGGGGTCAGTCAATACATATAAAAGCAAATTAATTGTTTTTCTATTGGCGGTTATTTTAACGATCGCATGCAATGACAAAGGGCAGAAAGGGATAATTTCTACGGTAGAACCCGATAATTCAGTTCCTTTTATCAATTACAAGATCCTTCATTCCTTTCCTCACGATACTGCTGCATTCACAGAAGGACTTCTGTTTCACGAAGGACATTTGTTTGAAAGTACGGGTCATACCAATGCATATCCTGAATCAAGATCACTCTTTGGGGAAGTGGATCTGCAAACTGGCAGAATCAATACAAAAGCAGAAATTGATAAGAAAAAATATTTTGGTGAAGGAATCTGCTTTTTAAAAGGTAAATGGTATCAACTCACGGATTCAACCAGGATTGGTTTTATTTATGAAGCAAAAACATTCAAAAAGTTGGGAGAATTTCATTACCAGGGAGAAGGATGGGGACTCACCACGGACGGTTCCTATCTGATCATGAGCAACGGCACCAGCAATATAGCTTATCATGAGCCGTCCACATTCCGTCTCGTAAAGACCCTCGGCGTTACAGATAATAATGGTCCGGTAAACAATATAAATGAACTGGAATGGATAAACGGTTTTATTTATGCCAATCGATGGCTGACCGATGATGTGCTCAAAATAAATCCCAATGATGGCAGGGTTTCAGGCAAATTAAATTTTGCTGCACTCCTTGCGGAAGCCAGATCGAAATATGCCGGATCGGCAGAAATTAATGGAATCGCTTATGATTCCCTGGCAAACAGGATCTTTGTCACGGGGAAAAAATGGCCGGTTATTTTTGAAATAACATTCGCACATTAGGCCGGAGTCAATGCTGATTTGTCCGCTTTTAATCTCTTCCTTTCTGCAGTGTTGATTTCAGCACTTCTTTTTTCTTTGGATCAGACATAATGTAAGCGAGTCTTACCGCGCCGTAGGCATTTACAATGCCGCCGGCTTCGCTAAGGTCGGCCAGGCTGACCATCTCATTATCTGTTCCCGGTTTCTTGCTCTTCGCAGTGGGAACAGAAACCGATTTTTCAATACAATATTTTACATCTGCAGGGCTCAGGTTAGGAAAATATTCGAGGATAAGGGCCGCAATGCCAGTTACTACAGGGGCCGCCATGCTCGTTCCGTCGAGGTTGCCGTACTTGTTGCCACCGGGAAGCGTGGAATAGATCCTGGTTCCGGGAGCAAAAACATCTACTTCTTTTTTGCCAAAGTTGGAAAAAGAAGCGGTATAACTTTTGAATCCTTCCTCCGCCAGCGGATCGCTGCTTGCACCAACGGTGATCCAGTTATTTGCCCTTTCTTTTGAATTCTTAAAATCCGGATTCGGAAAATTGCCAACAGTATCCACGTCTGCCGCATCGTTGCCTGCTGCGTGGACCAGCAGAACGCCTTTATCTTCTGCATACTTCACTGCATCATCCACCCAGGATTTTTCCGGAGACAGATTTTTACCGAAACTCATATTCACCACTTTGGCGCCATTGTCAACAGCATACCGGATTGCAAGAGCGATATCTTTATCGTGCTCGTCCCCGTTAGGCACCGCCCGGATCATCATGATCCGTACATTGTCCGCAATACCATTCATGCCTTTACCATTATTCCTTTCTGCTCCAATGATGCCGGAAACGTGCGTACCGTGCATCGGGTCATCAGCCATTACATCATTATTTCCATACAGACTATCGTTAATATTATCTTCGTTATCCTTTACAATTTCCTCACGATAATTTTCAGGGGCAGTTTCTTTGATTTCCACCTTCTTTTCTTCCCTGTCGGCCTGCTCTGCGAAGTCACTCAGAAAAGTGGTATTGGTCATATCCATGATGTGATTTTCCTTGAAGAGATATAGTAAAACAGACTTTGCTGTTTTTGAATCAATATCATTAGCCTGGAAACTATCCAGATCGTTTCCTGTGTACTCTTTTTTGGCCATGGCTTTTTGAAGAATGCTGTCACTTTTGATACATGCATTTACGACTCTCTTTAACATCAGCAGGTCAACGCCGTTTTCGGTACCGTCTCCCATGATCTTCTTTTTGGCAATCACCCACATATCATAATGATCACGGTCGCTGGCATTCAGGCTATCCCTCCTGATTTCCTTGTTATCAAACTGGGATTTGTATTTGTAATAAACCCGGCCTTCTTCCTGCGAATCGTCCTTGACATTCCTGCCGTCTTTTCCACCAATGAAATTCCATCCGTGGATATCGTCTACATATCCGTTGTGGTCGTCATCGATGCCATTACCGGGAATCTCGCCCGGGTTGGTCCACAGGATATTCCTGAGGTCTTCCTGTAAGGTATCTACGCCTGAATCAATCACGGCGACAAGAACGGTCTTGCTTTTTATATTTTTTGAGCGCAGGAAATCATATGCTTTTTCGAGACTGATGCCATATACTCCGTCTTTTTCCTTGTCCTGGAGATGCCAGCCTTTAGCTAATTCGGTTTTGGAGGAGGTCCCCTGTGCAAAAGGGGTCAGGGAGGAGGTCAATAGGAATATGGACAGCAATGTTTGCTTCAGGCGGATCATCTGTGTTTGTTTAAGTTTAGTATGAGCTTGTAAAAGTATTTTAAAGGAATTCACCGCACAAACTCCTGCGCGTATTTTACATGAATGGTAACAAATTTTCCATCGTTTTTACCTGTTCTTAACACGGAGCCGAAATACAACACGCCGGTTTTTAGATTTCCCTTCCCTTGTCCTGTTATTGCCCTCGGGCTGGGTATCGCCCAGGCCTACGGCCGAAATACGTTCACCGGGAATTCCAAGACTCATTAAGGTCTTTTTCACTTCCATTGCCCTGTGTAAAGAAAGCTGCAGATTATATTCCGGACTGCCCGTATTATCAGTATGACCCTCGATGGTTAGTTCCAAATCAGGATTTGTACGCAGTGTGTCTGCGAGCTCCTGCAAAACAGGCAATGACTTGTGTGTCAGCCTGCTGCTATTGGTCCGGAACTGTACATTCCTCGATTCATAAAGCACCCGCTTTACTAGTTCCTGCTTAATCAGGGGGCAGCCGTTATTTTCAGGCGGTCCCGGCTGGTTGGGGCATTTATCAATTTCATCATTAACACCGTCGCCGTCTGAATCAGGAATCGGACAGCCGTGATTGCTTGCTGGGCCGGGTATTGTTTTGCACGAATCTTCTTCATCATTCACTCCATCGTGATCGGTATCCGGAATGGGGCAGCCATGATAGCGTGCAAGGCCCGGAACAAACTTACACGAGTCTTCCTCATCATTCACGCCGTCGTGATCAGTATCGGGAATGGGGCATCCATGGTATCTTGGCAAACCCGGAATGGTCTTACACGAATCGTCCCTGTCCGGGGTGCCATCATGGTCCGTGTCCGTATTATCCGGAGGAGCAGGTTTGGTTTTGTTGAGCCAGATGCCGAGAGAAGCACCTATAAGCTGATGGTGAAAACCGGAAGGATAGAGAGCCTGATAGGCATTCGACAATCCCCGGCTGAAGTAAGCACTTAACATGATATTGCCCAATTCAAATCCTGCTTTTGCATTGATGCCCAAATCCAGGGTTTTGTATTTTCCTGTTGCATTACCTACATCCAGGTCCTGGGTACCCGAATTATAGGTATAATTATTTTCATTAAATAATTTAACCCTGTTCTGATAAGCCTGCGAAGCACTGTAGATAAAAGCAAAATAAGGGCCGGCGCTCAGAAAAAAATTATCTGGTTTCTTTCTGGATAATGAAATCTTGTAGGTAAAATAAAGCGGAATCTCAACGTAATTTAAATTCAGCGTGTGCTGATCGTACAAGGTATCCGACTGCACCTGACTGGTATCGTAAAACCGCTGATATTGATTTCCCTTGGCGCTATAGTTAATTCCCGGCTGGAGGAAAAAATGCTTACCCCCAAGCGGGATTTCGGCAAGCACTCCAAGTTGAAAGCCGGTTTTTGAGGAAAAGTACCTGCCCTGGGCGGTATCAAACCCGGGAATGGAATTGGTCTCCAGAAAGTTGGAAGAGTGCACTCCCCCCACTGCTGCCAGCCGGATCTGACCAGGCGAATAAGTAAAAAAAAGCAAGGCTGGTATAAAAAATAAAACAGGCCTGATTATCCGGGTAGCGTTCATTTCATGTCGGTATGCAGTATTAACGGATGGGAAATCATTATATTATGCGCAGTGATAGCTTGGTCTTCCTTTGTTGGTTGATAGTTTATGGTTGATGGATATCAGTTGCGACTTCACACCTGATATCCATCAACCATAAACTATCAACCATCAACGATTCCTTCAAGGATTCAGCACTACAAATCAAACTTAATTCCCTGCGCCAAAGGCAATTGAGTGGAGAAATTAATTGTATTGGTCTGCCTGCGCATATAGGATTTCCAGGCATCACTGCCGCTTTCACGGCCTCCGCCCGTTTCTTTTTCCCCACCGAAGGCGCCGCCGATCTCGGCCCCGGAAGTGCCGATATTTACGTTGGCGATACCGCAATCACTTCCGGTTGCAGATAAGAATTGCTCTGCCTCGCGGAGGTTTAAGGTCATGATGGCAGATGAGAGGCCCTGAGGAACATGGTTCTGAATTTCGATCGCTTGTTCCAGGGTTTTATACTTTAGCAAATAAAGGATCGGTGCAAATGTCTCCTGTTGCACAATCTTGAATCCGGGCTCAGCTTCTGCAATGCAAGGTTTAACATAGCATCCGCTTTCGTATCCCTTGCCGGACAATTTCCCGCCTTCCACAATAAATTTCCCACCTTCTTTCCTGCATGCTTCAATTGCTTTAGCGTAAAGTTCCGTTGCTGCGGTATCGATAAGCGGCCCCACGTGATTTTTTTCATCGAGCGGATTTCCTATACGAAGTTGCCTGTAAGCCGCTGCCAGCCTGGTTTTCACCTGATCATAAACTTTTTCATGTATGATCAGTCTGCGGGTACTGGTGCACCTCTGCCCGGCCGTTCCAACGGCTCCGAATAATGCTCCGAGTACTGCAATATCCAGATCCGCATATTCACTGATGATAATCGCATTGTTTCCCCCCAATTCAAGCAGGGATTTTCCCATGCGTCCGGCTATCTGGGCGCCCAGGGCCTTCCCCATGCGGGTAGAACCGGTAGCCGAGATCAGCGCGATCCGATGATCGGCACCCATCCATTCGCCGGCCTGCCGGTCCCCTGTGATCAGGCAACTCACGCCTTCAGGTACATTGTTTTTTTTGAAAATGCCGGCCGCGATTTGCTGGCAGGCCACTGCGCACAATGGCGTTTTTTCTGATCCTTTCCACAGGCAGACATTTCCGCAAACCCAGGCCAGCATGCTGTTCCAGCTCCAAACCGCGACAGGAAAATTGAATGCTGAAATAATTCCGACAATTCCCAGGGGATGCCATTGCTCATACATACGGTGTCGGGGCCTTTCGCTGTGCATTGTAAAACCGTGCAACTGCCGGGATAGCCCTGCAGCGAAGTCGCAGATATCGATCATCTCCTGAACTTCTCCAAGTCCTTCCTGCAGGCTCTTGCCCATTTCATATGAGACGAGCCTGCCCAAAGCCGGCTTTTTCCCGCGAAGGGCTTCCCCGATCTGGCGTACAACTTCGCCACGTTTGGGGGCGGGCCAGGTTCTCCAAACCTGAAAAGCCTTTTGGGCCTGATCCAGTACAGCATCATAATCGTCCCTGCCCGTAAGGCTGACTCCTGCAATTCGTTTACCATCTGCCGGAGAAAAAGATTCCAAAGCCTTTCCGCTTTTAGCCATCCAGTCACTGCCGGTTGATGTTCCCCTGTTATTAGCATGTATATTCAGTTCCTTAAGGAAATCCATGGGATTCGATTGAAACCGCAAGTTATCAAGAATAGATATAAAGGGGCAATCCTATTGGAGACGCTGCTCCATGGCAATAAAGAAGCTTTCACTATAGCTTATGCCGATCGGAATGTCTTTATCGGCAACGCGGATCTTACTCTTACTGATGTGATCGATCTTGCTTACCGGCACAATATAGGAACGGTGCACGCGCAGGAATTCCTTTGAAGGCAGCTTCTGTGTGATCGTCTTTAGCGTCATGAGGGTTAGAATGGATCTTTGGGGAAGATATATCTTGATATAATCATCGAGCCCTTCAATATATACAATGTCCTTCAGGAATATTTTTACCATCTGGTAATCGGATTTTACGAAAATATATCCCTGATGGAGTTCCTGGCTGTTCAGATAGTCTACATACTCTTTGGCTTTAAATACCCCTTTTAGAAAACGATCATATTCGATAGGCTTTAGCAGATAGTCAACGGCGTCTACGTTAAAACCCTCAATGGCATATTCACTGAAAGCCGTCGTGAAGATGACGGCGGTATGTTTGAGGCTCAGGGATTTTGAAAATTCAATCCCATTGACATCCGGCATTTGGATGTCAAGGAAAATAATGTCGACGCTTGTGGATTCCAGAAATTTACGGGCCTCGTCGACATCTGTGAACAGACCCTTGCATTCCAGGAAATAGATTTTTTCAATGTATTTCTTCAGCACCTGAAGCGCGAGCGGTTCGTCATCAAGGGCAACGCAGGTAAGCATCAGGAATGAATATTTAGGTTAATGGTGTAGGTGAGGGGTTCGTCTTCTATTTCCAGGTCATATTTTCCCGGGTATAACAATTCCAGCCTTCGCCGGGTATTGTTAATCCCGATCCCTGTATTGATCAGGTTATTCTTCCCATTATTGTGCTTATTATTTTTGATCCTGAAATGAATATGGTTCTTATTTGATTCAATCAGAATATTGATAGGCGATAATTCGCGTGTACTCACGCCATATTTAAAAGCGTTTTCCGTAAACGGCAACAGGATCAGGGGCGAGATCTTTTTACCCGCAATATCACCGACAACCGTAAATCCAACCGATGTTTTATCGGTATTCCGGATCTTCTGCAATTCAATATAATCATTAATGAATTGCATTTCTTTTTCAAGTGGCACACTGTCCTGCCTTGCCTCCGTAAGCACATACCGCATGATATTGGATAATTTCATGACCGCGATAGGTGTGAGATCAGATTTATTTTCTGCCAGCGAGTATATATTATTAAGAGTATTGAAAAGAAAATGTGGATTGATCTGTGATTTCAAAAAGGACAGTTCTGCATGCAGCTTCTCATTCTCGATTTGTTTGTTCCTTCGTTCGGAATTCAGCCATTTCTGCATCACTTTGACGCCTGTGCTGAATAAAAACACCAGCAGGAAAATGGCGATGGAACCTGGAGAAAGTATTGGCGGATGAAAATTTCTTAAAGGATGCAGGGGAATCGAAGTGGAGAATCGTTGAAAATGACCAAAATAGGATTGATAAAGTCTCGGCATCAGGCCGAAGAATATCATGATTCCGATGATGATCAGGTAGTAGGAGATGATCTTGTTTCTTTCCAGCAGCCTGGGGAAAAGCATATGGGTATTCACGTAATAAAACCCGATATAAAAAGAATTGCTGATAAAGAAGAATGGGGTCACCGCCTGTTCCGGAATGAAAGAGGAATCCACCGGACGCGAGTAGAAGATCAGTGGAAGCATCAAAAAACATCCCCAGGCAGCAATATGAGCGAGGATCTGCGCAGCTCTCTTATTCAAGGAAAATAACTTTAAATGAAAGAAACCCGGTTTAACCGGATCATTTGATTTCTGTTCGGCCAAAACTAAAGTTGTTTTTTAAGGAGATAAAGTTAAAGACATGTTTACTGCACGAATTTTAATGATAATAGACGAATGCCGCCTTATAATCGGTGAATTACGGTTTATAAATATAAGGAAAACGCTGAATGTCCGACGTGAGTCGCTTAACTCCTGGGGCAGCATGTGCATTTTAAATAGCACTTTGGGCTCCACTTTGAAGATCAGGCATTTAGAATTTTGAAACATGAGTTGTGTGATGGTCATTCGGAATAAAACCTCAACCGTTATAAGGCCGGCGCAAAATATTTTTTGAACAAAGACTATGAAATTTCAAATTTTATTGCATTCTTTGTAGACCCGATCTGTATCCGCTGATAAGCCTGTTGACGCAGGTTTTTTTATTTGTGTCCTTACCCGAAATCCGGTATTCAATCAAGTTCCATTTATCCACGAACAGCCTCTGTTCACTTGATTAATATCGTAGCCATGAAGTCTTTGATCCGTACTGTATTCGCCCTTTTATTTTTAGCCCTGGCCTTCAACACCGGCTTTGCGGGCAATGGTTCCGTAAGACCGATTAATCAATTTGCCGGAGTAAGTAAGTTTTCAATTCAAAGTGTAGACTCCTTTCTTTTGATTTCCCTGCATATCCTGTCCTTACCGGCAGAATCGGGAACTGGCTATTACAGTACCAGGATATGTTCCTGCCAGATACTGAATCTGGAATCTGCCAATTATGATCATCGTCATATTGCCCTTTTCGCGGAAAAAGCTAATCACGGTTCTTCATCCGATTTCCGCGCGGCCAGGAATCGTATTGAAAGAGAAAAGAAACAATTAAGACGCATGTTCTACGATAAAGTGAAAGTGGTGGCCGAAGTTTCCGGCGCAGGCAGCTGTCATTCAATGTATGTCAAGCTAAAAAGCGGGGACGGGAGCCTTCAGATATATGAGATCCTGAATGCCGACATCAGGTAATTCTCTAAAAATATTTAAACGAATCCAACGGGCTATGAGGCGTAATGAGGTACAAAAACAGGAGCGATCTTTAGTATTGCTCCTGTTCATTTGGAAAACTGTTGGATCTTACATCCTCGATGTATTGCCCGACTGCGGCGGTAATAGGTTCGTTCAGATTCAGGTATTGCCTCAGAAACCGCGGTTTGAATTCCGTGTTGATCCCGAGCAGATCGTGCATGACAAGCACCTGGCCATCGCAATATTTTCCTGCGCCGATACCGATAACAGGGATATGGAGATTCGCAGCCACTTCTTTTGCTAACAGGGCAGGAATTTTTTCCAGCACAACGGCAAAACATCCGGCTTCCTCAAGCAGTTTCGCATCTGATTTTAATTTTGCCGCCTCCGATTCTTCTTTTGCTCGTACTGTATAGGTTCCGAATTTATAGATGGACTGCGGGGTAAGCCCGAGATGTCCCATTACAGGCACTCCGGCAGCCAGTATCCTCTTTACGGATTCCATCACTTCTTCACCACCCTCCAGCTTTACGCCATGCGCGCCCGTTTCTTTCATGATGCGAATGGCAGATACCAGGGCCTCCTTGGAATTGGACTGATAAGACCCGAATGGCAGGTCCACGATCACCAGGCAGCGGCCAACTCCCCGGATAACGGAGGATGCGTGATAGATCATCTGGTCAAGCGTTATTGGCAAAGTGGTTTCATGGCCTGCCATCACGTTTGAAGCCGAGTCTCCAACCAGGATCACATCGATTCCGGCCTTATCGAATAGTTTGGCGAAAGAAAAATCATAGGCGGTAATCATCGAGATTTTCTCGCCCGCAGATTTCATATTCTGCAGGATATGGGTTGTGATTTTTTTTGGTACCATCTGGTATCAGGTTATATCCATAAAGATAATTCCATTCAATCTGAATGGACTGAAATATCTTGGTCTTCGCATTCAAATGGCAGGCTCAACAGGTCTGAGGGCATTGAGTTCGCTGTAGAGCGCCTGGATAAGACCGTCCGCCAGTCCGATTTTTGGTACAAAAATTTCCTGCGCGTCGATCCACCGCATAACATTTACGTATATCTGCAATGCAGGTACAATTACATCTGCCCGGTCTTCTTTGAGATTATATAACCGCATTCGGTCGGCAACAGAAAAGCTATTCAGCTCTTTATAGTAATCCTTCAATAATTCGAGGGTCAGTGGTTTTCCGTCCTTGCGTTTTGATAAAGAAAAAACCTTGTTGATATTACCTCCAGAACCGATCGCCGTTAAATGTTTGACCATGCCCTTTATTTCCTTTTTAAGAAAATCCTTCATCAGATCCCAATGTGCTTCCGTGACCTGGTTCTTGATCAGGCGGATGGTACCGATATTGAATGATTTTTTGAACAGGAGCCGGTTATCCGCAAAACAGGTGAGTTCCGTGCTTCCTCCGCCTACATCAATATACAGGTAGGCGTTTTCCTTATCCAGGTTTTCTGCAATATGATTTTCGTATATGAAAGCGGCTTCATCATCGCCGCTGATCACTTCAATACTTATTCCAGTAGCTGCCTGAACGGCCTCAAGTATTTCAGCGCTGTTCCGCGCATCCCGCATGGCGGAAGTTGCCGCAGCCTTGCAATGAACCACTCCATAGGCATCCATCAGATATTTGAAGGAACGTATGGTATTTAAAAGCATGGCTGTTTTCTCCTGCGAAATTTCTTTTTTATCAAATACATCAAAACCGAGCCGGAGAGGAACCCGTACGAGATTTAATTTTTCAAACACTGCTTTTTTATCAGCTGTCAGCACTTCCGTGATCAGTAGCCTGGCTGCATTGCTTCCAATATCTATGGCTCCAAGTATCATCTATAAAAAAGAGTTTTCTTAAATTCGGATCAGCATATCGCTTGCAGCGGGCACGTTTCCCGGTTCTACTGTTTCCTGCAGGATTCTTATATTTTTTTGATTCAGGTATTGATAGATTTCAATCTGTGAACGGATTTTTTTAGACTGATCTTTCTTGTATTTGTTTTGCAGCCCATTATCGAGCCATCGTGCTTTTACATTGTCAGCCAGCTGAATGTCCAGTATTTCTTTTAATTCCTTACGAATGGCGGAGTCAGTTATGGGGCAGGTTGCTTCTACCCGGTGATCCATATTTCGCACCATCCAGTCCGCCGAAGATATATAAACTTTCTCTTTGCCATGGTTATGGAAAATGAAAACCCGCGCATGTTCCAGGTACTCATCCAGGATGCTGATGGCCGTGACCGGTTTTTTGAATTTTTTATTTTCAGGAAGCATGCAGAATATGCCCCTTACAATAAGTTTGATCTCTACGCCTGCCCTCGCTGCTTCATATAATTTAAAAATCAGGTCCTCATCGGAAAGAGAATTCATTTTGAGCATGATCGAAGCAGCTTTTTTATTTTTTACAGACTTAATTTCCGAATTGATCATGCGGTAGATCTCCTTGCGGAGCAAAAGCGGGCAGGGTATAAGCGTCTTGCAGGCTTTCAATGGAGCAAGGCCGTTTTTCCATTTTTCCATGTAGTTAAACATCCTGTTAACATCGGCCATGATGTTCCTGTTGCTGGTAAGCAGACAATGGTCTCCATACATGGTGGCGGTTTTTTCATTCAGATTTCCTGTGCTTACGAATCCATAATAAATGGCACGCTTTCCGCTTTTCTTCCGGATTACGCAGAGTTTTGCATGCACTTTCATATTCGGAATAATATCGATCACTTTAACGCCCTCCTCCTCCAATCCTTCCTTCCATTCCAGGTTGGCTTCTTCATCAAAGCGGGCCCGGTATTCCATCATGGCCGTGACCTGCTTTCCGTTCCTTACGGCATTGATAAGCGCGTTGATCACTTTTGAATTTGGAGCCAGCCGGTAGCAGGTTATTTTAATGGAGGTGACGTCTGGGTCTATAGCGGCTTCACGAAGCATGTCGATCACCGGATTAAAGGAATGATAAGGGAAATGCAGCATCAGGTCTTGCTCAAGCACTACATCGGTGATACGGTGACTTTTACCGAGGAGCGGCGGAAGGAAGGGTTTCTTCCTCTGTCCTTTCCTGGGGAATACGTCTGGAAACTCCATAAAATGACGGAAATTATGGATGCGCCCACCCGGGATCACGTTTCCTTTTTTTGTCAGCGAAAGTCCCTTGATCAGAAAATTCAGCAGATCCTGATCCATTTCCTTGTCAAATACAAAACGAACAAACTTCCCTTTACGCCGGTTTTTAAGGCCCTTTTCAATTTTTTCTATCAGGGAGGTTGACAAATCATTGTCAATATCGATTTCCGCGTCCTTGGTAACCTTAAAAACCCAGGATCTGTGCCTCTCATAAGCGAAATAAGAAAATATGCTTTTCAGGTTATACCGGATAATGTCTTCCAGCAGGATGATATGGTGCTCATCGGGGTTGGGGGAAGGGAGGATAACAAATCTTCCTAAGAGCCGGCTGGGAATCTCTATCAGAGCAAATTTCTTCTCTTCAGTCGTGGGCGTCTTTCTGGAGAGTACGACGCCAAGGTAGATGGACTTTTCACGCAGATAAGGAAATTGCGGGATGCTCTGAATCATCAGCGGAATGATATTGGCCCGTGCTTCCTCTTCAAAATAATTCTGTACAAATTTCTGCTGCTCCTTATTGAGCTCTCTTTCGGTAATGAGAAAGATTTTTTCTTTCGCCATTTCCAGATTTATGTTTTTCCATATCTCATCAAAACGCTCCTGCTGCACCATAACAATATCCTGAATTTGATGCAGGATCTTTTCCGGAGCAATCTCCATGTGCATGTTCAGCTTGCCTTTGCCGCTGAATTCTTTCATCCGGTTTAGGGCTGCCACTCTTACCCGGAAAAATTCGTCCAGATTATTCGAGAATATGCCAAGGAATTTTACTCTTTCGCGCAGCGGAACCGAAGGGTCTGCTGCCTCCTGTAATACCCTTGCGTTAAAAGCCAACCAGCTGATATCCCTCGGAATCGTTCTTCTTTTCATAATTGCCATTCACTTCGCTTTTTTGCAAAATATCGAAAGCGAAAGGGATGGTAAATTAAGGAATTATTAATTCGGGAAGGTTAATGTGAAAATGTGGAAATGTGAAAATGTGAAAATGAGGAATTTGAAAATTTGATAATTTGAAAATGCGGACAAGAATGATTGAGTAATTTTTGGGAATGAAGGCTTTTTAAATTTTAATGAGGTATGTGCTTAGGAAATGCTGAATGAGAGGCCCCCGGAGCATTGATTTTCTGGGCTTGGTCCGCGGAAATCATGCATATCTTATCCCTTCTTATATATTATGTATATATCTAATTTGATGTGATTATCAGCAGGTTTTGAAATTGTAAAGAAAAATTCCTCTTTGCAAAATCAAATATTCAGGTCTTTTAAATTTTCAAATTCCTCATTTTCACATTTTCACATTTCCACATTATTTTTCCCTTTTCCCGAATTTTTTCCGACCTTCGCCGTCCAAAATTCCGATGGTATGTCCAGAGTATGTCAGGTGACAGGAAAGCGTCCGGTTTCAGGAAATAGTGTTTCTCACTCCAATATTAAGACCAAACGCAGGTTTTTACCCAATCTGCAGCACAAGCGTTTTTTCCTTGCTGAAGAGGACAAATGGATTACACTGAAGCTTTCTTCAGAGGGAATCCGGACCATCAATAAGCGCGGACTTTACGCGGTCGTCAAGGAGTTAAGGAAAGCGGGGGAAAAAATCTGATTGATTAAATTTGCCGCGGAGGCAGACAAAACATTTAAAATTCAGCAGGAATGGCAAAGAAAGGCAGCAGGGTCCAGGTAATTCTGGAATGTACCGAGCACAAAGCCAGCGGTAAACCGGGCACCAGCCGTTACATTACGGTAAAAAATAAAAAGAATTCACCTGAAAGAATGGAGTTGAAAAAGTTCAACCCCATTCTGAAGAAAGTGACTGTTCACAAGGAAATCAAGTAAGAATGTGAAAATGTGTAAATTTGAAAATGTGCTAATTTATTAACTCAGCATTCATTCTAGGATTCATTTTCAGATTTTCAAATTAACAAATTAGCAAAATGGCAAAAGCAGCAAAAACCGCGATCAAGACCAAAGATGCACGTGTGGCAGCAGAGGCGAAGAACTGGACAAAAGTAATCAGGGCAGTGCGCAGTCAAAAGACCGGCGCTTATACATTTAAAGAAGCAATTATCCATAAGGATAAGATCAGGCAATACCTTGCCCAGAAATAAAGTAAAGGGTTAAATTTTCTTTAAAAAGCTGTTCCTGGCCGGAGCGGCTTTTTTTCTTTCCTGACTTAAAAATATACAAATGGGTTTTTTCGATAAACTTTTTGGAAAGAAGGAAAAACAAACTCTGGACGAAAGCCTCCAGAAAACCAAGGAAGGGTTTTTTTCACGCGTTGGCAAGGCCATTGCCGGCAAGAGCACGGTTGACGAAGAGGTGCTGGATAATCTGGAAGAAGCGCTCGTGAGTGCAGACGTCGGTGTGGATACTACGCTGGAAATTATCCGGCGCATTGAAAAAAAAGTCCGGGAGGACAAATACCTTAATACGACCGATCTCAACCGGATCCTGCGGGGGGAAATAGAAAATATTCTTACTGAAAGCGGATCAGCGGGTTTGAGAAGTTTTGAGTTGCCCGCGATGAAACCTTATGTGATCCTGGTAGTGGGAGTGAATGGAGCTGGCAAAACAACAACCATCGGCAAGCTGGCTTATAACTTCAAGAAAGCCGGCTATTCCGTTCTGCTGGGAGCGGCCGATACCTTCAGAGCGGCCGCTACGGATCAGTTAAATATATGGAGTGAAAGGGTAGGCGTACCCATTGTAAAACAGGGTATGGGCGCAGATCCGGCATCTGTTGCATTTGATACCGTTCAAAGCGGTATTACTAAAGGATCAGACGTGGTGATTGTAGATACGGCCGGCCGTTTGCACAACAAAACAAACCTGATGGAGGAGCTCAGCAAGATCAAGCGTGTGATGAAAAAATTATTGCCGGACGCACCACATGAAGTCTTGCTGGTCCTTGATGGAAGCACCGGTCAAAATGCCCTTGAACAGGCCAGGCAGTTTACGGCCGCCACAGATGTAACGGCTCTTGCCATTACCAAACTTGATGGTACTGCGAAGGGTGGTGTTGTCCTGGCCATCGCCCACCATTTTAAGATTCCCGTAAAATTTATCGGCGCAGGAGAAAAAATGGAAGACCTGCTTGTATTTGACAGCCATGAATTTGTCGACAGCCTCTTCAGTCACTCTAACGGCTGGAAGGACTAGCCTGAGGAGTAGCTTTCTTCAAGAATATCCATCCCAGGATGGCTGCCAGAAACGATGCCAGCAGTACGGCCACTTTCGAGCTTTGAATTTCATCCGGGGCCGCACTAAACGCCAGGTTGCTGAAAAAAATTGACATGGTAAATCCTATCCCTGCAAGTAATCCCATGCCCGCCAGATTCATTTTATTCATTCCCTGCGGTAATTTTGCAAACCCGAATGCAACAGTAAGCAAGGTGAAGCCAACGATGCCTAAAGGTTTTCCGATCAGTAATCCTGCTGCAATGCCCGCACTGTTGGGACTCAGGATATCTGAATACCATCCGGTCGGAAGATGAATGGCGGTATTTGCAAGAGCAAAAAGAGGAATAATAAAAAAATTGACTGGCAGATGTAATGCATGTTGCAAAATTGCAGAAGGCTGATTTACCAGGTTTTTCCTGAAGGGAACGGCAAAGGCCAGCAGGATGCCGCTTAGGGTGGGATGCACACCCGAACGGTACAAAAAATACCAGAGAAAAATTCCTGCGGGCAGATATACCCATAAAGAGAAAACCTTTAACCTGTTCAGGAAAATAAGGATGGCGAATAAGGCGAGTGCAAGAAGCAAATAGAAAGCGCTAAATGAATGCGTATAAAATATAGCAATGATAATCACCGCGCCCAGGTCATCGATGATAGCCAGGGCCGTTAAAAATATTTTTAATGAAAGTGGTATGCGGCTCCCCAGCAAGGATAAAACGCCCAGGGAAAAAGCAATATCAGTAGCCATGGGAATTCCGATGCCTGACTGTTGAGGGGTACCGTGGTTGAAAATAAAATGAATCCCTGCTGGCACGGCCATACCTCCGATTGCGGCTACCATGGGCAGGATTGCATTTTTGAACTCGGACAATTCGCCGATATATAGTTCTCTTTCTATTTCCAGTCCAACCAGTAAAAAGAAAACAGCCATAAGGCCGTCGTTGATCCATTCTTCAATCCTGAAGGGTATATTTAAGTCGGCTACCTGAATCGCGGCGTTCTGATGCCAGAAATGAACATATCCGGCGCCGGCAGGCGAATTCGCGAGGACCATAGAAACCACTGTGCAAAGGATCAGGATGAGTCCCCCCGCTTTTTCACTGTTGAAGAATTTTATGAATAAACCGGCCATTGATAATATTCGGATCCCAAGATACTCATTGTTTATAATTGATGGCTCCCATATGCGAATTCACATTCAAACCCCATCCACCATCAACTATCAACCATCAACGGCACCCTCAGCGTTCAACCTAATCTACCTACCTTTGCCGCGCATGAAAACAAAAACCATCCGGAGGGATAAAGTGAATATCATCACCCTGGGATGCAGTAAGAATATGGTGGATAGTGAGGTGCTTAGCGGTCAGCTTCGGGCCAACCAGATTGATGTTGTTCATGAAAATGACAGAAAGGATCACAATATAGTTGTGGTGAACACCTGCGGCTTTATTGATAAAGCCAAAGAAGAATCCGTGAATGCCATCATTGAGCAGGTTGCATTAAAAAAGAAAGGCAGGCTTGATAAAATATACGTTACAGGATGCCTGAGTCAGCGGTACCGGGACGATCTTGAAAAGGAGATTCCGGAAGTG